>JBEKLD010000068.1:0-15239 GCA_050010375.1 Vulcanimicrobiaceae bacterium
CGCGGGCCGACCAGCAGTACGTCTTGCGCCGGAAAATGCTCGACCGCGACGACCTCCCCCAGCACGTCGCCGGCCGCGTCGACCAGTGCACAGCCGACCAGGTCTTCATCGAAGAACTCGCCCTCGCGCAGCCGGACCGCGGCGCGGTCGACGGCCAGCGTCGCGCCGACCAGCGCTTCGGCCGCGGTCGCGTCGTCGATCCCCTCGAAGGCGACCAGCGGACGCCCTTGGTGGCTGCGCAGCGAACGCACGCGCAGCGCCAACGCGCCGCCGTCGCGCAGCGTGGCGCGCAGCGCCAGCCCGGCCGCCAGGACGTCGGTGCCGACGCGGCTGGGGTCGAGCTTCAGCTCGCCGCGCAGGCCGAAGACGCCGACGATGCGGCCGGCGTTGGCGTCAGTCGGCGGCGTTGCCGTCGGCCACGTCGGCGTCGCCGGCGTGCTCGGCTTCGGCCTCGAAGTCGTCTTCGTCGTAGGCGACGATGTCGATCGCGATGCGGCCCTCGGCGCTCGCGCGCACCAGCGTGCGCAGCGCCTGCGCGACTCGGCCGTTGCGGCCGATGACCTTGCCCAGATCGTCTTGCACGACGACCAGCTCGACGACGGGGCCCTTCTCGGTGTCGACGGTCTCGACCAGCACCTCGTCAGGGTGCGAGACGAGTTTGCGGGCGAGGAACCCGAGCAGGTCGAGTGCGCGCTGCTGCGCGACCACCGGGTCGGCCGACTTGCGCGCGCCGCGGTCGGGTCCGTAGGAGCGCTCGCGCCGATGACCGTCGCCGCCGGCGGGCGCGCCGTCGCGTTCGCGCGCCGGACGACCGCGGCGCGGCCGCTCGTCCTCGGGCTCGATGTCGTCGCTGGCCGCCTCGTCGGAGCCGATCCGCCGGGCGCCCAGCGTCGAGCGCCGTTCCTCTTCCGTGCCCGCCTCGTCGTCGCCGAAGAGGCCGAACTCGTCGTCGAACGCGCTCACGTCAGCCGCCCTTGGCCTTCTTGGGGGCGCGCTTCTGCTCGGGGATCGGGCCGCGTTCGACCAGGCCCAGCTCGGCGAAGAGCCGGCGCACCGGATCGGACGGCTGCGCGCCCTTGGCGAGCCACTCGCGCGCCTTCACCTCGTCGACCACCAGCGTGCGCGGTTCGGTGCGCGGGTTGTAATGCCCGAGGATCTCGAGGAAACGTCCGTCGCGCGGTGACTGCACGTCGGCGACCACGAAGCGGTAGGTAGGCTGTTTCTTGGCGCCCATGCGCCGGAGTCTGATCTTGACCATCGTACTTTCTTACCGGGGTTACCGCCCGAGACCGAGCGGGAGTCGTGGGAATCGGCCCTTCTTCATGCCGCCCAACTGTTTCATCATTTGACGCGACGAATCGAACTGTTTGACCAGCCGGTTGACGTCGGCCACGTGGGTACCGCTGCCCGTCGCGATCCGCTTGCGGCGGGAGCCGTTGAGGATCTCGGGACGTTCGCGCTCGCGACGGGTCATCGAGCAGATGATCGCCTCGATCTTGGTGACCTCGCGTTCGTCGATCTCCGCCTTGGGCAGCGCTTTCGAGAGCCCGGGGACCATCTTCATGATCTCGCTCATCGAGCCCATCTTGCGCACTTGGCGCAACTGCTCGAGGAAGTCGTCGAGCGTGAACTGCGATTTGCGCAGCTTCTTGGCGAGGTCTTCGGCCTGCTGCTCGGAGTAGACGCTCTGCGTTTTCTCGATCAGCGTGAGCACGTCGCCCATCCCGAGGATGCGCGAGGCGAGCCGGTCCGGGTAGAACGGCTCGAGCGCGGTGACTTTCTCGCCGACGCCGACGAACTTGATCGGGGCGCCGGTGACGCGATGGATCGAGAGCGCCGCACCGCCGCGCGCGTCGCCGTCCATCTTGGTCAGGATCACGCCCGTGATCCCCAGCCGCGCGTCGAACGCTTTGGCGACGGTGACCGCTTCTTGACCGGTCATCGCGTCGGCGACGAACAGCACTTCGGTCGGGCGCACCGCCGCTTTGATCTGCTCGAGCTCCTCCATCAAGCGCTCGTCGATCTGCAGCCGACCGGCGGTGTCGATGATGACGGTCGGGATGCCTAGGCGCTTGGCCTCGGCCACGCCGTCGCGCGCGATCTTGACCGGGTCGCCCGCGCCCTCGTCGAAGACCGGTGCGTCGATCTGTTTGCCCAGCGTGTGCAGCTGTTCGATCGCGGCCGGACGGTAGACGTCGGCGGCGACCAGCAGCGTGCGGCGCCCCTGCTCTTTGAGACGCAACGCCAGCTTGGCGGCGTGCGTCGTCTTCCCCGACCCTTGCAGACCGACCATCAGGTAGACCGTCGGCGGTGCATCGGCGTAGGTCAGCCGCGCTTGCGCGCCGCCCATCAGCTCGATCAGCTCCGCGTGCACCAGCTTGACGACCGTCTGCGCCGGCGTCAGCGAGGTCAGCACGTCGGAGCCGACGGCCTTCTCCTTGATCGCCGCGACGAACTCTTTGGCGACCGGCAGCGCGACGTCGGCTTCGAGCAACGCGACCCGAACTTCGCGCAGCACGTCGTTGACGTCCGACTCGGTGAGTCGGCCGCGGTTCGCCAGCCGGTCGAAGATCGCGCCTAAGCGCTCAGAGAGGGCTTCTAACATGTTCCTTTTAGCAGGCGGATCGGGCGAAGCCCGAACGCGACGGGTTCACAGGACGTGAACCCACTATTCCTTGGCGGCCGAGACGGTATCGATCTTGGTCACCGCGTCGCCGACGGTCTTGATCTTCTCTGCCTCTTCGTCGGGGATGTCGATCCCGAACTCGGTCTCGAACGCCATGACCAGCTCGACTTGGTCGAGCGAGTCCGCCCCAAGGTCGTCCGTGATCGACGCTTCGCGCGTGACCTCGTTCTCTTCGACGCCGAGCTGCTCGACGATGATCTTCTTGACGCGATCGAAGGTATCGGAAGCCATAGATCGTTCCGTTTCTCCTACTCGTTACCGAGCTGTTACGTGAGGTACCCGCCGTCGACGACCACGGTTTGGCCGGAGACGTAGCGGGCGGAATCCGAGGCAAGGAAGGTGACGACCGGGGCGACGTCCTCGGGACTGCCGGCGCGGCCGAGGGCGATCGAGCGCAGGTAGTGTTCGCGGGCGGCGCTCGGCATCTCGGCGGTCATCGCGGTCTCGATCAGACCGGGGGCGACCGCGTTGACCCGAATACCCCGTGAGCCAAGCTCCTTCGCCAGCGACTTGGCCAGGCCCAGCAACCCCGCCTTGGTGGCGGCGTATGCGCTCTGGCCGGCGTTGCCGGCCAAGCCGACGATCGAGGAGACCAGGACGATCGAGCCGGCGCGCTGCTTTACCATCGGCTTGGCGACGGCGGCGCACAGGTAGAACGCCGACTTGAGGTTGACGTCGAGCAGCCGGTCGAGATCGGCCGGCCGGAAGCGCAGGATCAGGCCGTCGATCGACTGGCCGGCATTGGCGACGGCGACGTCGATCCGGCCGTGCTGGGCGAGCACCTGGGCGATCCCCGCGTCGACCGCCGCCTGGTCGGCGACGTCGCACAGCGTCACGCTGGCCTGCGCTCCCTCGTGGGTGCCCCGGCACGCCGCTTCGGTCTCGGCCAGCGCGGCGGCGTCGCGCCCGAACAGGGCGACGGCGGCACCGGCGCGCGCCAGGTCGACGGCGATCGCGCGGCCGATCCCCCGGCTGGCCCCGGTGACGACCGCAACCTTGCCGGTCACGAGACGGGCGCGGGCGCCAGCAGCGCGCGCAGCTTCTCGACGCCGGCGGCGTCGGAGACGGTGATCGCCTTGGGCGCGCCGTCGACGCGCTTCATCATCGGCGCGAGCACCGGGGAGGCGCTGAACTCGACGATCAGATCCAGCCCGAGCGCGACCAGCGCGAGCGCGGTCTCGTGCCACCGCACCTCGTCGGTGACCGAGCGAATCAAGTTGGTCTTGATCTGCTCGATATCGGTGTAGGCTTGCGCATCGACGTTCGAGATGACGGTGAAGCGCGGCGGCAGGATGGTCGACGCCTCGACGTGCGGCGCGAACTGCGCGCGGGCGGGGTCCATCAGCGCGCTGTGCCAGGCGCCCGCGACGTTGAGCGGGACGACGCGTTTGGCGCCCTTCTCCATCGCCAGCTCGCCGGCGACGCGCACGGCGGCGGCGTCGCCGCTGATCACGATTTGCCCCGGTGCGTTGAAGTTCGCCAACTGGACGCGGCCGGCACCGCGCGCGACGGCCTCGGCGACCGCGGCGCGCAGCGCGTCGGGATCGAGGCCCAGCACGGCCGCCATCGCACCGGCGGCCAGCTCGGCGGCCCGCTGCATCGCGAGGCCGCGCTCGTTGACCAGCGCGAGCGCGGTTTCGAAGGTCAGCGAGCCGGCCAGCGTGAGCGAACAGTATTCGCCGAACGAGTGTCCCGCCGACGCGACCGGATCGAGCAGGTCGCCGACCGCCTTCGCCAGCGCCACATTGGCGACGAAGATCGCCGGTTGCGCGTAGCGCGTCTCGCGCAGTCGCTCTTCGGGACCGCGTTCGCACAAGGCGAGCAGATCGTAGCCGACGATCGTCTTGGCGGCCGCGAAACACTGCGCCGCCGCCGGATACGTGCGAGCCGCGTCGACGCCCATGCCGACCTGCTGCGATCCCTGGCCGGGAAAGACCGCTGCGATGCGCATGTTAGTGGGGCGCGCCATTGCGCGACCAGCGCCAGGCGACGGCGCCCCAGCTCAGACCGGCGCCGAAGCCGACGAACAAGAGGATATCGCCGTCGTGCAGCTTGCCGGCGGCGACGGTCTCCGAGAGCGCCATCGGGATCGAGGCGGCGCTGGTGTTGCCGTAGCGATCGATGTTGACGACGACGCGCTCGGCGGGGAGATCGAGGTGTTTGGCGGCGGCGTCGATGATGCGGCGGTTCGCCTGGTGCGGGATCAGCCAGGTCACCTCGCCCGGCGCGACCTCGGCGCGGGCGAGCGCGACGTTGGTCGCGTCGATCATCTTGGTGACGGCGAACCGGAAGACTTCGCGACCGTTCATCACGATCGTGTTCCTCTTCGCAGCGATGTCGGCGGCGGTGATCGGCGGTGAGGCGGTGCCGCTGACCGGGAGCAACAGGTCCTGCGGCCGCGAACCGTCGGAGCCCAGCTCGGCCGCGAGGAAGCAATCGACTTCACTCGCCTCGACCACGACCGCACCGGCACCGTCGCCGAACAGGATCGCCGTTGCGCGATCCTCGTAGTTGACCAGGCGCGTCAGTTCCTCGGCGCCGACCAGCAGGACGCGCCGGAAGACCCCGCTGCGGACCAGGCTCGCCGCGACGGTCAGCCCGTAGATGAAGCCGCTGCAACCGATCTCCATGTCGAAGGCCGCGGTGCCGGCGATGCCGAGCTTCGCGGCCAGCACGCAGGCGGTCGCCGGAAAGGCGTAGTCCGGCGTCACGGTCGCGACGATCACGCAGTCGAGCGTGCGGGCGTCGAGCCCGGCGTTGGCCAGCGCGTTACGCGCGGCGCCGAGCGCGAGGTCGCTGGTCGGTTGGTCGAGCGCGGCGACGTGCCGCTCCTTCATCCCGGTGCGGGTCGTGATCCACTCGTCCGAGGTGTCGAACATGCGCTCGAGGTCGGCGTTGGTGATGACCCGCTCGGGGACGAAGTGTCCGACCCCCGCGATCCGAACGCCGGTGCTCGTCAACGAACGCGATCAGCCGTGCTGGTGGCCGGCGTGGTCGTCCTTCGGCGTGACGACCTGGCGGCCGTCGTACGTCCCGCAAAAGTCGCACGCGAAATGCGGCCGCTTCGGCTGATGGCACTGCGGGCACTCGACCGTCGTGACGGGTTCGAGCTTCCAGTTCGCAGCGCGCCGGCTACGGGTCTTGGACCGAGGGGTCTTCCACTTGAGGTTCGCCATGATCGCCTTCCGTCATCGCGGGGCAGGTGCACCCACCGCCCGCGTTCTTGCTCCGTCCGCACCGCTCGCAGAGTCCGCGGCACGTTTCGCCGCACGTCAGGATCATCGGAAGCGCGCTGTCGACCAGTTGTCGGACCAGATCGCTCACGTCCAGCGACGTGCCGTTGAGTACGTTGTTCTCTCCAAAAGGATCGCTCGCCCCGCCCGGCGGATCGAAGCGCTCCTCGACCTCCACCTGCACGGGCAGGAGGACGTCCTCGAGGCACCGGTCGCATGCACCCGCCACGTCGACCTCGACGGTCCCGTCGATCTGCAACCCCCGGTCGACGCGCCGCAGATCGAGCCGGACGTGAGCCGGATGCGGAAACGCGAACGAGGCGAACGGCGGAACCTCGACGCGTTCGTCGAGGGCGATCGGGCGCCCCGCGAACAGCAGCGTCCCGACATCGATGACTAGTGAAGAACCCATACCATAGAACGGGGCCCCCCGCGCGGAGAGACCCCATGCCAACCGTGACATGGTAGACCACCCCAGGGGCCTTGTCAACGCGGGACGTGGGGGTGAACGGGGGGCGCATGGACACTCACCTGGGCGCCGCCGGCTTTCGGACCGGCGCCGCCGACAACCACTACGGGTTCGGGGGCCCCGGCGGCCCGCCACCGCCCGCCTCCTCCGCCGAGGGCTCGATCACCCCGAGCATCCTCGGCACCGCCGGCTCGCCGAGTATCCTCGGCAGCGGCGGCTCGCTGGGCTCGCTCGATGGCCTGGGCACCGGCGGCTCCTCGGGCGCCAGCGGCTCATCGCTGGTCAACGCCCTCCAGGGGCTCGCGCAGATGCTGCTCGGCGGCGGCTCCAGCGGCTCCGCCGGCTCGGGGTTCAGCCTGAGCCTCCCCCAGTACCAGCCGATGCAGAAGCCCAACCAAAACGACCCGAGCGACATCGCCCCCTCGCCGGCCAGCCCCGGCGACCACGACGACTAGGCGACGGCGATGGGGCTCCTCAGCACGATCGGCGGCGCTCTGAGCGGCGTCGCCCAGGGCTCGATCTTCGGCAACCCGATCAGCGCGCTCGGCAGCGGGATCATGGGTGCCCTGGGCCAGAGCGGCGCCAGCACGGCCGGCGGCGCGAGCAACAGTTACCAGAACCTGATCAACGGCGGCTACCTGGGCGCGACCGAGGCCCTCGAGGCGCAGCAGATGACCTTCCAACTCCAGCTCCAGGCGCAGTCGCAGCAGTTCGACGAGGTGACCTCGGAGCGCTCGGAGATCCTGCGCGAGTCGAACACCCTGCGTAGCGTCGCGATGGAGCAGCGCAAGGCCGACAACGGCATCGTCAATTCCGTCACCGTGCTCCGCGACGCCGGAAGTTCATCGTGAAACATCGACTCAGGCGTCTCATTCGTGTCTCCCGTTGCACCGGTAGGGTACAGGGTCGGGTACACCAGGGCGGGTCGATCTTACGTCATCTGCCTCATCTGTTGCAGGCTCCTCGACTTTGGTCCCGGCCGCAGGTCCGCGACCCTGGCGAGCGCCAACCGGCCCGGCAACGCCGGTCCGCCGGCGACCCGAGCGCCCAGGGCGGCCGAAGGGATCCGCGAGGGCGCGCGCCGCCGGCCCACGCGCCGGCAGAGGAGTCGCCACCCTCCGTGACCCCGCTCGAAACCGACCTGCTCAACCTGTTCGTCAAGCCGCCCCTGACGGCGCTGGCGACGAACCTGAACACGAACGCAGCGAAGAACATCGCCACGATCGAGGCCGACCTCGGACCCGACGGCAACGTCGTCGTCGCCGTTCAGACGTTCCTCACCAAGGAGCTGAAGTCGTCCAGCCCGGTCGTCGAGGGCGTCGAGGACCTCTTGCTCCCCGAACTCGACGCCGGCCTCACCCTCGCGCTGGGTGCCGCGGATGCGGACGTGCCCTCGGCCTATTCGGCTGGGCTCGGGTACTACAACAAGATCCTCTCCGAGATCTAGCTCGGTGCCACCCGAAACGGCCGGGCTGCGCAAGCCCGGCCCCTTCGAGTACGTCGGCGATCGCCTCACGGCCGACGAGGTTGACGCGATCGAAGAAACGCGCACCGACTTCGAGCGACTCCACGCGGCGCTGCTGCGCCGGCTGCCCGAGGGCCGTGAGCGCGCGCTCGCACTGACGAACCTCGAGCTCGCCGGGATGCTCTCGGTCAAGGCGATCACGCACGTCCCGCGCGCGGAGGTCGCGTCGTGACGGCCGGATCTGGAGGCGCGGGCCCTGTTCCTACCGTCGCCGACGAAGTCCTCAAGCTCGTCGCGCCGCTGCTGGTGGCCGGCGGTGACGACGTCGCCAACTACGTCGCTGCGCATGGCGACGAGTTCGCAGCGAAGCTGGCGCCCTGGGAGGGAGTCGCGATCGACAAGATCGCCGCGGAGGTGGAGGCCGCGATCCCCCGCCAGGGTCTTCTCGAACGCGCGGAGGCCGGCACGATCGTCGCTACCATCCAGAACCTCGCGAACGAGCTGATCGCGCAGCGCCCGGAGATCAACGCCGACATCGTCAACGCGATCGTCACGGGTGCCGCCGCGGTGGCGGCGAAGGGCGCCGCGGCCGAAGGCGAGACGTAGCGATGGCGCAGCTTCCCGTCGCGATGATGCTCGTCGCCTGCGCCGTCTGCGGCACGGTGCGGGATGCGCGGCTTGGGATCTGTGCCCCGTGCGGATCAGGCGAGTCGGTCCCGGTGAACTGACGTGAGCGTTGGCAGAGTCGAGATCGCGGTGAGCCCGTGGACGAGCGACGGAGTCGCGACCACGTGCGCGATCGTCACGGCGTCCCGTGGCTCCGCGGCCGCGAATGAGGCCGTCGCGCTACCCCTCTACGGTCTCGGGACGAGCGGATCGCCGGTTCGCGATGCGCTCCAGCACGCCGCCGACGAGGCGACGCGCAAACTGCTCGAGATCGAGGCCGCGCGCGGCGAAGTGTACGACGTCGAGAATACAGTCGTGAAGTCGACGAGAACGCACATCACGATCAACGTGGCTGGCTCAGTAGTCGGGACCTCGGCGCGCGAGGTGGCTCAGCACTTTGCCGCCATGATCGCGCCTCACCTCAAGGAGCTCCGCGACTCAACCCAGCCGGCGGCGCCCTCGTAGTGCCGCGCGGCCCGCGCCCGAAGGACGTCTCGGCGGCGGTGTGGTTCGACCACCAGAAACCGCGCGCTGGAAAGGTTCCGACCGGCGCGCAGCGCTCGCGCGCGTTGGACCCGTATCACCGCGAGCGCGTCGAGTCGGGAACGGGCTGGTCAAAGACGGTCGCCAAGCGCCGCGCGGTCGCGCGGCGGAAGGCTCGCCGATGAAGGGTGCGGTCTGGACCGACGATGACGTGACGCTGCGCGAGATCTACGCCGATCTGACGATCGAGGACCCGCTGCGGGCCGCGTTCGCGCGTCTCCCTCACCGATCGCAGGGCGCGACCGAGCAACGGATCTACGCGCTGCAGCTGCCGCGCCAGCGGCGCGAGCGGCTTGGGCTGCCGCCCCGCGGGAATGTGTTCCGGCGTCCGCGCCCGCCAGAGCCCGAGCCCGAGCTAATCGAGGCGAAGTCAGCTGCTGCGGCTCCGGCGCCGGTTCGCCGTCGGCGCGAAGGCGAGCCTGGTCGCGATCGCGTGCCGGCGTTCTTGGTCGACGAGTTCCGCCGCTGGGGCGTCGTGACGTGAACCGGCTCGCCTTCGTCTCGCGCCTTGGTGCGCTCAGCGCCCTCCCGATCATCGGGCCGATCGCGAGGCGGCTCGCGCCGGCCTCGGCTCAAACTGAGACGCTGCGGAGGTTCTGGCCTATCGGGACGTGCGCTGTCAGCCCGGGAACCCGCTACACCTACTCCGTCGGTTTCTTCTCCATCTGGCGTGCGGATGGTGGCGCCGCCGCGGGTCGCCCGGTCATCTCCTACCGCGACGCGATCGGCAACGAAATCGAGCGCGCCGATATCGGTGGCTCAGTCGCGCCGCCGGGCGCCGCATGCGCCCAGGTCGGCATCGAAACCGACGCAGACGACTGGCGCGGGACGTTTGGCACGCCGTGCTTAGTGATCGGACCCCGGCACGCACCTGCGCCGTCGGAGGTTCTGGCGTGAGGGCCGTCGTCCAGCCGCTCGCCGACGCGCTATTGACCGCCGACACGCTGCGCGTCGAGATCGAAGCGAACGACGTCGGGAGCACCGGCCGGATCAAGGCCGAGCAGCTCGCGAAGCTGCGCGAGGCGATCGCCCAGGCGCACCACGACGGCATCCGCGAGGCGACGATGCCGACGACGACGCTGGACGTGCTCTCGGCCGCGATCGCGGGGCGATACGCCCTTCTCGACACGCTGGCGAGCGCGGCCGCGGACGACGTCGACGAGAGGCCAGCGCGCGTGCCCGGGATTTACCAGCTGGAAACGGCGCCTTTGGAACCGACGCGCGACCCCGCTGAGATCGTGCGGCGAACGCTCGATCGCCCCGGCGCTGGCGACGATCAGTACAGGATGGCCCAGAGGATCATCGAGGCTCTGCGCGATGCAGGCTGTACCGTCATGCCGCCGCCGTGCCCAGGCTGTCACGGGAACGGTTTCGTGACCAAGGGCGCGAGCGGCGGCGATTCAGCGAACGGCACCGGTTGGGGTTCGGCGTGGAACGAGCCGTGCCCGCGCGGCTGTCCCGCGCCACAGGCCTTCGCGTGATGGGCGCCTACGGCGAGAACGCCGAAGTCGCGTGCGTCTGCCTCGGTCTTCCACGGCGCTGGCGCGATCGCGACGGCCGCGCACGGTGCGTCAACTGCAACGGGCTCGCCGATCCCGGTGCGCCGCTGCCGATCTCGGCGGAGCTGCTCGCGCGGCGCGCTGCGGAGGCGATGGCCGGGCGCGAACGCGTCGATCCGGACGACGATCGCTCGTTTCGCGAGACGCGCCGGCTGATGTCGCGCAGACCGAGTGCCGGCGTATGACGGTTACCGACCAGGTCGTCGAGACGCTTGACGACCTGCAGCGCGTGCTCTCGCTGTGCGAGTATCCAGGCATGATGTTCACCGTCGAGTCGCAGGCGTCGGCGCTCGAACCGTACGATGCTTTCTCGCCGTACGAACTGTGGGTCCGGTTCGAGCGCGCAGTCTCGGATTCGCTGAACCCCGCGATGCAGGTGCGCGTGATTCATCGACGTCCTGTCATGAAGGGGATGCCGACGTCGGCGATCGTGCGCTGGCTCTTCCTGCAGATCGTTGAGATACATCGCCACGAGGCAGGCGAGCTTTTTCAGTTCCACGGAGAGCGGCGCTTCTGGCCGCACCCTCGACACCCTACAAAGGAGATGACGTGATCCCCCTCGTTGCCGCGGCACTGCTGATGTTCATGAGCCCCGTCGATCACAAGGCGTTGCCGCGCTGTACCCTCGCCTGCCAGCACCCGGCCTTCGACCTTCACGGCTACGGCTTCGCCGACGAGCACAAGGCGACGGACCTCCCGGGTCTCGCGCTCGGCCGCGACGCCACGATCGCGCACATCGCGTTCGTCCCGCCTTTCGCCGGCGCGTGCGAGGTGTTCATGATGATCGACGACAGCGGACTCCCAGCCGCGCAGGCTCTCGGGAGCGGAGCCTTCCTGATCGCGCCCGAGGCCGTCACCCACACGATCCACGTTTCCGTCCACTTGCCCTCGGACGACGTTCTGCGCAGCGAGGGGTTCGTTCCGTGGAAGACGACGATGCTTGGCGTCGACTGCTGGCACCCTGGAAACGACGAGGACGTGACGTACTCGCGATTCTACGAGGCGCCCAAGCCGATCGCCCTGCTCTGATGCGCTGGGATACAACCTGGCGACCTGCGGGGACGCTCTACGGGCCTGCGGTTCGCAACGGCGATTACGACACCAGCCGCGCCGGCGATGGCGAAGGGGAAACGTGTCGGACGGCGCTCGAGGCGGCGCGACGATCTCACGAAGACCAGATCGCGAAGCACCGGCAGCAGGCCGATCGCATCGGCGCCATCTTGGCGACCGACGGCCCGGAGCAGGCGCAGGCCGAGGGCGAGCGCCAGATGCTCAAGGCGCACCCGAACGGCACGCGCGGTGGCTGCGCGTGCATCAGTCACCGCATACCGATTCGCATCGGGACGCCGCTGGCAGAGAAGGCAGCCACCGACGCCGTCGAAGGCCCCGCCCCAGAGGAACGCCCCTCGCGGCTCACGCGCTTTCTCATCCGGCTGCTCGGACTCGATGGCTGACGCCCGTGTCCCACTAGGAGGCCAAATGCAGGTCATCATGGTTCCCGGCCAGCGCGTCCCGAGAGGGCGACCTGGGGATCATCCCGGGCTCGATGGGCACGCGTTCGTACATCGTGCGCGGGAAGGGCAATCGCGACTCGTTCATGTCGTGCTCCCACGGCGCGGGGCGCCGCATGTCACGCGGCGAGGCTCGACGGACGATCACGCTCGAGCAGCACGCCGCGGCGACCGCCGGCGTCGAGTGTCGCAAGGATGCCGACGTGCTGGATGAGAGCCCCGCCGCCTGCAAAAGCGTGGAGGCCGTGATCGCGGCCGAGCGCGACCTGGTCGACATCGTGCACGAGCTGCGCGCCGTCGTCTGCGTGAAGGGCTAGCGGCTCCGGCACCAGGCCGCAAAGCGCTCCAGCTCGCGGTTCATCGCCTTGAGTACGACCTCGAGATCCTTGGCCAGCAGACGCCCAAGCTCGTCGAGCGCGGCGCCGAGCTGCGCGGACGCTGCCTTGCGGCGAGCCTCCTCGGCGCGATACGCCTCGCCGCTGCGGCGCCATTCCTCAAGGTACTCATTCGCGCAGTGGCGATGAACGACGACTGGTCGCAGGCGGCCGAAGAGCGCGTCGACGGCGATCTCCGTCGGCATCTCCTCAAGATCGGTCGCGCCCGGGTCGATCAGCTGCCGGCACGAGACCAGCGCGCAGAAAACTGCCGGGCCTGCGCTCCCGGCACTGCCGAAAACAAGCGGCGACGACGCCGTGGGAAGGGCGCTCAGCGACCGAAGCGCATTCGCGGCGTCGTGATCGGTCACGACCGAGGACTTAGGTCAGGAGCGGACCGCCGCTGCCGACGCCGCGCTCGCTGCGCGACGGTCCGCTGCCGCCGATATCGGCATCGCGACGGGTCGGGCTGCCACCAGTGACGCTGGGAGTACCGGAGGGCAAGACGGTAGGCATGGGCGGATGCTTCGACCGCCGCGCGTCTGGACCCTGGGAACGACGAAACGCCCGCCCCGGCCGCGATGGCCAGGACGGGCGTCGATCGATAGCTTCGGGGCGATACGCTTTAATTAGTTGGTGGCAACTATAGGCCCAGCGCGGTTGCGTGATAGGATCGACTCGTGACGTTCGCCTACATGCTTCAGTCGGCGCCGCCATTCAGCGCCGCGACGCGCGAGGAGATCGTGAAACGAGTGCGCGCGGCCCACGGGTGGTGGGCGCGCGACTTCCGCTTCGTCGGCCCGCTGCTCGAAGCCAACGACGCAGACGACCCGACCTGCTGGCGCCTCGTTGGCGCGATCACGGGCCTGGAACCGAGCCCGGCCTCCTAGTTCAGCGACATGAAGCTGAGGAACTCGCAGTGAAAATCGGGGCCGGGCCGACGGTCCACCTCAGCCGACTCGACCTTCGATTCCGACCGAGTAGAGGCCGAGGTACTTCCACCACTCGTCCGGCATCGTGTTCCGGCGCACGACGACCCACGGGATGAACCGCGGCTCCCGCGGCCGGATCCGCAACGGCATCCGAGCCTCCGTCACCGTTCGGTCGCCCTTGCGGCCGTTGCAGGCGCTGCAGCACGCGACCAGGTTCTCCCAGGTCGAGCGGCCGCCGCGGGAGCGCGGCTCGACGTGGTCGACCGTCATCGTCGCCGGCGAGCCCTTCGCCGAACAGTAGGCGCAGGTATAGTCGTCGCGCAGCAGTACGTTCTTCTTCGTCAGCGCGACCTTCTTGCGCCGGCGCGTCACATAGTACAGCAGCCGCACGATCGAGGGCAGCGGGAAGGAGGCCGTCACGCTGTGCAGCTCGCGCCCGTCGCCGTGGACGATCTCGGCCTTGCGCTGGAAGAGCAGCCGGACCGCGCGTTGGAGATCTACGACGCCGAGCGGTTCGTACGTGAAGTTGAGCAACAGGACGTCGCTCATGGTCGCCTCCTTTCGTGTCGGGCGCGAGCGAGAGGGTTGGAGCCGGTGGCGAGAATCGAACTCGCGCCTCGTGTTTGGAAGACACGGGCACTACCACTATGCAACGCCGGCGTGGAGCATCTCAGGGGAATCGAACCCCTCTATCAGCCTTGGCAAGGCCGCGCTCTACCGATGAGCTAGAGATGCGATGGTGCCCCGCGCTGGAATCGAACCAGCGATCTCTTCCATGTCAAGGAAGCGCGCTACCACTGTGCCAGCGGGGCGATGGTCCGCAAGGTGGGATTCGAACCCGAACAACGAACGGTGTGTAGGACCGTCGCCCTTCCCAGAGGGCCTCTCGCGGATGGTCTCGCCACGAAGAATTGAACTTCGGTCACGCGCTTATCAAGCGCGAGCTCTACCGTTGAGCTATGGCGAGGAGTTGGTCGCGCTGCGGGGGATCGAACCCCGTACACCTGATTGAGAATCAGGCTGCTCACCAGTTGCATTCAACGCGACGATGGGACCGTCGACCGGACTCGAACCGGCTAGGGCTGGTGTGAAAAACCAGGCGCTCGACGCTTTGCATTCGACGGTAAATGGCGGTCCCAGCCGGTACCAATCCGGCGACCTTCTCCTCGACAGGGAGCTGCTCCGTCATTGAGCTATGGGACCATTGGCGGATGCTGTAGGAGTCGAACCCTCGCCTTGCGGCGCCCCGCGGTTTTCAAGACCGCTCGCGAACCACTTCGCTGGCAGCATCCAAGCTGGAGCCCGCAGTCTGGAATCGAACCGACGACGACGCGCTTACAGGGCGCGCGCTCTACCACTGAGCTATGCGGGCCTGGAGCCGGTGGTCGGATTCGAACCGACTTGCTTCTGCTTACGGGGCAGACGCTCGTCCCAACGAGCATCACCGGCATGGAGACGACGGGGAGAATCGAACTCCCGATTGGAGATTTTGCAGACCTCCGCTTTCCCACTTAGCTACGTCGTCGTTGGTGCGCGCGGTCGGATTCGAACCGACCATGTCCGGATTAAGAGTCCGGTGCAATTCCGCGTCTGCTTCGCGCGCATGGCTCCCGGTCTTGGGCTCGAACCAAGCACCTCCGCGTCCAGAGCGCGGCGTTCAACCTGTTGAACTTCCCGGGATCGTTGGTGCCGGCGCGGAGACTCGAACTCCGACCTGAGAACTTAAAAGGATCCCGCTCTACCGTTTGAGCTACGCCGGCATGTCGTTCGCGAAGCTGGAATCGAACCAGCGATGACTCCG
>JBEKLD010000069.1:0-15222 GCA_050010375.1 Vulcanimicrobiaceae bacterium
CGAAGCCGCCAGGCGCCTTGCAGCCGTATTCCGGGTACGATGGGCTCGATCATGAAGAAGCTGATCGTGTTCGATCTGGACGGCACGCTGGCGCAGAGCAAATCCGCGATCGACGCTGAGATGGCGACGCTCTTGGCCGCTCTGCTCGGGGTGGTCAAGGTGGCCATCATCTCCGGCGGAGCGATGCCGCAGTTCGAGACGCAGGTGCTCGCGCATCTCCCCGCGGACGCTCGCCTCGACAACCTCTCGCTCTTGCCCACCAGCGGGACGCGATTCTTCCAGTACAAAGCTGGCTGGCAGATGCTCTACGCGGAAGACCTGAGCCCAGCCCAGAAGCAGCAGATCATCGCCGCCCTCTCAGCGGCCGTGGCGCAGTCCGGCTTTCAGGCGAGCAAGGTGTGGGGCGAGCCGATCGAGGACCGCGGCAGCCAGATCACCTACTCGGCGCTGGGTCAGCAGGCACCCTTGGCCGAGAAGAGCGGCTGGGACCCGGACTTTGCCAAGCGCCAGAAGATCAAAGCGATCCTCGACGTCACCCTGCCGAACTTCTCCGTGCGCTTAGGCGGCTCGACCTCCATCGACGTCACGCTGCCCGGCATCGACAAGGCGCACGGGATCGGCAAGTTGCGAGACGTCCTCGGGATAGCCACCGCGGAGATGATCTACGTCGGGGACGCCCTGTTTCCGGGGGGAAACGACTATGCGGTGCGGGGAACGGGCGCGTCGTGCATCCAGGTCAGAGACCCGGACGAAACGAAGCGCGTGATCGAAGCCGTCACTGCCTGTTTAGCCGGCTGACTTTCAACCGCTTGCGAGCACACGTATGACCCCGGAGCAGTCGACGTCGGCGACCTTCATTGGGCGCTGTCGGGCCGGCCTTGCCTTTTGTGCGAACAAGATCGGCCCCGGCGTCATCACCGGAGCGTCGGACGACGACCCGTCGGGCATCGCCACCTACGCCATCGCCGGGGCGACTCTCGGGTACGGGCTGCTGTGGGTCGCGCTGATCACCGTCCCCATGATGATCGCCGTCCAAGAGATGTGCGCTCGGATCGGCATGGTCACGGGCACCGGCCTCATCGCGGCGATGCGGCGCGTGATGCCGGTGTGGGTGCTGCGCGTCCTGGTCGCCCTCGTCGTCGGCGCGAACACGATGAATGTTGCCGCCGACGTCGCCGGGATGTCGGCCTCCGCGTCGTTGGTGGTGCCGATCCCGTCGAGCGTCTGGGCCATCGCGTTCGGGGCGCTCTTGATCGGCGTCGAGATCTTCGCTTCGTACAAGGTGTTCGCGTCGGTCGTCAAGTTCCTGTGCCTGTCGCTGCTGGCGTACGTGGCGAGCGCCGTCGTGGTCGGGGTGAACTGGGCCGACGCGCTGCGCCACACGTTCATCCCCGAGGTGCACTTCACCAAGTCGTGGATGGCGATCTTCGTCGGGTTTCTCGGAACGACGATCACGCCGTACCTGTTCGTCTGGCAGGCCGCACTCGAGGTCGAACAAGAGCGGGCGATGGGCCGCACCACGGTCGCGCAACGCCGCGGCGCAACCAAAGCCGAGATCGCGGGCGAGCGCGCCGACGTCTTCGCCGGTATGCTCTACTCGAACGTGGTCTGCTGGTTCATCGTGTTGATCAGCGCGACGACGCTCTTTCGGCATCACATCACGATCAACTCCGTGCAAGATGCTGCCCTGGCACTGCGGCCACTCGCCGGACGCTGGGCCGAGTTGCTGTTCGCGCTCGGGGTCGTCGGCGCCGGGCTGCTCGCCGTTCCGGTGCTGGCCGGATCCTCGGCGTTCGCCCTGGCGGAGGCGTTCAACTGGACCGGGACGCTCGAGGCCAAGCCGCGCTCGGCCGTCCACTTCTATGCGGTGATCGCCGCAGGCATCGTCTTGGGCGTCCTGGCCGACGTCCTGCGCCTCGACGCGGTCTGGGCACTCTTCTGGTCGGCGGTCGTCAACGGCTTCGTCGCCATCCCCCTCCTCGTCGGCATCTTGCTGACCGCCAACCGGCGCGACCTCATGGGTCGCTGGATCAACGGCCTCACCTCGCGCATCTGGATGCTCCTCACGATCGTCCTCATGACGCTCGCGGCGATCGGTGTCGTCGTTACCTCGGGGTAACGTCGAGCGCTCAGCGCGGGTGTCTGGGCATCGTCCGCAGAGCGATCGTGGCCGCGTCGTCTTGGCCGCGCCCGCCGGCGAAGACGAGCTGTGCGATGGCACGCGCGACGTTCGGTTCCGGGTGGCCGTACATGAGTCGTGCCGCCGCGACGAGTTCGGCTTCGCCGAGGACGGGATCGCGATCGTGCTCGGTGATCCCGTCGGTGTAGAAGACCAGCAGTGCGTCCGCGGGGAGCGCGACGACGTAGTTGGCCGCGCTATGGTTCGGAAACACACCGAGTGGAAGATCGGACGTCGACTGCTGTAGGAAGGCGTGCGAGCCACCGGTCATCAAGAGCGGCGGCGGATGACCGGCGTTGGCGAAGGTGAGCGTGTGCCTACGATGGTCGAGGATCGCCACGATCGCCGTCACGAGCATGCCGTCGCCCGAGGTATCCGCGACGCCGTTGATGATCGCCAAGACATCCGAAGGGACGCGGGTCGTGTGGCAGGCCCGCAAGGCGGAAGCGCGCATCGCCGACATCAGCTCGGCGACCGGCGTGCCATGTCCCGCCACGTCGCCGACCACCAGCGCGACGGCGTGCTCCGAGACCGGGACGACCTCGCACCAGTCGCCGCCGGCCTGCGCGCCGTCGGCGGGAGAACTATAGATCGAGACGCTCGTGTGGAACGCCGTACTCGGCGGCGAGACGAAGACATCGTTCACCAAGGCCGGGTCCGCCGGAGCGCTCTGGAGGTTCATGCCGCGAAACGCGGATCCGTATAGCAGCCGGTGATGAGCGCTCCGCGAACCCCGGCCGACAAGGTTTGCTCGTCGGAGTCCTTCGAGAGCAGGCAGTTGGCGCCGGCGAGGTGGCAGGAGAGGCACCAGCCGGGCTCCATGATGCCGGTGTAGACGGCGATCACGCAGGTCGGCAGTACAAAGCGGATCCGCCGCAACAATTCGAGCGAGTCGACGTCGACAGCGTCGACGTCACAGACGAGCAGGTCGGGCGCTAGTTTGCCGAGTTCGGTGACATCGAGCCGGGCCAGGGTCGCCAAGGCGGGAACTCCAGCGGTCTTGAAGACGCCGCTGAACAATGGGACCTTTGCTGGGTCGATGCCGGCCAAGCAGCAGGTGCGGGCCATGCAGGAAACGCTTTCATGGGCGCGAGCGGCGCAGTCAGGGCGAGTTTCCGTCCCCGCGCGTCGAACCCAGTGAGAGTCTAGCAGCTTGATCGAGGCAAACACATCGTGAAAAAGGCGGATCGGGGAAAGCGGGCAAACGCAAGCCTGTCGCTACAGGCTGCGATGCCCGCCTCTGATCCGGCCTATCCGATCCTCTCGGAGATTCTCGGCGTCGTGCCGTCCTCGCGCTGGACCTTCGCGCGGGTCGGCCCGAGCGGCGATCTCGTCTCGATTTTCAGCTCCCACGCGATCGACTCGGGGCTGGCCGGGCTCGCCGACGAGCTCAAACGCCAGCGCGCGAAGTCGCCGGTCGGACCGCGAATCGCCGCGACGCTCGGGCCGCTCGACGACTTCGCGAGCGGCATCACGCTGGTGTTCGCCGACGCACGCGCGCATTTCGGGATCCTGACGCTGTTGCGGACGGCGGCCTTGGGGCCGTTCACCTCGAGCGAGATCAGCATGCTCACCTTCGCTCTGGATGCGCTCTCCGAGCGTCTCTCCGCGCTGCGCTTACTGCCGCCCGCGCAGCAGGTCGCGGCTCTCCCCGATCGTGACGCGACCGGCGTTGCCGCGGAGGTACCGGAGGGGGCGTTCTACGTGCTCGACACCGATCTCCAGATCGTCATGGCGTGGAGCGCCGAAGATCAGCGCCGGATCGCCGTGACGGGACTCCAGACCCGGATCGCGGAGCGTCTGCCAACCGTGCTCGAAGAGACCGTGCGCGAGCTGACCGCGGCCTGGTCTACCGGATCGGTGAATCAACCCGGCGTGGCTCGGCCGGTTTCCTTTCTCGTCGTCCGCACGCAGCCGATGTCCGGTCCGGCGGGACTCTTCATCGGCGTGCGGATCGACCGCTTTCAATCGCCGAACTCACTGACCGACGCGGCCTCGCTGTTTCATATCTCGCCGCGCGAGGTGCAGGTACTCGCCCTGCTGCTCGACGGCAACCACCTCGACCAGATCGCCCAGCAGCTGTACATCACCTCGTCGACCGTGCAAGATCACATCAAGAGCATGCTCGACAAGACCGGCAGCCGCAACCGCAGCGAGCTGATCGCCCGCGTGCTGGGTTGGGAGTCGACGCCGAGCGGCCGCAAGTCCAAAGAATCAGGTTAACACCCGCGCGAGCGCGTCCGGCAGGGTGGCCAAGTCGTCGTCGGTGGCCGCTGGGAGCAGCACGGAAAGGTACGGGAGCGCGCGGCGCATACCGCCGCTCTCCGGCGCGAAGCCGGGCGTCCCGGCGTGCGGGTTCAGCCACACGACGGCCGCCGCCCGGCCGCGCAGCGCGCGCAGCGCGCGCTCGAGCCCGTCGAGGTCACCGACGTCGAGACCGTCGCTGAAGATCAGCACGATCGTATCGGCGCGCACCAGCCGCGCGTACGGACCGCGCGTGAACGCCTCGAGGTTGGCACCGATGCGCGTCCCGCCGCCCCAGGCGTCGTCGAGCGCCGGCAGGCCGGTACTCGGCGCGCGCGGATCGCGCAGCGCGTCGGTGATCTCGCGCAGCGCGGTCGAGAACACGAAGGCGCGCGCGCGGCGGGTCCGGCGGGAGAGGGCGTGGGCGAAGCGCAACATCGGCCCAGCGTGCTGGGCCATCGAGCGACTGCCATCGATCAGCAAAACGAAGCGGGCGTGGCGCAGCGGGTGGTCGGCCCGGCGTAGCGCGAGCGGCTCGCCGCCCGTCGCCACGCTCGCGCGGACGGTGCGGCGCAGGTCGATCCGTCTTCCGCGCTGGTCGGGGCGCCAGCGCCGCGCCTGCGCGAGCCGCGTGCGCGCGACGAGCCGGTCGGCGACGGCCAGCATGCGCTCCAGCCCGTCGGCGTCGATCGAGGGCGGCGGCGTGCGCGCGACCCCGGGGCTGTAGCGTGCGCGCAGCGCCATCCAGCGGTCCGCCGCGTCGCCGCCCTCGCCGGGACGCGGCGACGCGTCCTTCGCCGCGCCGGGGCGCGTGCGCGGCCGGCGCGCCGGCGGCGGCGGCTGGGGCACGCCGCGCGGTGCGCGGAAGAACGCCTCGAAGGCGCGATCGAAGCGCGCCGCCTCCTCGGGGCTCGCGCTGTAGACCAGCCGCCAGGCGTGGCGCAGACGCCGCTCGTCGGCGATCCCGATCAGCTCGGCGGCGCGCAACGCCTCGTGCGTCTCCGCCTGGCCGACGCCGAAACCGTGATCGTGGCGCAAGTACGCGGTGAACCCCGCGACCTCGCGGCTCAGTTCGGCCGGCGCGTCCACCTCAGGCGCGGTTTGCGCGCACGCTGCCGAGCCCGTAGTCGGAGGTCGCCACGGCGGCCGGCTGCCCCGTCGCATCGGCGCGCAGCAGCGGGGCCCAGCGCGGCTCTTGCGCGCGGAACAGCTCCCAGTCGTCACGCACTTTCAGCACGCAGCCCAGCGTGCGCTCGAGCGTCGCCTCGTCGAGCACGTCGCGGTGCAGCCGCGTCAGCGCGAGCGCCCAGTCGAGGCTCTCGGCGACGCCGGGGACTTTCTGAAACGGCTGTGCGCGCAGCCATTCCACGAAGGCGACGATCTGGACCGCGAGCCGTTCGTCGATCCCCGGCAGCCGCAGGCGCAGGATCGCCAGCTCCTGTTCGGCCGAGGGGTAGTCGATCCACAGGTACAGGCAGCGCCGCCGCAGCGCGTCGGAGAGCTCGCGGGTGCGGTTCGAGGTCACGATCACGGACGGCCGCTCGCGCGCGCGGATCGTCCCCAGCTCCGGGATCGTCACCTGAAACTCGCCGAGCAATTCGAGTAAGAACGCCTCGAACGCCTCGTCGGCCCGATCGATCTCGTCGATCAACAGCACCGGTGCGCGCTCGCGCGTGATCGCGCGGAGCAACGGGCGCTCGAGCAGGAAGTCGCGGTCGAAGATCTCGGCTTCGCGCTGCTGGACGTCACCGCGGTCGCCTTCGGTCAACCGGATGCGCAGCAGCTGCTTGGGGTAGTTCCACTCGTAGAGGGCGCTCGACGCATCGATGCCCTCGTAGCACTGCAAGCGGATCAGCTCGGTGTCGAGCACCTCGGCGAGCACCTTCGCGCTCTCCGTCTTGCCGACGCCGGCCGGCCCTTCGACCAACAACGGCTTCTCGAGCGCCAGGGTCAGCTCGAGCGCGGTCGCGACCGATTCGGTCGCCACGTATCCGCGTTCGGCGAAGCGCTCCGCGATCTGGTCGGCGTTCACGTCGCGCCGCCGGCGACGAGATACGTCGCCGGAGCGGCGGCGAACGCCGTGCGACAGCCTTCGCAGCAAAACGCGTAGGTGTGCCCGGCGTACTCGAGGCGGGGGTGGTGGTCGTCGAGGGCGGTCTCCATCCCGCACACCGGGTCGCGCAGCACGACCGGCTCGGGCGCGCAGGCGACCTCGTAGCCGGGTCCCTCACCCGGATCGACGCCGACCAGCTCCGCCAAGATCGCGACCGCGACGTCGCCGGCGCTGCGCGCGCCCAGATCGAGTCCGACCGGCGCATGCACCCGCGCGATGCGCTCCGGCGCGACGCCGCGCAGGGCGAGCGACGCGCCGACGGCGGCCGCGCGCCGGCGGCTCGCCAACAGACCGACGAACGCCGGCTCGACCGCCAGCAGCGCGGCTAGTGCCTCCTCGTCGTAGTGACCCTGCGAGGCGACGACGGCACTCAGTCGCGCACAGCCGGCCGGGCCGAGCCGCGCCAACTCCTCGCCCAACTCGCCGAGCGCGATCGCGCGCACGCCGGGCGCCGTCTCCACGTCGGCCAGCTCGTCGGCGGCGACGACCCGCAGGACCTCGTAGCGCACCTGCGCCGCCAACCGCGCCAGCGCGTCGGCGACCGGACCGTCGCCGGCGACGAGCAGCGCGCGCAGCGGGACGTGCGGCTCGACGAACACCTCTACCGCACCTTCGGAGGCGCAGCCCATCCGCACCACGGCGACGTCACGCTCGTCGACGTCCGTCTCGAAGTCGTCGTCGTGGCCGTCGGGGACGATGCGCACCAACCGTGCATGTCCCTCGCGAATCGCCCGTAGCGCCTCCCGGCGCACCAGATCGCGCGAGCACGAGCCGCCGACGAAGCCGTCCATCGTCCCGTCGGCCAGGATCAGCGCGCGATCGCCCAGGTGCGCGCTGACCGGCGCGCGGCGCCCGACGACGGTCGCAACCGCGAACGGGACGTGCGCGCGCTCGAGCTCGGCCAGACGGGCGAAGAACGCCACCGCAGCCGTCAGCCGCTCGCGGCGGCCGGTGTCCCCTGCCGGATCGCGTTCCACACCTTGTCGCGCGTCAGCGGCATGTCGATGTGGGTGACACCCAGCGGCGCGAGCGCGTCCATCACCGCGTTGACGAACGCCGCCGGCGAGCCGACGTTCGGGCTCTCGCCGACGCCTTTGGCACCGATCGGGTGGTGCGGGCTCGGCGTCGTCGTCTTGTCGGTCTCCCACTTCGGCGTCTCGAGCGACGTCGGCAGCAGGTAGTCGGTGAAGTTCGTCGCCAGGTTGTTGCCGTCGGCGTCGTAGACGATCTCCTGCATGAACGCGATCGCGAAGCCCTCGGTCAGACCGCCGTGGATCTGGCCTTCGACGATCATCGGGTTGATGATCGTCCCGCAGTCGTCGATCGCCAGGAAACGCCGCACCTTCACCGCGCCGGTCTCGCGGTCGAGATCGACGACGGCCAGGTACGCGCCGTGCGGGAACGTCATGTTCGGCGGATCGTAGTAGAACGTCGCCTCGAGCCCCGGCTCGCTGTCGGGCGCGGGATTGGTGTAGGCGGCGAAGGCGCATTCCTGCATCGTCACCTTGCTGTCGGGGACGCCCCTGACGTGGAAGGCGTAGTTCTCCCACTCGACGTCGTCGAGCGGTGCCTCGAGCAGGTGGGCCGCGATCGCACGCGCCTTCTCGCGGATGCGCCGCGCCGCCAACGCGATCGCGCCGCCGGCGACCGGCGTGCTGCGGCTGGCATACGTGCCCAGGCCGTAGGGGGCCGTGTCGGTGTCGCCCTCCTCGACCAGGATGTTCTGCGGATCGAGGCCGAGCTCTTCGGCGGCGATCTGCGCCCAGGTCGTCTCGTGCCCTTGCCCCTGCGACTTGGTCCCGGCGCGCAGGATCGCCGAGCCGGTCGGATGGACGCGAATCTCGGCGCTGTCGAACATCTTGATCCCCATGATGTCGAACAGCTTGCTGGGTCCGGCGCCGACGACTTCGGTGAAGGTCGAGATGCCGATCCCCATCAGCTCGCCCCGCTTGCGCTTCTCGGCCTGCTCGCGGCGCAGATCGTCGTACCCGATCGCCTTGAGCGCCTTGTTCAACGTCAGCTGGTAGTCGCCCGAGTCGTAGACGAACCCCAACGGCGAGGGATACGGGAACTGGTCCTTGCGCACGAAGTTCTTCAGCCGCAGCTGGGCCGGATCCATGGCCAGCTTCTTGGCCAAGACGTCCATCCCGCGCTCGATCGCGTACGACGCTTCGGTGACGCGGAACGAGCAGCGGTAGGCGATACCGCCCGGCGCCTTGTTGGTGAAATACGCGTCGAGCTCGGTGAAGGCGGTCGGAAAGTCGTACGATCCCGTCACGATCCCGAACAGCCCGGCCGGATATTTGGTCGGATCGGCCGCGGCGTCGAAGGCGCCGTGGTCGGCGACGGTCGTGACGCGCAAGGCGGTGATCTTGCCATCTTTCTTCGCGCCGATGTCGACGGTCATGTGATAGTCGCGCGCGAAGCCGGTCGTGGTCAGATTCTCCGTCCGCGTCTCGATCCACTTGACCGGCTTGCCGAGCACGACCGACGCCGCCGCGGCGACGACGTAGCCGGCGTAGACCGGGACCTTGTTGCCAAAGCCGCCCCCCAGATCCGGCGAGATCACGTGGATCTTGTCCTCGGGGATCCCCGTCACCAACGAGACGACGGTGCGATGCGCGTGCGGCGCCTGCGAGGTCAGGTAGAGCGTCAGCCGCCCCGTCGCCGGGTTCATGTCGGCGATCACGCCGCACGGCTCGAGCGGAGCCGGATGGCAGCGCTGGAAGTAGATCTGCTGCGAAATCGATACTTCGGACGCCTTGAGCGCCGCGTCGGTCTTCTCGCGGTCGCCGACTTCCCAGTGATAGATGTGGTTGGTCTTCGCCTCGCGGTCCTCGCGCACGAGGATGCCGTCCTTCTTCGATTCGAAGGGATCGATGACCGGCGCCAACTGCTCGTACTCGACCTCGACCGCCTCGGCTCCGTCGTAGGCGGCCTCGCGCGAGGTCGCGATCACACCGGCGACTTCCTGGAACTGGTAGAGGGCCTTGCCGACGCACAGGACCATCTGCTTGTCGTAGCCGTGGAAGGTCGGGATCCAGCTCAGGCCGTGCGCGGCGAGGTCCTCGCCCGTCAGCACCGCGATCACGCCGGGCACCGCGAGCGCGGGCGCCTTGTCGATCTTGTTGATCCGGGCGTGCGCGTACGGGCTGTGCACCAGCGCGAGATAGAGCATTCCGGGCAAACTGATGTCGTCGACGTAGTGGCCGCGACCCTGGATGAAGCGCGGATCCTCCTTGCGCTTCATCGACTGGCCGATCGAGTGGCGTTCGGCGACGCCGTCGGTCGTTGCGCTCATCTCACTCCTCCTACGCGCCGACCGGCTCGGCGGCCGGGGCTGCCTCGGCGCGCAACACGCCCGCCGCCTGTTGCACGGACGCGACGATGTTCTGGTAGCCGGTGCAGCGACAGAGATTGCCCGAGAGCGCGTCGCGGATCTCGGCCTCACTCGGATCGGGGTTCCGCTGCAGGAACACGTACGAGGTCATCAGCATCCCGGGCGTGCAGAAACCGCACTGCAGACCGTGGCAGTCCCAGAACGCCTGCTGCAAGGGATGGAGCTTCCCGCCTTGGGCCAGCCCTTCGACGGTCGTGATCGCGTGGCCGTCGGCCTGGACCGCGAACATCGTGCACGACTTGACCGCGCGCTCGCCGTCGAGGACGACGGTACAGACGCCGCAGCTCGAGGAGTCGCAGCCGACGTGCGCGCCGGTCAAGCCGAGCGCCTCGCGCAGGAAGTAGACCAGCAGCGTGCGCGGCTCGACGTCGCGCTCGTACTTGGTGCCGTTGACGGTGACCGAAATCTTCATCGCAATCCTCCCACGCCGAGCCGTTCGAGCGCGACGGTCAGGGCGCGGGCGACCAGTACGCCTGCCATCGCCTTCTTGTACGCGACCGAACCGCGCGCGTCGCCGACCGGGTCGGCGAGCTTCTCTGCCTCGGCGCCGGCCGCGCGGATCGCGTCCTTCGTCGGCGCCGCGCCGCGCAACAGCGCCTCGGCGGCCGCGACGCGCACCGCCTTCGGACCCGCCGCGCCGATCGCGATCCCGACCTCGGCGATCGTGCCGTCCGCGGTCAGCCGCAGCTGCGCCGCTGCCGCGGCGGTGGCGAAGTCGCCGACCTTGCGTTCGATCTTTTGATACGCGCCGGACGTGCGTTCGGTCGGCGCCGGGAAGCGTACCTCGAGCGCCAGCTCGCCGTCGGCGACGGCGGTCTCGAACGTGTCGACCAGGAAGTCGTCGATCGGGACGACGCGCACGCCGCCCGTGCCACGCACCACGACCTCCGCGCCGGCCGCCAGCGCTGCGACGGGCCAATCACCGGTCGGATCGTTGTGACAGAGGCTGCCGAGGATGGTCGCGGTCTGCCGCACGACCGGATCGGCGACGACGACCGAAACGTCGGCGATCAACGGATGGCGCGCGCGCAGCCCCGGCATATGCTCGAGCTTCGAATCGCGGACGAGCGCGCCCAGCACGAGCGAGCCGTTCTCGCGCAGATAGTCGAGCTCGGCGACGCGATTGATGTCGATCAGCACGGCGGGGCGCGCGAACCGGTAGCGCATCGCCGGGATCAAGCTCTGCCCACCGGCGAGCACGCGTGCATCGGCGCCCAGCTCGGCGAGCCAGGCCACGGCCTCGTCGGTCGACCCCGCCCGGCGATATTCGAAAGCGGCTGGGATCACAGCGACCTCCCTGAAGGGCACCCGCCCCGCGCACCGATACCCCGCCGCCTAGGGGGCTTCCTGTGGCCGGGCGCCGCTCGGGTGCGCTGGGCTAGTCGCCGCCGCCGGCCGGGCCGGCGACCGCTTCGCCCTGCCGCTCGGAGGCCTCGACGTCAGCCTCCAAGCCGCCGGCGATGTAACGCTGCAAGAGCCAGTGCGTGAGTTCCGTACGCTCGCGACGCGGAAGCTGCTCGATTATTCGCTTTATCTGATCGACCGTGGGAGGAGGCTTCATTCGAAACATCATGCCGCGCTTCGGTCAACAAATCGTCAAGACAACGACGGTGGTCGACGCGGTAAGGTGACCGTGAACTCGCTGCCACGGCCGGGCTCGCTCACCACGGCGATGTCGCCGCCGTGACGACGCGCCAACGCTTGTGCGATCGCCAGCCCCAGCCCCGTACCGCCGGCGGCGTTGCGCAGACTGTCGCCGCGCCAAAAGCGATCGAAGATCCGCTCGCGATGGTCGGCCGAGATCCCCACGCCGGAATCGCGCACGGCGACGCGCACGCGCGCGTCGTCGACACTGCAGGCAACCGCGACGCTGCCGCCGGGCGCGGTGTACTTGATCGCGTTGTCGACCAGGTTCGCGACGATCCGTTCGATCTGATCGGGGTTCCCGTACAGGCGCAGCGGATCGCACGGCGCGACCCGCAGCGCGATGCCGCGTTCGCGCGCCGCCGGCGTGAAGCGCGCGCGCACGTGCTCGAACAGCTCGCCCACGTCGATGACGAACATCTCGCGCTCGAGCGACTGGGTGGCCCGCGCCAAGATCAAGAGGTCGTCGACCAGCCCGCGCATCTCGGCGGACAGCTCGTGGATCGTCTGCAAGCGGCGGCGCGTGCGCGGCGGGAGTCCCGGCTCCTCGCGCAAGGCGACCTCAGCCGTCCCGGCCAGCGCCGAGACCGGCGCACGCAGCTCGTGCGCGGCGTCGGCGGTGAACTCGCGCAACCGCGTCAGGCTCGCCTCGTTGCGTTCGACCGCGACCCGCGCCATACGCCAACCGCCGTAGGAGCCGACGAGGATCGCCAGCAGCGCCCCGGCCGCCAGCGCGACGTCGAGTGCCGGTCGCGCGCCGGTGAGCGCATCGTCGGATTCGCTCGCACGGACCCAGCCGCGCAGCGTCCCGTGGAGATCGTGCAGCTCGGCGGTGTAGGTGTCGAGCACGCCGCCCGGGATGTGGAACGCGCCGCGTTCTTCGCGCGGCACCAACGGCCCCGGCGGGACGAGCCCGCGCGTGGCGACCAACCGGCCGCGTTCGTCGTACCACTGCAATCCCTCGACGCGCGGGACGACCGAGAACCCGCCCAGGCTCGCGTCGTCGACGACGAAGCCGTGCGGGGTGAAGGTGACCGAGGCGGAGCCGGCCCGCGCCAGCGTGACCAGCCGCGCCGTCGTCTGCGTCTCGAGGGTGGCGACGAACGCGAAGCGCAGGACGAGCGCGAAGAGCGCGATGACGACCGCGAACGCGCCGAGGTACGAGACCACCAGGCGCCGCTCCAGCGACTGCGGCGCGAGCGTGCGCATCGAGGTCACGGGTCGGCGAGCCGGTAACCGCTCCCGTAGACGGTCTCGATCGGGTCGTGCGGGCAACCCGCCTCGCGCAGCCGGCGCCGCAGGTTCGCGACGTGCGTCTTGATCGACTCGGGACCGCCGCTGGTCTCGAAGGTCGTCACCCGCTCGTGGAGCATCGCGCGCGTGAAGATCTGGCGCGTGTTGCGCATCAGCGTCTCGAGGATCGCATACTCGGTCCGGGTCAGCGGGACGGTCGTGTCGGCGTAGGTGACGCGCGCCGCGCGCTGATCGAGGACCAGCGCGCCGTGGTGCAGCAGCATCGGCCGCGCCTCGCGCGAGCGCCGCGAGACGGCCCGCACCCGGGCCGAGAGCTCGGCCAGATCGAACGGCTTGACCAGGTAGTCGTCGGCGCCGGCGTCGAGCGCGGCGACCTTGTCCTCGACCGCGTCGCGGGCGGTGATCATGACGATCATCGCGTGGTCGCCGGCCTCGCGCAGGCGCCGGCAGATCGACAGGCCATCGGTCCCCGGGACCATGATGTCGAGCAACATCAGGTCGTAGGCGCCGGAGCGCGCGAAGTCCAGGCCGTTGCGCCCGTCGCCGGCGACGTCGACGACGTGGCGCTGACGGCGCAGGTCGTCGGCGACCGGTCCGGCTATTCGCTCGTCGTCTTCGACGATCAGGATCCGCACGGACGGCCGGTTCCGCTAGACCGCCGTGGGCACCCGCATGGTCGCCCGTTCTCCGCGGGCGCGAAGGTATTGTTTTGGCCAGGGCGCCTCGACCCCGAGCGCCTTCGCCGCGAAGAGCGGCCAGTACGGGTCGCGCAGCAGCTCCCGGGCCAGCAGGACGAGGTCGGCCCGGCCGCCGGCGACGATCGCCTCGGCGTCGGCCGGCTCGACGATCATCCCGACCGCCGCCGTCGCGATCCCGGCCTCGCGGCGGATCCGCTCGGCGAACGGCGTCTGGTAGAGCGGGCCGACCGGGATCGTGCCCGGATCGACCGGGACGGCACCGCCCGAGCTGGCGTCGATCACGTCGACGCCCAGCTCGCGCAGCCGCGCCGCGAGCTCGACGCTCTGCTCGATATCCCAGCCGCCCTCGACCCAGTCGGTCGCCGAAAGCCGCACGAAGAGCGGGAAACGCTCCGGCCAGACCGCGCGCACCGCCCCCGCGACGTCGCGGATGAGCCGGGTGCGGTTCTCGAACGAGCCGCCCCAACGATCGGTCCGGCGGTTGACCAGCGGCGAGAGGAATTGGTGCAGCAGGTAGCCGTGCGCGCCGTGGATCTCGATGACGGTTCCGCCGGCGGCCTCGACCCGCCGCGCGGCGGCCGCGAAGGCGGCGATCACCGCGGCGATCCCGGCCTCGTCGAGCGCCCGCGGGACCGGGTACGTCGGGTCGAACGGCAGGTCGGTCGGCGCAACCGGGATCCAGCCGCCGTCGGCCGGCGCGACCGCGCCGCTGCCCTCCCAGGGTCGCTTGGTCGAGGCTTTGCGGCCGGCGTGCGCGAGCTGCATCCCCCAGGCGGCGCCCTGCTCGTTGCAAAAGCGCGCGATCCGGGCAAGCTGCTCGACATGGGCGTCCTGCCAGATCCCCAGGTCCTGCGGCGAGATCCGCCCCTCGGCCGTCACACCGGCGGCCTCGGTCAGCACCAGCCCGGCACCGCCGACCGCTCGGCTCCCGAGATGGACCAGGTGCCAGTCGGTCGCGAACCCGTCGCTCGAGGAGTACTCGCACATCGGCGAGACGACGATGCGATTGCGCAAGGCGACCTCGCGCAGCTGGAAGGGCGTAAACAGCGCGGACATCACTGCTCGAACCGGTGGAAGGATGCGCGCGGTTTCGGCGCGTGCGCCAGCCTCGGCTTGATGCTCGCTCTGGCTGCCGCCCCGGTCGCCGCGGCGACGCCCGCGCTCGACGGACCGGCCCTCGGCGCACAGATCGTCGGCGCGCTGACCAAGGTGCAATCGTTCCGGCTCGAGATGAGCGGACCGATCGGCAGCGGCGTCGCCGGCTCGATGACCTTCGTCGTTCCGACCAAGCGGCTGCGGCTGGTGATGGCGAGCAGCTCGACGGTCAGCGAGACGATCTCCGCCGACGGGAAGGTCTACACGCGCGTCAACGGCGGCCCGTGGAGCGTGCAGACGATCGCGACGACCGACTCGTCCGATCCGGGGCTCGTGCAGAGCATGCTCGACGCGACGCGGACGCGCGCCCTGCCGGATCGCGTCGAAGACGGCCTCACGCTGGGCGTCGTCGAGATCACGCTCGCGCCGGCCGTCGGCGCGCCGCACTCGGCGGTGCAAGCCGCGATGACCTGCACCTACGACAAGTCGACGTTCTTGCCGCGCACCTGCGCCAACGGCTACATCAGCGAGGCGTTCACCGGCTGGAACGACCCGGCCAACGCGATCGTCGTTCCGACCGTTACGCGACCGTAAC
>JBEKLD010000070.1:0-15185 GCA_050010375.1 Vulcanimicrobiaceae bacterium
CACCGTCTATGACAGACATAAGCCGCAGTTTTTCTTCGACTTCGAACACACGCTCCTAAACGTCGCTGTGTCGCGCGCCAAAGATTCTTTGATCGTGGTGGGCAATCGTAGGCTTTTTGCCGACCAGCGTCCCGATCCGTCGAAACCATCGACCTTTCTCCGGAAATACATTCTCGACGCCTCCCTACCGCCAGTGCCACCTGTTCCGGAGTAGCTCGATAGCGGAGCTGGGAAACCCCTACGTTCAACATTTGTCCAAGAGTGGCAACAGGTGTGGCGACCGGAAAGACCGTAGGGCTGTCGATGATCCCCGGCGAGATCGTCACCGCCGTCGGCACGATCGCGTTGCGCGCCGGGCGCGCGCGCGCGAGCGTGACGGTCGCGAACCGCGGCGACCGGCCGATCCAGGTCGGCTCGCACCTGCACTTCGCCGACGTCAACGATGCGCTCGACTTCGACCGCGCGGCGGCGCAAGGGATGGCGCTCGACATCCCCGCCGGCACGGCGGTGCGCTTCGAACCCGGGATCGAGAAGGTCGTCGGGCTGGTCGCGTTCGGCGGCGCGCGGCAAGTGATTGGGATTCGTATCCGATGATCGAGCGCGACGCCTACGCGCGTCTCTACGGACCGACCACCGGCGACCGCGTGCGCTTGGCCGACACGGAGCTGTGGATCGAGATCGAACGCGATCTCGCGGTCTACGGCGACGAGATCGTCTTCGGCGGCGGGAAGGTGATCCGCGACGGGATGGGCCAGCACCCGACCGCGACGCGCGAGGGCGACGGCGTGCTCGACACCGTCATCACCAACGTCGTCGTCGTCGACGCGGTGACCGGGATCGTGAAGTGCGACGTCGGCCTGCGCGACGGACGGATCGTCGGGCTCGGCAAGGGCGGCAACCCGCTCTTGCAGGACGGCGTCACGCCGGGGATGATCGTCGGCGCATCGACCGAGGTGATCGCCGGCGAGGGGATGCTGCTCACCGCCGGCGGTGTCGACGCGCACGTGCACCTGATCTGCCCGCAGCAGGTCGTCGCCGCGATCTCCAGCGGCGTGACGACGTTGCTCGGCGGCGGCACCGGGCCGGCGACGGGGACGAGCGCGACGACCTGCACGCCCGGCGCCTGGCATCTGCGCACGATGTTCGCCGCGACCGACACGCTGCCGGTCAACATCGCTTTTCTCGGCAAGGGCAACGCCTCGGGTGCGGAGGCGCTGCGCGAGCAGGTCCGCGCCGGCGTGTGCGGGCTCAAGCTGCACGAGGATTGGGGCTCGACGCCGGCCGCGATCGACACCGCGCTGCGGGTCGCCGATGAGATGGACGTCCAGATCGCGATCCACACCGACACGCTCAACGAGACCGGCTTCGTCGAGGAGACGCTGCGCGCGATCGCCGGGCGCACGATCCACACCTACCACACCGAGGGCGCCGGCGGCGGCCACGCGCCCGACATCATCCGCGTCGCCGGCGAGCCGAACGTCCTGCCGTCGTCGACCAACCCGACCCGGCCCTACACGGTCAACACCCTGGCCGAGCATCTCGACATGCTGATGGTCTGCCATCACCTCGATCCGGCGATCCCCGAGGACGTCGCCTTCGCCGACTCGCGCATCCGCGGCGAGACGATCGCCGCCGAGGACATCCTGCACGACCTCGGCGCGATCAGCATGATCTCGTCGGACTCGCAGGCGATGGGCCGAGTCGCCGAGGTGATCACCCGGACGCTGCAGACCGCGCACAAGATGAAGCTGCAACGCGGGCCGCTGGCCGGCGACTATGAGCGCCACGACAACGAGCGGGTCAAGCGGTATGTCGCCAAGTTCACCATCAACCCCGCCATCACGCACGGCTTCGCCGAGCACGTCGGCTCGGTCGAAGTCGGGAAGTTGGCCGACCTGGCGCTCTGGAAACCGGCCTTCTTCGGCTTCCGCCCCGAACTGGTGCTCAAAGGCGGGATGATCGCCTGGGCGGCGATGGGCGATCCGGCGGCGTCGATCCCGACCCCGCAGCCGCGGCTGATGCGCCCAATGTGGAGTACCTTCGGAAGCGCGCCGCAGGCGACCGCGCTGACCTTCGTCTCGCGGGCCTCGCTCGAGGCCGGGCTGCCGGAGCGCTCGCCGGGCGGGCGGCAGTTCGTCGCCGTGCACGGCACGCGCGCGCTCGGGAAGACGGCGATGGTGCGCAACGCCGCGCTGCCGCGGATCGAGGTCGACCCGCGCACCTACGACGTCCGCGCCGACGGCGAGTTGCTGCGCTGCGAGCCGCTATCCGAGCTGCCGCTCGCGCAGCGCTACGCGTTGTTCTGATGCTCGCGCTGCTCGACGCCCCGATGGGGAACCTCGCCACCTTTCCGGTCGGCACGCGCCGGATCGAGCGCGTCGTCGTGCGCAGCGACGACTGCGCGAAGCGGCTGCTGCGCCTGAGCTGGAGCAGCGGCGAGGTCGGGTTGCGTTTCGCGGGCGAACGCCGGCTCCACGACGGCGACGTCGTGCACGCCGACGACGCACTCGTCGTCGCGGTCGCGGTCGAACCCGACGACGTGCTGGTCGGGCGCCCGCCGACGATCGGCGCGGCACTCGGGGTCGCGCACGCGCTGGGCAACCGGCACCTGCCGGTCCACGTCGAGGGCGACGCGATCGTGGTGCGCTACGACCCGCTACTGGCGGCGGTCTTCGAGGAACACGGCGTGCCGGTCGTGCGCGAAGCCCGCGTCGGCCCACCGTTCCGCCACGCGTACGCGCCGCACGGGCACGGCGACGACGATGAGCACGACCACCATGACTGAGCTGACCGCGCTCTTGCAGCTCGCCGACGCCGCCTTCCCGGCCGGCGCGTTCGCGCACTCGTTCGGCCTGGAGACCGCGATCGCCGAAGGGCGCGTCGGCGACGAAGCCACGCTGGCCGCCTGGTTGCGCGCGTACCTGCGCGGGATCGTCGCGCCCTTCGACGGCGCGGCGTTCGTGTTGGCGCTGCGCGACGGCGTCGCGATCGAGGCGCTCGACGAACGGCTCGCCGCCGCGCAGCCCAACGCCGAGCTGCGCCGCGCCAACGCGCACCTCGCGCGCGCGACCCTGGCGACCTACGATGCGATCGGCTTGCGTTCGCCGGCGCTGAGTGCCTACGCGGACGACCTCGCCGCCGAGCGCTGCGCGGGGCAACACATCCTCGCCGCCGGGCTCGGCTACGCCGCCTGCGGGATCGGCTGGCAGATCGCGTTGACGGCCCACGTCACCTCGACCGTCGCGACGCTGGCCTCGGTCGCGGCGCGCGCCGTGCCGCTAGGGCAGCGCGCGATCGCGCACGCACGCTGGGCGCTGCAACCGGCGATCGAGGACGCGATCGCGCGCGCGGCGCGGGTGCAGTCCCTCGAGGACCTGGCGACCGGCGCGCCGGAGATCGAGATCGACGGCCTGCGACACCGCCGGCTCCACGGGCGGCTGTTCGCGTCATGAGCGCGGTACGCGTCGGGATCGGCGGGCCGGTCGGCGCGGGGAAGACGGCGTTGGTCGAAGCGCTCGCGCGCCGGCTCTACCCGCGGATCGACCTCGCCGTGGTCACCAACGACATCTACACCCAAGAGGATCGCGACATCTTGGTGCGCAGCGGCTGCCTGCCGCCCGAGCGGATCGTCGGGGTCGAGACCGGCGGCTGCCCGCACACCGCGATCCGCGAGGACGCCTCGATGAACCTGCAGGCGCTGGCCGATCTCGAGCGGCGCTTCCCAACGCTCGCGCTGGCGTTGATCGAGAGCGGTGGCGACAACCTCGCCGCGACGTTCAGCCCCGACCTCGCCGACGTGACGCTCTACGTGATCGACGTCGCCGGCGGCGACAAGATCCCGGCCAAGGGTGGCCCCGGGATCGCGCGCGCCGACCTGCTCGTCATCAACAAGATCGATCTCGCCCCGCACGTCGGTGCGAACCTGGAGCGGATGCGCCGCGACGCCGCCGCCGCGCGCGGGACCCGGCCGTTCGTCTTCACCGATCTGCGCCACGGCGTCGGCATCGACGAGGTCGTGACGTTCGTCGAACGGGCTGCATTGCTTGACGCGGTCCCGTGATCGAAAACAGTCTGCGCCTGGCGGCGCGGGCGCGCGGTGACCGCACCGTCCTGACCCAGATTCGCGGCAGCGGCCTGCTGCGCGCGAGCCGCCCGTTCCACGAAGGCGCCGCGGCCCGCGTCGTCGTCGCGCACTTGGGCCCGGGGATGATCCGCGGCGACGCCTTCGCGCTCGGTGGGGAGGTCGAGCCGGGCGCGCACCTGATCGTCGCCGGGCAGATGGCGACCCGCGTGCTCTCCGGCCCCGCCCCCGCGACGCACGCGGCGGGCTGGCACGTCGCCGCCGGCGCGACGCTCGAGTTGCTGCCGCAGCCCGTGCTGGTCAGTGCCGGCGCCTCGTACGTCGGCACGACGACGATCGACCTCGAGCCGGGCGCGCGAGCCGTCGTGACCGACGTCGTGCAGCGCGACTACGGCGCCGCAGTGCGGGTCACCACGCTCGTCCGCCGCGGCGCCCGACTCGCCTTGGCCGACACGCTGCGGCTCGACGCTGACGGCGACGCGAGCGTCGTCGGGACACTGCTCGTCTTCGGTGACGCCGACGTGGGCGCGCTCGACCGGGCCGCCGAACGCTGCCCCGGCGTGCGCATCGGCATCGGCCTCCTGCGCGATGGCGACGTCCTGGCGCGCATCACCGGCCCGGGCGTGCGCGAGGTCGACGCCGCCCTGCACACGCTCCTGGAACGAGGAGACGACGATGCCAGCCTTCGGTGATTATCAGAACGAGATCTATTTCAACGGCCTGCGCGGGATTCGCCCGAAAGTCCCGGTCAATTTCAAACTGCTCGAAGAGCGCGCGTGCGCCGCGCTCCCGCCGAGCGTCATCTCCTACGTCAGGGGCGGCTGCGGTGACGAGCGGACGCAAGACTTCAACGTCGCCGCGTTCGATCGCTGGGGCCTCGTCCCGCGCATGCTGGTCGACTGCTCGCAGCGCGACCTGTCGGTCGACGTGTTCGGCCTGAAGCTGCCGACGCCGCTGTTCATGAGCCCGATCGGGGTGATCAGCATCTGCGCGCAGGACGGACGCGGCGACGTCGCCACCGCGCGAGCGGCCGCAAAGACGGGCGTGCCGATGGTCGCCTCGACGCTCTCCGGCGACCCGCTCGAAACCGTCGCCAAGGAGTTGGGCGACGGCGTCGGCTTCTTCCAACTCTACACGCCCAAAGACATCGCGGTCGCCGAGAGCCTCGTGCACCGGGCCGAGGCCGCCGGCTTCAAAGCGATCGTGGTGACGCTCGATACGTGGATCACCGGTTGGCGACCGCGCGATCTCAACGACGCCAACTTCCCGCAGCTGCGCGGCTACGCGCTGGCGAACTATTTCTCCGATCCGGTCTTTCGGTCGTCGCTGAAGAAGCCGCCCGAGGAAGACCCTGCCGCCGCGATCATGCACTGGGCCGGCGTCTTCGGCAAGATGCTCACCTGGGCCGATCTGCCGTGGTTGCGCTCGCTCACCAAGCTGCCGCTGATCCTCAAGGGCATCTGCCACCCCGACGATGCGCGTCGCGCGATCGATGCCGGCGTCGACGGCATCTACTGTTCGAACCACGGCGGTCGCCAAGCCAACGGCGGGGTCGCGGCGATCGATCTGCTGCCGGCGGTCGTCAAGGCGTCCGGCTCGACGCCGGTGCTGTTCGATTCCGGGATCCGGTCGGGGACCGACATGGTCAAGGCGCTCGCCCTCGGCGCGAGGGCGGTCGGCGTCGGCCGGCCGTACGCCTACGGGCTCGCGCTCGACGGCGTCGACGGGATCGTACACGTCCTGCGCTCTCTCTTGGCGGAAGCCGATCTGCTGATGGCCGTCGACGGCTATCCGACCCTGGCCGACCTCCAACCGTCGGCCCTGATCCGGGTGTGAGTTGAATCCTGGGAGGTCTCGCAGGATTTCTTAACACGTTTGATATATTCTGCCGCACGCCTCGCTGACCCAGCAAAAGTTTGGTGGCAGGGGCGTTGTCGCACGCCCTATTCGGGCCGGAGGTTGTGAGGGTGTCATCCATTCGTTCTGCGCGACGCTGGTCGCGTGCGCTTGGCTCGGTCTTGGTCCTTAGCGTCTCGCTGGCCGCCTGCGGCGGGCGCTCCGGGTCCTTGCCGCCGACGGTCCCGGGCGGCGCGAACCCCGCCTCGACGACGCGTTCGGCGACGTCGCTCGCCCCGCTGATCTCGATCCCCAAGACCTCCGGCGCACTCGCCTTTACCGACCTGGGCCGGCGCTCCGCGACCGCACCGGTCTCGATCTCGCTGACGCTGCGCTACAACAATCAGGCCGAACTCGATCAGTTCGTGGCCAACGTCAGCGATCCGCACTCCAGCGCCTACGGGCACGTGCTCACCAAAGAACAGTTCAACAGCGAGTACGCACCGACCGCGCAACAGGAAGGGGCCGTCGTGCAAGCGCTGCAGAGCGCCGGCTTCACGATCACCCAGCGCTTCTCCAATCGCACGATCGTCGACGCGACGGCTTCGAGTGCGACGGTCGAGCACTTCTTCTCGACCCAGATGCACACCGTGCAGCAGGGCAAGTACGGACAGCGGTTTGCGAACCTGACCGCGGCGACGGTCCCGAGCAGCATCGCCTCGTACGTGAGTACCGCCTCGCTCAGCAACGTGGTCGTCGTCCAGACGAAGACGGAACAGGCGGGCGTGTCGACCACGCGCACGGTGCCACAGTTCACCCGCGACGCGCTCGGCCGAGTGCGCATCCCGCTCGGGACGGCGAACCTAACGGCCGCGCAACCGCTCCAATCCACGACGATCACCAACGGCAACTTTGCGACCGGCTCGCTCAGCCCGGGCTGGATCAACGAGAGCTCGACCTCCACCAACCACGTCTCGGTCACGACGGCGCAGGCCTATGAGAGCACGTACTCCGCCTTCATGGGCACGCTCAAGCCGCCGGAGATCAACGGTTGGGCGTCGATCGCGCAACTGGTGACGGTGCCGACCAGCGGCGTCTTGAGCTTCTGGGTCTACCAAGGCTCGAACGAAGGGACGCTCGGCTACGGCACGACGTACGCCTGGCAGGCGGGCTACCTCCTCAATCAAGAGGGGACCATCCTCGATACGTTCTACACCACCGTCAACAACACCAACGGCTGGGTGAACTATCAGGTCAACCTGAGTGCCTACGCCGGGCAGACCGACTACATCTATTTCGGCTGCTACGGCGACGGCTACAGCCAGACGTACGTCTATCAGTACGTCGACGACGTCGCCTGGGTCGGCACCGCCACGCCGACGCCGACGCCAACGCCGACGCCAACGCCGACGGCCACGCCGACCGCGAAGCCGACGGCGACGCCAACCGCAACCCCGACGGCTACGCCGACCGCGACCTCCACGGCTACGCCGACGCCGACGCCGACCGCGACTGCGAAGCCGAGCACAACGCCGACTGCCACGCCGACGGCAACCGCAACGGCAACAGCGACGGCGACGCCGACCGCGACGCCGACCGCAACCGCGACGCCGACGACCGGCTGCAACGGTGCGGCGGCCGACAACGGCCCGCTCAGCAACTCGGACGGGACGCTCGCGACGGGCGTGGCCAAGCCGTTCGACTATCCGGTGCAGCACGGCTGCAACGGTGCCGGCTATACGGCGGCGATCGTCATCGACGATCCGGTGAACACCAGCTACCTCGCCAGCTATCTCTCGGCGGCTGGAGTCACGCAAACGGGAACTGTGACCAACGAAGCCGTCGACGGCGGCGGGAGTGGTGACGACCCGGAGACCGACCTCGACGTCCAGACGATCGCGGGGCTGGCGCCGGGCGCCAACATCATCGTCTACGACAACGGGACGCTCTCCGATCAAGCCATCGAGGACGCCTACAACCTGGTGCTCACCGATGGGAAGGCGAGCGCGGTGAACTCGTCGTTCGGCGGCTGCGAATCGAGCGACACGTCGTTCGAGTCGGCCACGAACTCGATTGCCGAACAGGGAGCCGCCGAAGGCGTTACCTTCAGCGCCTCGGCCGGCGACTCGGGCAGCAACGAGTGCGGCAGCGACGACAACGCCAAGGGCGTCAGCGCGCCGGCCGGCGATCCGTACTTCACCTCGGTCGGCGGGATCAACTTCACCTACACCACTGCAGGTGTGCTGGAGACCGTCACGATGGGCAGTGAAGACGGCTACTCCGGCGGCGGCGGCGTCTCGACCGTGGTCGCGCTGCCGAGCTTCCAGAGCGGGGTCACCGGCGTGATCACCACAGGTCGCAACCAGCCCGACATCTCGCTGCCGTTCGACCCCGTCGCCGTCTACACGGGCGGCGCGTTCGGCGACTACCTCGGCACGTCGTGGTCGTCGCCGGCATCGGTCGCGCTGTTCATCGAGACCGATGAACTGCACGCGACGAAGATCGGGTGGATGAACCCGACGCTGTACAGCCTGTTCAAGTCGACCGGCTACAGCGACTACTACACCCCGTGCACCTCCGGCACCAACGGAGCGTACTCGTGCAGCGCCACGGAGTACAATCAGGCCGCCGGGATCGGGGCACCGAAGGGCTGGGCGCTCGCCAACGCCTTGTAGCCTCTCGTCACGGCGACGGCAAGCGGGGTCGTGCTACGGCACGGCCCCGCTTCGTTTACACCTCGACCGCCTCCGGGTCGTAGCTCTCGACGTCGTACCAGTTGGCACCGGTCTTGAGGGTCGCTTCGACCGGGACGCTCAGCTCGAGCGCGTGCTCCATCTCGTACTTGACGATCCGCGCGACCGCGTCGACGTCGGCCCGTGCGACCTCGAAGATCAGCTCGTCGTGGATCTGCAGCAGCATGATCGCGTCGAGGCCCTCGGCGCGCAGCCGGTGGTCGACCTTCACCATCGCGAGCTTCATGAGGTCGGCGGCCGAGCCTTGCAGCGGCGCGTTGGTCGCCTCGCGCTCGGCGGCGGCGCGCAGCGCGAAGTGCTTCGCGCGCAGGTCCGGCATGTAGCGGCGGCGGCCCAGGATCGTCTCGACGTAGCCCCGCTCGCGCGCCTCGTCGAGCGAACGTTCGATGTACGCCCGCACGCTCGGGAAGCGCGCGAAGTAGGCCTGCGTGATCGTCTTGGCCTCGCCGCGCTCGATCTCCAGGCGCTGCGCGAGGCCGAAGTCCGACATCCCGTAGAGCAAGCCGAAGTTGACCGACTTGGCCATCCGCCGTTGGTTACCGTCGACCTCGGCGAACGGACCGACGTCGAAGATCTGGCGCGCGGTGAAGTCGTGGATGTCCTGACCCGCGTGGAACGCTTCGCGCATCGCCGGATCGCCGCTGAGGTGCGCCATCAGCCGCAGCTCGATCTGCGAGTAATCGGCGGCGAGCAGCACCCGTCCCGGCGGCGCGACGAAGGCCTTGCGGATCTGGCGGCCGAGCTCGCCGCGGACCGGGATGTTCTGCAAGTTCGGGTTGATCGAGCTGAGCCGGCCGGTCGCGGTCGCGGTCTGGCGGAAGACCGTGTGCAGCCGCCCGTGCGCGTCGACCAGCTCGGGGAAGACGTCGATGTAGGTGTTCTTGAGCTTGGAGACCTCGCGGTACTCTTGCAGCAACTGCGCGATCGGGAAGCCGCGCAGCCGCTGCAGCTCGGCGTCGTCGGTCGACCAGCCGGTCTTGTTGCGCTTGCCGGCCGGCAGGTTGAGCTTGTCGAACAAGATGCGGCCGAGCTGCTGGGGACTGCCCAGGTTGAACTCTTCGCCGGCCAGCGCGTAGATCTCGCCGCGCAGCCGCTCGACGTCGGCGTCGACCTGCACGGCGAGCTCGCGCAGCGCGGCCTGATCGAGTGCGACCCCGGCGCGTTCCAGCGCGGCCAACACGCTCGCCAGCGGCAGCTCGACCTCGGCGTACAATTCGAGTTGCCCGCGCCGCTCCAACTCTTCGCGCGTGCGCAGTGCCAGCAACCCGGCCGCGTCGGCCGCAGCCGCCGGCTCGTCGGGGAGCGTGCGATCGAGGAATGCGCTGGCGGCTTGCGCGACGTCGGTGAACGTGCGCGACGGGTCGAGTAGATGCGCGGCCAACATCGGATCGTCACCCAGCGCGCGAATCGGCAGGCCGAGCGCACCCATCATCGCCTTGCCGTCGTAGGCGACGAGCTGTGGCACGCGCTCCCAGAGCCGGGCGAACGCCGCTCCCACCGCGCCGACCTCGAGCGTCGAGCGCAGGAACGCAAAGGCCTGATGGTCGGCGACCGAGACGGCGACCGCGTCGCCGCGCAGCGCGAGCGCGACCCGCTCCTGCCCCGCGGCCGCGTCGAGCAACCCGGCGATCCGGGTCGCGTCGGCCGGTTCGGTGACGGCCGTGTAGCTCTCGTAGGTTCCGGTCAGCACCTCGTCGCTCGGCTGCGGTATCGGTTGCGCCGGCGGCTCGAGCTTGGCCAGCAGCGTCTTGAACTCGAGCTCGCGGTAGAGCGCGTAGAGGGCGTCGTTGGTCGGCTGGGTGAACCGCGCCGCCTCCCAGTCGAGCGTCAACGGCAAGTCGCGCGCGATGCGCGAGACGTCGCGACAGATGCGCGCCGTCTCGCCGTGCTCGCGGATCAGCGCCTCGAGCTTCGGCGTCCCGGCCAGCGCGGGGTTCTCCAACAGCGCGTCGAGCGAGCCGGCGCTCCTGATCAGCTTGATCGCCGTCTTCTCGCCGATGCCGGGGATGCCGGGCAGGTTATCGGACGGATCGCCCTTGAGGCCACGGTAGTCGGGAAGCTGACGCGGTTCGAGCTCGAAGCGCGCGCGCACCGCGTCCTCGTCGTAGCGGCCCAGCTCGGTGATCCCACGGCGCGTCGTCAGCACGGTCGTGCGCGCGTCGACGACCTGCAGCAGGTCGAGATCGCCGGTGACGACCAGGACCTGCTGGCCCTGTTCCTCGGCTTGGCGCGCGAGCGTCGCGATGACGTCGTCGGCCTCCTCACCGTCCTGCTCGACGACCGGGATCCCGTACGTGGCGAGGATCTTGCGCACCAGCGCGAACTGCGAGCGCAGGTCGTCGGGCGTCTCTTGCCGCTGCGCCTTGTACTCCGGGTAGAGCTCCAGCCGCGCCACCGGCAGCCCCTTGTCGAACGCGGCGATCACGTGGGTCGGCTGCTCGTCGGCGATGATCTTGGTGACCATCATCGTGAAGCCGTAGGCCGCGCTGATCGGGACGCCGCGCGTCGTGACCAGCGCGGGCAGCGCGAAGAACGCCCGGTAGACCAAGCCGTAGGTATCGAGCAGCATCAGCCGCGCGCCGCCGGGCATCATCGGACCTCCAGCGCGAGCGTCGCCGCGCCGACGTCGCCGTCGTCGGCGACCTTCAACACCGAGACGACGTAGCGCCCGGGATCGGTCGGCACGGTCAGGTCGAAGCCCTCGGTGTCGGCGCGATCGATCCGCCACACCAACGCCCGCTCGGCCGCCGCGCCGAGCGCCGCCGCGGCCGGTGCGCCGTGTTCGGTCGCGGCCTGATCCAGCGCGGTCGAGCTGCGCGGCGCGACCGAGCCGTGCCAGGCCGGGTCGGCCGAGGTCGGATCCTGCGTCGTCGTCCCGGTGCCGGCCAGGATCTGCGGCGCATCCTCGAACGCTGCGCCGCCCGAGGCGCGCGCGTCGGCCAACCGAATCGCCAGCGTCGCACTCGACTGCTCGCCGCCGTCGTCGATCGTGACGTGCGCGACCGTCCCGGGGGCGTAGGCGCCGTGATCGGTGCTGAGCGTCGTCGACCGCGCGTGGCCCGGCCCGTCGATCGCGATCCGCTGCGTCGCGAACTCGAGCGCGCCGTCCCGCACGAAGGCGACGCCGACCGCGGCGTCGCCCACGGTCTCGGGGACCGCGAACGACGCGCTGGCCTTGCCGTTGGTGGCCGGCACCGTCTGCTCGCCCATCGCGCGAGCGCCTTCGAGGTCGATGAAGGCGTCGCCCACCGCGCCGGCAAGCGCGGCTTCCACCACGATCCGATCGCCGGCGCGGTAGCGCGGCTTGTCGGTCGCGATCGTCGTCTCGACGCTGCTCTGCGCGCCGGCGTCGCCGAGCTGCGCCTGCGGCGCGACCGTCACCGCGGTGACGTCGAGCGCGGAGGCGCCGCCGCTGGTCGCGCTCGCGTAGGCCAAGTTCGTCCCCGGTTCGACGTCGCGGAAGATCGCGTGCCCGCTGCCGTCGGCGCCGAGCACGACTTGCTGCGTCTGCTCGGTCGGCCCGTGCGCGAGCTTCACCGTCACCGTGAGCCCGGCTTCCGGCCGGCCGTCGGCGGCGTCGAAGCCGCGCACGTCGAACGCTACCGGCTCGTCGAGCGCGACCTGCGCGCGTGCGGCGGTGACGGCGAGCGCGAAGGGCGCCGTCGGCGTGACGACCCGCATCGACGCGGTCGACGTCCCACTCGTCGCCACGATCCCGTAGGTCGAGGCGAGCCCGTCGGTCGGCCCGGGGATCGTCGCCGTGGCGATCCCGCCGGAACCGGTCGTGACCATCAGATCGGCGATCTGCGTCGTCGCCCATGCGCCCGCGTCGTCGGGCGTGCCGGGCGCGGCGACGTGCGGCGAGCGGATCACCTGCACGCGCACGTCGCGCCCGCCGATCGGCGTGCCGTCGGCGCGCTTGGCGGTGATCGCGATCGGGATCGGCGCAGCCGCCGGACACACGCCGCCGCAGGCGGTGGCGATCCCGAGCACCACGTCGGCGCCGACGCCGTCGACGTGGACCGCAGCCCCGCCGCTCGCGCCGCCGACGGTCGCCAACACCGCGGCGTCGCCCGCCGGCGCATCGGCCGGCACGGTCAGATCGACGTCGAACGCGCCGGCGGCGTCGAGGTGCGCCTGGCTGACGACCAACGTGCGGCCGTTCTCGAGCAACGCGACGCGGGCGTCGCCGCTCGCCGGCCGATACGCGCTGCCGACGCGCCGGCGGGCGAAGCCGACGGCGCGCACGGGCTCACCGGCGCGGACGTCGCCGCGATCGGTGCGCACGCCGACCAGCGTCGCCGGGACCGGCGGTTGCGGCAAGAACGAGACGAACGTCTTGCTGTGCCCCCACTCGGCGATCGCGAAGCGCGGCCGCTGTGCGCCGCTCCAGCGCGCGATGCCGTGCGCATCGGTCAGACCGTAGGCGAACGACGTCCCGACCAGATAGGTGATGCGCATCCCGACCAGCGCGCGGCCGGTCCCGAGATCGGCGCCGTAGAGGACGATGCCGCCGGCCGACTCCTTCGTCAGTAAGCCGACGCGGGTCAGATCGAGCCACGTTTGCTGAACCGCGTCGCCGCGCCGCGCTTCGATGACGAAGAAGTCCTCGCGGTTCTGCAGCGGGACGTCGACGTCGTTGGGCGTGTAGCGCAGCCCGGCAGGGGGCGTGAAGCGCCAGCGCGCGACCGGTGTGCGGCGGCTCGTGTCGAGCGGGCGCGAGCGCGACGCTCCCGCGATCAGCACCTCGGCCGGATCGACCGCGTAAGCCGCGAAGTCGACCGGCGCGCCGCTATACGTGTCGAGCCGCACCGAGACGTGCTTCCACGGAACGCTCACGTCGCGCGCGTAGAGCGCGAAGGTGCGATCCCACTGCCCCGAGTCGGGGAGCGGACGCGCCGCGCGAGCCGGTCCGAGCGCCGACGCTGCCAGCAGCAGCGCGAGCAGAGCACTGAGGATGCCGCGCATCTAGGGCTCGTACTCGATCGTGCCGGCGACGTTCGGATCGCTGGTACGAAAGCCGAGCACGTAGATGCGCTTCTCGTGCTCGAGCAACGGCTGATGGGAGTTGCTCACACCCAGCAGCGCGGCCGATCCGGTGTCGGTCGCCTGATAGCGATTCCCGCTGCGGTCGATCAAGAAGAAGCGGCCGACGTCGGGGATGACGTCGTGGCCGAGGTCGTTCGTCAGCTCGACCCGCGCGACGACGTAGTCGAGCGTTCCGCCGCCGGTCTGGGCCGAGGCGTCGGCCGTCGGAACGAGCCGCGCGTCGATCACGCGCACGTCACCCGTCCCCCCGAAGAGCTGCGAGCCGACGGGACCGTCGGAGGGTTTGCAGGCGGCGAACACCCCGACGCAGGCCAGGAGCGCCGCCGCGCCAGGAAGGGTCATCGGTCCGCGGGGCGTTCGGCGGCTGGCGGGGAGCGTCCCGCGGCCGAGGTAGTCTTTGCCAGATTCGGGAACACGGAGAGGGTGGCCGACGAAACTTCGGCGAGGAACTCGACCTCGACCCGTTGCCGTTCTTGCGGTAGAGATGACAAAGACCGCCGTTCGAGCGACCTGCGCGAGCGTGGGGCGACCTTCCAGGTGATCGTCGCCTGCGCGACCTGCGGCGCCGCGTTCGCGGCCCTGTCGAGGAACTGACGCGTGCGCACCGCCCTCCTCGTCGTCGCGCTGCTGGGCGCGGCGGCCGCCGCCGCTTCCGCCGCCACCCCGGTGCCCGTCGCCACGGCGCCGACGCGCGTCAACGTCGAGGCGCTGCAGCCCAAATCGCTGCTGCCCAAGCGGCCTCTCCACACCGAGTTCGTCGTCGAGGTGAACAAATTCGGCCAGGTCACCCGTGTGCACTCCGGCAAAGCGAGCAACGACGTCCCCTTTAACACGCACACGTATGGCAACGCGTTGCAGATGTTCATTCGCACCGAAGACGGGCACGCGATCTCCGGCTTGTACCGAGTGACCTACGACTACAACCCGCAGACCGCCCGGGTCCGCCGCAACGTCACGCTGGTTCGCGCCGGCGGCGTCGACCCGAATGCCATCGGCGCCGCGAACGCGATGATGGCGATCGCGCGCAAGTACGCGACGCACGCGCAGCAGCCCGGTAACGGCGTCTCGCCGGCACCGGTCGCGACGATCAACCCCAAGCGCCTGCCCGACCTGCCGCAAGTGATGAAGACGCCCTCGCCGTAGGGAGCGCTATGACGGTCGCGGAGCGCACGGACTGAGATGGGGCGCCGGTACCGACCGCAAAAGCCGCGCGGCGGCGGGCCGGACGACCCGATGGCGTGGTACCTCAAGGACCGCGCCCGCACCGATGCGTGGATCGACGCCGACGTCGCGCGCTCGTGCACCTCGAAGCAGCAGTACACCAGCGAAGCCGACGCGCACTCTCACGCGCTGATGAACGGCATGGGCTCCGTCCTGTTCTCGTACGAATGCCGCTACTGCGGCTTCTGGCACCTCACCCGGCGGCCGACTTGAATGCCGGTCGTCCTCAGCCAACATTTCTCGGC
>JBEKLD010000071.1:0-15181 GCA_050010375.1 Vulcanimicrobiaceae bacterium
TCGCCGCGACGGCGCAGCGTGAAGACGTTCATGCCCGCCTGCACGCGCTCGAGCGCGTCGCCGACGATCACGTCGATCTCTCCGAGCAGCGCGGTGCGCTCGAGGCGGCGCTGGCGCAGGCCCGCGAGCGGATCGCCACCGTCGAGGCCGCGCAGGTCACGATCGTCGCGGCCGGGAGCGGGCTGCGCGAGCAGATCGCCGCGCTGACCGCGGAGCGCGATGGAGCACAGACGCGGATGGGTCTGCTCGACGTCGATGCCGAGCGGGCCGGCGCGACGCGCAGCGCGATGCTGCGCGAGCTGGATGCGTTGCGGGCGAAGGCGGCCCAACTCGAGATCGCGCTGGCCACCGCGCGCGAGCGCGTCGTCGCGGCCGACGCCGCGGTCGAGGCGGGACGGCGCGCCCGCGAGGCGAGCGCCGACGAGGCCCACCAGCGCGAGGCCGACGAGCGCATCGCGCAGAGCGAGGAGCGGACGGCGAGCAGCGTCGGCGAGGCCGGCCGCCGGCGGTTGGCCGAGATCGACGCCGAGCTGGGGATGCTGCAGCAGACCTTCGCCCAGAACCCGGCGACCGACGACGAGCAACAGGACGTCCTGACGCGCTACGCGGACGAGCCGGAGACGCCGACCGAGGAGCTGGCGCGGTTGCGCGAAGAGCTGCAGCGCCTGCAGGCCAACGTCAACCTCAACGCCGAGGCGGACCGCGCGGAGTTGACCGAACGCGAACGCTTCCTGCGCGAGCAGATGGACGACTTGCATCGCGCGCGAGAGACGCTGCTGGCCACGATCGCCGAGATCGAGACCTCGTGCCAGGTGCAGTTCAACGCGACGTTCGAGGCCGTCCGCACGAAGTTCGCCGAGATGTTCGCCGAGCTGTTCCCGGGCGGCACCGCCGAGATGTCGCAGACCAACCCCGACAACCTCAGCGAGACCGGGATCGAGATCGAGGTCCAGCCGCCGGGGAAGAAGATGACGAACTTGGCCGCGCTCTCGGGCGGCGAGCGGGCGATGACGGCCTCGGCGCTGATCTTCGCGCTGATCGCGGTCAAGCCGTCGCCGTTCTATCTGCTCGACGAGGTCGACGCGGCGCTCGACGATGCGAACGTCGAGCGGCTCTCGGCGAAGATCCGCGAACTCTCGGCCACCGCCCAGATCCTGATCGTCACCCACAACAAGAAGACGATGGAGCTCGCGCAGCGCATGTACGGCGTCACGATGCAGGAGCCCGGGGTCAGTTCGATCGTCAGCGTGACGCTCGACGACCAGCCCGACGCGGCGCCGCCGGCGGTCGCCGACCGTGAGCCCGCGTTCGTCAACTGAGACGGTCCGGCCCCCGGTGACGGGCGCCGCGCTGCTCTCGGTCTACGACCGAACCGGGATCGTCGCGCTCGGCCGCGCGTTGGCCGAGCGCGGCGTGCCGCTCTTCGCGACCGGCGGGACGCGCGCGCACCTGCACGAGAACGGGATCGAGGCCGACGACGTCGGCGAGTTGACCGGCTATCCGTCGCTCTTCGACGGGCGGGTCAAGACGTTGCATCCGAGCATCTTCGGTGGGATCTTGCAGGACCGCGACGACGAACGCCACCGCGCCGAGGCGCAAGCACACGGGATCCCGACGATCGCGACCGTCGTCGTCAACTTGTATCCGTTCGAACGGACGGTCGCGCAAGACGGTGCGACGCTGCAGGAGGCGATCGAGCAGATCGACATCGGCGGCGTCTCGCTGCTGCGCGCGGCGGCGAAGAACTTCGACCATGTCAGCGTGCTGAGCGACCCGGCGCAGTACGACGCGTTCATCGCCGCGCTCGGCCGGGGTGGCCTCGACCCGGCGGCCCGGCGCATCTTCGCGACGCGCGCCTTCGAGCGCACCGCCGAATACGACAGCGCGATCGCGCGGTACCTCGAATCGGGCCTGGTCGCGCACGAGCTACCCGGCTCGCTCGCGCTGACGATCCCGATCGAGCAGTCGCTGCGCTACGGCGAGAACCCGCAGGATCGCGCGGCGTTCTACCTCGGCCGCACCGCGCAGCTCCCCGAGCAGCTCGGCGGCAAGGCGCTCTCGTACAACAACCTGCTCGACCTCGACGCGACGCTGCGGCTGTTGGTGCGGGCGCCGCTGGGTTATCCGGCCGGCCAGGCGCCGTTCGAGCGGCCGCGGCTGGCGCGCGCGGCGATCGTCAAGCACACGGTCCCCTGCGGCGTCGCCGAACGGGCCAATCTCGCCGAGGCGGCGCGCGAGGCGCTGCGGTCCGATCCGGTCTCCGCGTACGGGGGAATCATCGCCGTCGATGGGACGATCGACCTGGCGGCGGCCGAGGAGCTGGCGCCGTTCTTCCTCGAGATCGTGGCGGCGCCGGCCTTCGACGCCGACGCGCTGGCGCGGCTGCGGCGCAAGAAGAGCCTGCGGCTGATGTGCTTCCGGCCCGGTGCGCCCGAACGGATCGCCGCCGAGCTGCGCGTGCGCAGCGCGCTGGGCGGGGTGTTGGCCGAGGACGACGATCCGCAGGCGCCGCCCGAGCGCTGGACGGTCGTCTCCAAACGGACGCCGAGCGCCGGCGAGTGGCGCGACCTCGTCTTCGCCTGGGACGTCGTGCGGCACGTGAAGTCGAACGGCGTCGTGCTGGTGCGCGAGAGCGTCACCCGCGGCATCTGCGCCGGCCAAACGAACCGGGTGAGCGCGGTCCAGATCGCCGCTCACCGCGCCGGTGCGTTGGCCGCCGGGGCTGCCTGCGCGAGCGACGGTTTCTTCCCCTTCGCCGACGGTCTGGCCGCCGCAGCCGACGCCGGCTGCACCGCCGTGATCGCGCCGCAAGGCTCGATCCGCGACGCCGAGGTCGTCGCGGCCGCCGACGAACGCGACGTCGCGCTCGTCTTCAGCACCTACCGCTACTTCCTCCACTGATGACAGCTATCATGATGATGGACCGAGCGCAGAAACATCACGCCCCGCCGGCAGGTCCGTTGCGAGGTCGGACCGGGGGCCCCACGCAACGCGTGGGGGGCGCGCAGCCTGGGGCGGAGCGCCCTTAAAATGATTGGCTTCATCATTCGGCTCGTTGGCTATGCGCTGCTCTTGGGCGCGACGTCGCGGATCGCTGCGGCGCTGTGGTCGCAGCAGGGGCTCGACGGGGTCGCCGCGCTGCAGCCGTTTCACGACGCGGGATTGACGGCGCTGCTGGTGGCGCCGATCGTGCTGGCGCTGATCGGCTTCGGGCCGCTGCGCGCGCCGTGCATCTTCGTCGGCTTCTTCCTCGCCGGCGCGGCGCTGACGGCGCCGTTCACGATCGCCCGGGTAGTCGGTCTCTAAGGGACCGCGCTGCGCAATCCGTCGCGTTCGAACCGGATCGCGCCGGCCTCGCGCGTCTCGACGACGACGGCGTTGCGACGCTCCTTGGCGGTATAGAGCGCGCGGTCGGCCACGACCAGCAGGTCGCCCGGGTCCTTCGTCGTGATGTCGCGCGTGTGCGCGACACCAACGCTGACCGTCACGACCCCGAAGGTTGCGACGCCGCCAGTGTGCGGGATCGCGAGCGCCTGCACGCTGGCGCGCAAGCGCTCGGCGGCCTCCAGCGAACTCTCACGCGACGCGAGCGGGAGGAGCACGACGAACTCCTCACCCCCGTACCGAGCGACGACGTCAGCGCCGCGGCGCAGCGTGAGTCGCAAGGACTCAGCGACCCGGCAGAGGCACTCGTCGCCCGCGACGTGGCCGTAGAGGTCGTTGTAGGCCTTGAAGAAATCGACGTCGATCATCATCATCGCGACCTCGCCGCGCTGGCGGCGCAGCACGTTGAACGCCCACGCCGTACTGTCGTCGAACGCGCGCCGATTGCGCAATCCGGTCAGCGGATCGTTCATCGCGAGCGCGCCGACCCGCCGGTAGAGCGCCGCGACCTCGGCCAGCAGGGCCATGAGGACGACGCTCGCGGTGATGAGCGTCAACACCTTGCCGACGTACCAGCTCGGCGAGTATCGGGCGTGCGCGAGCCCGTTGAGCGCGGCGTCGATCGCGGCGATGGCGAGCGCGACCGCGAGCCAGACGTGGAGGGCGGTCAGGGGCTTGCGCCGCAGGACGAGCAACGCGGTCGCGAGGTTAGCCAGGATGATCGCCGGCGCGATGACGAACTCGAAAAGCGGCGTGAAGCGGCCCTGGTCGATGAGGACCGGCAGCATACCGCGCAGCAAGTAGGTCGCCGCGCTCAGCGCGATGCAGACGCTCGTCACGACAGCGAGCACGCCGACGGTGTCGCGCCGCATCTGCACCTCGTCGCGGTCGCCGAGACCGCGGTCGCGCAGCATCCCCAGCGCGACGATGGCCGGGAAGGCGAGATGCCAGATCGACCAGAGGACGAACGAGATCTGCCGGGCATCGGGGCTCCCCGCGCCGCCGAGCGCACCCGGGAAGTTCAGCACGTACGGGATCGTCAACAACGCGCTGAACGCATATGCCGCGGCCAGCACCAGGAATAGGCGCACGCCGTTGACCGTGAACTGGCTGAGCAGGAGGTAGGCCGTGAGCAACTCCGCCGCCGCCCAGAGGGCGCCGACGACCGGGATGAACGCCACCACGACCGGCCCGGGATGCTCGCCGAAGGCCAAGGAGGCCAGTGCCAGCGCGAGCATCGCCAGGACGAAGGAGAGGGCGGCAACGCTGGTAGTCCGGCTCGCCGGGCGTCCGGACAAGTCGGCGAGCGCCGGTCGCTGAGAGGCGTCGTCGTTCAACGGATTGCTTCGAGATGTACCCACCGATCGATAGGATTGTCGGTCGGGCGTTGGAATGGCGGGGGGATGCTTCCTCGATGGGTGTTCGTGCTCGGGCTCGTAGCAGCCCTGGCGGCGCCGGCGCGTGGCGCTCCGGGTGTCACGGTCGTCTACCACGGGAACTGCGTCGTCGTCGGCGGGATCCGCGCACAGGACGGAACGCCGGCCAAGGCGTGGGATATGTGGCAGGAGATCTATCTCACCGGCGCGCCGACCTGGCTCGCGCCGCACACGCATCGCGGCGCGGAATGCATCACCACGGTCTACGGGGTGACCAGCTGGTGGTTCGCGCACGGCGATCGGGCGCCCAACGCCCCACCGACGATCGTGCCGGTCGCGGCCGGGCAGACGGTCTACACGCAACAAGGCCGCCCTCACACCGCCGGCGACGTCGGCCCGACGCTGCAGGCCTACCTCGGCATCCACCTGTTGGAACAGGGGTCGGACTTCAACTATCCCGCGCCCGATCCCAGCGCGCCGCCCCAGGTGAAGACCAACTCGTACTCGGTCTTCAAGAACGAGATGCCGAATCAAGTGCCGAGTCCCGGGACGCTCACGATCGCCAATCAGGTGTTGCGCTTCGGGCCGCATGCGACGTTCGCGATCCCGGCCTCGCCGGCGCTCGGCTACTACACGGTCATCGCCGGTGGCGCGACGATGCTCGAAAAGGGTGCCCACATCGCGATGCCGACCGGCGCGACGATCACCGTGCCGCGCAACACCGCGGTGACGATCACCGCCACGATGGCGACGAGCCTGGCCGCGACCGAGCTGATCCCCGGAGCGCATCCGTAGCAGCGAGGCGGGGACGATGAGCATCCAGCGCCAGGAGGACGTGACGCCGGCCGTCATCGCCGTCATGGAGCGAACCACGGACCCGCGCTTGCGCGAGATCATGGTCGCGCTGGTCCGCCACCTGCACGCCTTCGTGCGCGAGACCCGGCTGAGCGAGGCGGAATTTCGCGACGCGACCGCGACCCTCAGCGAGATCGGCCGGCAGACGACCGAGACGCACAACGAGATGGTCTTGATGGCCGGCTCGCTCGGCGTGTCGTCCCTGGTCTGTCTGCTGAACAACGGGGACCACGGCCAGACCGAAACCTCGCAGTCGTTGCTCGGTCCGTTCTGGCGGCTGCATTCGCCGCGCGTGGCGAACGGCGGATCGATCGTACGATCCGAGACGCCCGGCGAGCCGTTGTTCGTCAACGCGCGCGTGCAGGACCGCGATGGTCGGCCGATCGTCGGGGCCGAGGTGCACATCTGGCACGCCTCGCCGGTCGGGTTGTACGAAAACCAAGATCCGGGGCAGGCCGAGATGAACCTGCGCGGGGTCTTCACGACCGACGCGGACGGCCGGTTCTGGTTTCGCACCGTCAAGATGGTCGGCTACCCGATCCCGACCGACGGCGTCGTCGGCCGGCTGTTGCGCGCGCAGGACCGTCATCCGTTCCGGCCGGCGCACCTGCACGCGCTGATCGTGAAGGACGGCTACAAGACGCTGATCTCGCAGGTCTACGACCCGCGCGACCCGCACATCGACACGGACGTGCAGTTCGGCGTGACCGAGGCCCTCATCGGCGACTTCGTCCGCCACGACGAGCCGCGGCCGGGCGCCCCCGACGTCACCCCACCGTGGTACTCGCTCGACTACACCTACGTCATGGAGCCCGGTGTCGCCGACCTGCCGCGGGCGCCGATCGCGTAGCGGCGATGTTGACCGACGATGAACGCCGTGCCGGCGCCGCCAGCCTCTTTCGCGCCGAACGCGAGCGCAGCGTGATCCCGCAGCTCAGCCGCACCTATCCCGCCATCGAGCTGGCGGACGCGTACGCGATCCAAGGACTGTGGGCCGAGTTGCACCTCGCCGAGGGCGCACGCCGGATCGGCCACAAGATCGGCCTGACCTCGCGCGCGATGCAGATGGCCTCGAAGATCACCGAGCCCGACTACGGCGTCTTGCTCGACACGATGCTCTACAACGACGGCGCCCAGATCCCGGCGGCGCGCTTCATCGCTCCGCGCCTCGAAGTCGAGTTGGCCTTCATCATCGGCGAGGATCTCGAAGGCCCCGGCGTGCGGGTGCACGACGTCATGCGGGCGACCGAGTTCGTCACCCCGGCCTTGGAGGTGATCGACTACCGGACCGAGGTCCCGCGGGCGATCACCGACACCATCGCCGACAACGCCGCCTCCGGCGCGATCGTGACCGGCGGTCGCCTGGTGCGCCCGTTCGACGTCGACCTGCGCTGGGTCGGTGCGACGCTCTCCAAAGGCGGCATCATCGAGGAGAGCGGCGTCGCGGCCGCGATCATGGGCCACCCTGCCGCCGGCGTCGCCTGGCTCGCAAACAAGCTGCAGGGCGTCGGCGCGAAGCTGGAACGCGGCCAGATCGTGCTCGCCGGGTCGTTCACCCGCCCGGTCTCGGTCGCGGCGGGCGACGTCATCCACGCCGACTACGGTGCGCTCGGCTCGATCGGCGTCGCCTTCGTCTAGCATCCGGGCCGATCGAGCCCACCCCATGAGATTGCGGGCAGCGCGCCGAACCCTGGTCCGGAGCATGGACGTTTCGAAGGCCGAGGTCGTGGAAGTGCTGCGGCCGCGCACGCGGATCAATGACGCCGAGCGCACGAAACAAGACATCGTCGAGGCCGCCACCGAGGAGTTCGCGACCAATGGTCTGAGCGGTGGCCGTGTCGACGCCATCGCGGCTCGGACGCGTACGACCAAGCGTATGATCTACTACTACTTTGGGAGCAAAGAGGGCCTCTACATCGCGGTCCTCGAGAAGGCGTACGGAAACATCCGCGCGCACGAGCTGCGCCTCCACGTCGATCTGTTGGCGCCCGTCGCGGCGATCAGCCGGCTCGTCGAGTTCACTTTCGACTACCAGGATGCGCATCCCGAGTTCGTCCGTTTGGTAAGCATCGAGAACATCCACCGCGCCGAATATATCGCGCAATCGAGCAAGCTGCGCACGGTCAATGCACCGATCATCGACACGATTACCAGTATCCTGAAACGCGGGCGAAGCGAAGGCGTATTCAAGTCAGAGATCGACGCGTTCGATTTGCACGTACTCATCAGCTCGTTCTGTTACTTTCGTGTCTCCAATCGATATACGCTCGGCGCGATCTTTGGCCGTGACGTCTCCGAGCCGGTGCTTCGTGCACGCCACAAGCGAATGCTCACCGACGCGATCGTCGCGCTGCTCGAAGCGCCGGAGGCAGGCTCAGCCTAGACCTCGGCCGTCGTGATGACGAGACGGCGGACATCACCGAGGATGAAGATGTACGAGAGCGCGCCGATCAGGGCGACCACGGCGATGTAGCCCAAGGCCCAGAAGAACGAACCCGTCCGGCCGATGATCACCCCGATCACCAGGGGCGTGACGATTCCGGCGAGATTTGCGGTGAGATTGAAGATGCCGCCGGTGAGGCCCATCATGTTGCTGGGGGCGATGTCCGAGATCACCGTCCATCCGAGTGCCGCCATCCCCTGAGCGAAGAACGCCAGCGAGAGTACGGCGATGACGGCAGCGTCGTTATTGACGTAATTGGCGGCGATGATCGACGAAGCGAGCAGCAGACCCACGACGACGGGCAGCTTCCGCGCGATGTTGGCCGATCCGGTTCGCTTCAGGAGCGTATCCGAAAGCCAACCGCCGAAGAGTACCCCGATCGACGCGGCGACGAAAGGAAGCGCAGCGAAGAAACCGAGCTTGATCCAACCCATGTGGCGGGTGGTCACCAGATACGTCGGAAACCATGTCAGGAAGAAGACCAGGGTGGAATTACCGCCGAACTGCCCGAGGCAGGCGCCCCACATCTGGCGGTAGGACATCAGTTTTCGGACCGACAGCCACGAGAAGTCGGCGCCGCGATTCGGGCTGGAGACCAAGCCGCCCCCGCTCTCGATGAACTCGAGCTCAGCCTGATTCGCGCGGCTGGCTTTCGGCTCGCGATACTTCGCCCACCACACCAGCGCGAAGACGAGACCGGCGATCCCGACCACCACGAAGAGCGCGCGCCACCCGAACGTCGCGACGATCCAGTACAAGACGGGGGCGAGAAAGGCGAGCCCGACGTATTCACCCACGGTGTAGATGCTCGTCGCTCGCGCGCGTTCGCGCTGGGGAAACCATGTCCCGACGACGCGGCTGTTGGTCGGGAAGCAGGGCGCTTCGCAGATCCCCAGGCCGAGGCGGACGCCGAGCAGCGTTCCCAGGCCGGTCGTGGCGGCGTGGAGGGCGATGCACAATGACCAGGTCGTGACCGACCAAAAATAGGTGAGCTTCGTCCCCAGTCGATCGAGGAGAATCCCGCCGGGAACTTGTGCGAATGCGTACGTCCACGAGAAGGCGGAAAAGACGAGGCCCATCATCGTTGCGCTCAACACGAGGTCCTTCGCCAACGACGGCGCCGCGATGCCGAGAACGGCGCGGTCGAGATAATTGATCATGGTACCGACGGCCAGCAGCGCCATGATCGTGTACCGCGCGTGGCTGCGCCGCGCGCTCACGGCGCCGGCGGTGAAGGTAGTGGCCGGCATAGGCGTATCGATGGGCATGGTCTGGCCTCCCCGATGACAAGTAGCGAAGGGGTTTAGGTGAGCTGCTCGGCCGAGTCGAGCCGGTCGAAGCTTTGCGCCATGCGCTCGGCGTCGGGCGAGATACCGGTGAACAACTCGAAGGCTTGGAATGCCTGAAACACGGTCATACCGCGACCGTTCAGAACGCGACAGCCGTGCAATCGAGCAGCCTGGAGCAATTCCGTCTCGAGCGGCACGTAGACGATCTCCGCGACCCACAGCTCCGGCCGCAGAAGGTCCGGCGAGAGCGGAATTCCGGGATGGTGGGCCATCCCGGTCGGCGTCGCGTGGATCAAGCCGTCGGCCGCCGCCATCGCCTGCGGGAGGTCGCCGCCGGCCGCGATGCGGTCGGCCGGGAAGGTTCGCCGGAGCGTCGTCGCAAGTTGCTCGGCGCGAAGCGGTTCGATGTCGAAGAGTTCGACGCGACCCGCGCCGAGGGTCAGGATAGCGTAGGCCACCGCCGCGCCGGCACCGCCGGCGCCGAGTTGCACGATCTTCTCGAGACGCGCTCCGGTGAGCCCGCGGCGGACGCTCTCCGCGAACCCCCACCAATCGGTGTTGTGCCCGATGCGTCGATCGCCATCGAACAGCACGGTATTGACGGCGTCGAGGGCATCCGCCTCCGGCGAGAGCTCATCCAGCAACGAGATGACGGATCGCTTGCACGGATGCGTGATGTTGAGCCCGCGAAAGCCGCGGCGTTCGCAGTCATCGAGTATCGCCGGCAGCGCATCGGCTCCCTCGGCGAAAGCTTCGAGCTCGAAGAGGTCGTATGTGTAGTCGATCCCGTGCGCTTGGCCTTCGGCGACGTGGATCGCCGGGGAACGGGAGCCGCGGATACCCTCGCCGACGAGCCCGACATGCACCCGCGCACGTTCCCCCGAGCTCATGCGGCGCGTCGTCCCACGAGCTGTGCGATGTGTTGAAGGGCGAGCGCGTAGCCTTGCGCGCCGCAACCGCAGATCACGCCGTTCGCAGCGAGCGAGACGTACGATGGCGTCCGAAACGACTCGCGTCGATGGATGTTCGTCAGATGGACTTCGACGATCGGACAGCTGCACATCAGCAGTGCGTCCAAGATCGCGACCGAGGTCGTGGTGAACCCGGCGGGATTGATGACGATCCCCGCGCCGGCGGCGCGGGCCTCCTGGATCGAGGCGATCAGGTCACACTCCGCATTGCTCTGGCGAAAGTCGATCCCGAGGCCCAGATCCGAAGCGAGCCGGCGGCAGCTTGCCTCGATCTCGGCCAGCGTGTCACGGCCGTAGAGTTCGGGTTCGCGCACGCCGAGCAGATTCAAATTCGGACCGTTGAGGATGAAAACCAAGGGTAGCCCCGTCCCCCTTGGGCCTGGTCTGCTCGACGAACTTTCTTGCGGCAAGTCGCTTGGTCCCTGTTGACAAGTTGCTCACTAACTAGTACGTACATAACCGTCAAGTGTCAAGGGCCTGCTCCTTTCGTCCCGCTGGCGCTCAGGCGCCACGCCCTCACGGAGACCGCATGACGACCAGCCCCACCCCACCCCGGCACGCCCGGTCGATCGCGACCGTCTCGCTGAGTGGGACCCTCGTCGAGAAGCTCGAGGCCGCCGCGGCCGCCGGGTTCGACGGGGTCGAGCTGTTCGAAAACGACCTGCTGACCTTCGGCGGCTCGCCGGCAGACGTCCGCCGGATCGCGACCGGCCTGGGGCTCGCGATCACGCTCTATCAGCCGTTTCGCGATTTCGAGGCGATGCCCGAGCCGATCCGGCGCCGCAACCTCGACCGGGCCGAACGCAAGTTCGACCTCATGCAGGAGCTAGGCACGGACCTGGTTCTGGTGTGCAGCAACGTTCACCCCGACGCGCTCGACGACGACGCGCGCGCCGTTGCCGACCTCGCCGAGATGGCGGAACGGGCCGCGCAGCGAGGCCTGCGCGTCGGCTACGAGGCGCTGGCATGGGGCCGCTACGTGAACCGCTGGGCGCACGCGTGGCAGATCGTCCGCCAGGCCGACCACCCCGCGCTCGGGCTCATCCTGGACAGCTTTCACACCCTCGCCGTGGGCGACGATCTCACCGGGATCGCCCAAATTCCCGGCGATCGCATCTTCTTCGTGCAACTCGCAGACGCGCCGCAGCTCGAGATCGACCTGCTGTCCTGGAGTCGCCACTTTCGGAACTTCCCCGGTCAGGGCCAACTCCAGGTCGAGCGATTCCTCGCCGCCGTCGTGGCGACCGGTTACCGCGGTCCGCTCTCGCTCGAAATCTTCAACGACGCCTTCCGGGCGGCGCCGCCGACGCAGATCGCTCGCGACGGGATGCGCTCGCTGATATGGGCCGCCTCGGAAGCGGGCTGCGGTGAACGGCTGGCGGACGCGCCGTCCTTCGACGGGTTCGAGTTCCTCGAGTTCGCCGTCGACGACGAGAGCGCCCAACGGCTGACTCGGTTCCTGCATCCGTTCGGCTTTTACCGCGCCGGGCGCCATCGGTCGAAGGCCGTCGATCTCTATCGAAACGGGCGGATCAATCTCGTGCTCAACCACGAGCAGGACTCCGCGGCGGCGGAACATTTCGAGCTTCACGGTCCGTCGGTGTGCGCCGTCGCGGTACGCGTCGACGACGCCGCGGCCGCGATCGAGCGAGCGACGGCGTTACTCGCGCCGGAATGGTGCGATCCGATCGGCGCCGGCGAGCGTCGCATCCCGGCGATCCGCGCTCCGGACGGCATGTTGATCTATCTGGTGGAGCCCGACGCATCGGGGCGATCGATCTATGAGGACGACTTCTGCCTGCTCGGCGACGAGCCCGACGATGAGTTGCTCGACATCGACCACGTCACCCAGGCGCTGCCGCACGCCAACATGGAGACGTTCGTATTGTTCTATCGCGCGGTGCTGGGATTGCAATCCGAGCAGCTCGGCGAGGTCGCCGATCCGCATGGACTGATCGTCGATCGGACGATGATGAGCGCGAATGGGCGGCTCGGCATCCACCTCAACGTCTCCCAGAGCCGTACCACGGCGACCGGGCGCTTCATCTCCGCCACGGCTGGTTCCGGAATCCAGCACGTCGCATTCGCCACCGACGACGTCGTCACCGCGACCGAGCACATTCGTCAGCGCGGTGGCACGATTCTCCCGATACCAGCCAACTACTACGCGGACTTGGCCGCGCGTTGGGACGTCGATGCCGCTTTGCTCGACACGCTGCGACGCGGCGACCTGCTCTACGATCGGGACGAGGCCGGCGAGTTGGTCCATGCCTACACCGATACGTTCGACGATCGATACTTCTTCGAGCTGGTGGAACGCCGTGGCTATCGCCATTCGGGCAGCGTGAATGCGGCCGTCCGGCTCGCCTCGCAAGCGGCCCGTCTCAACGCAAAGACGGCCTGACCGCGCTTCGTCGTCTTCTGTTCCTACGCCCTACCTTCGGCGCGCAGTCGCCGTACCCAAATCAAAGGAGAGACCGGATGACCATGGGGATGCAGTCCGCGCCGGACGGCGACGAAGACCGCGAGATGGCGATCGGCTCAGCGCCTCGCAACGCATGGAGGAGGTGGGTTCCAGGTCTCTGCATCGCGCTGGCGTCGTGCCTGCTGCCATACGCGGCATCGGCTGACCAGACGTCGAATGTGGCTGCGAATCCCACCCCCGCGCCGAGCGCGTCGCCGAGCCCGGCACCTGTTGCCGGCGGCTGGCGGCAACGGCTGCAAGCGGAAGGCGTCACGCTGCGCGCCGACTATCTCTCCGAGACCGCCGCGAACACGAGTGGCGGCAAGCATCTGGGTTCGGCCTATGCGCAGCAGCTCCGTGCCGGGTTCGATCTCGATCTCGGGAAGCTCCTGGGCGATCAAGGCGGCACGTTCCACTTCACCCTCAACGACCGTCTCGGCACCAGCGTATCGGCAACCGACATCGGCAACAAGCTGGCCGTTCAGCAGATCTACGGCGCAGGTCAGAACTTTCGCCTGGGCGAGCTGTCATTCGATCAGTATCTCGATCAGCGCACCTTCAATTTCAAGGTCGGCTTTTGGGCCTGGGGCAACGACTTCGGTTTGACCACGCTGCTGTGCAACTTCGAGAACAACGGCTTTTGCGGGCACCCGCAGAGCATGCCGAACGATAGCGGCTGGTCCGACTACCCGATCGCCAAGTGGGGCGCGCGCATCCGGGCAAACCTCACCAAGCAGCTGTACGTCCAGACCGGAGTGTTCCAGGTAAATCCAGCCGGAAGCTCGGCTCCCGACGGCTTCTACTTGGGTTTTCACGGGTCGACCGGCGCCATCTATCCGGTCGAAGTCGGCTGGACGCCCGGCACGAGTGGCACGGGACTCCCGGGTGAATACAAGATCGGCGCGTACTACGACGCCTCCCACGTCAGCAACATCGCCTATCCCAAAGTCCTCGTCGACGGGCGCTCCGGCGAATACGTGCTCGCAAGTCAGATGATCGTGCCCAACGCGGGTCGGCCCGGCGGCCTATGGGTGTTCGCCCAGGGGACCACCGACGATGTGGCGACGTCGCTGATCAAGGCGTACCTCGACGGCGGCGTCGTGCTCACGGCCCCGTTTGCCGGTCGCGATCGCGACTCGTTTGCCCTGGGTCTGGTGCGCGCCGACGTCAACCCCAAAGCCCTCGCCCTCAAGACTACGACCGACTTGGCGTCGGGCGAAGAAGTCGCGGAGATGAACTACGGGTACGCGCTCTCCCGTAACGTCCAGCTTCGGCCGGACGTGCAATACGTCATGAACCCCGGAGCGTTCGCCTACAAGAAGATCGAGAACGCCTGGGTCTACGCCGTCGAGGCAAAGGTCACGTTCTAGCGGGGCGGGGCAAGACGGTAGGTGGGTGCTACCGTCGGGGCCCTCGTCTCGGGCCGCCGGGCGGCGCGGCGCGGGAAAGGGGCGGTGGCGCCGCGTAGGGCTGGAGCATGCCGCGCTATCTGCACACGTCGATCTTCGTGAGCGACATGGCCGCCTCGATCGACTTCTACACCAACAAGCTGGGGCTCAAGCTGCTCGACGGCCCCTTGCACTATCCGGGCAACGCCGACATGGCCTTCGTCGGCTCGAGCTGGGACGCGTACGTCGAGCTGGTCTACGACCTCGAGGAGCACGCGCCGTACGACATCGGCAACCGCTACGAGCACCTCGCGGTCGAGGTCGACGGCGACATGGCCGCGACGATCGAGCGGCTGCGCGCCCAAGGCGTGAAGATCCTCAAGGAGCCGAAGAAGTCGCCCGGTGGGACGCGCTGGATCGCGTTCGTCGAGGACCCCAACGGCATCCCGGTCGAGCTGCTCGAACCGCGCGCGGGTCCGATCGCCTGAGTCGCGAACGGTCCGGCTCGACCGTGAACCCGATCAGTGCCCCGCGCGGGACCAACGACGTCTATCCACCCGAGTCCGCGCGCTGGAGCCGCCTGGAGGCCGACTGCCGTGAGGTCGCCGGCCGGTTCGGCTACGGCGAGATCCGCACCCCGATGTTCGAGGCGACCGAACTGTTCGTCCGCGGCGTGGGCGAGACGACCGATATCGTCGAGAAAGAGATGTACACCTTCGTCGACAAGGGCGGCCGCAGCATGTCGCTGCGACCGGAGTTGACGGCCGGCGTCGTGCGCGCGCTGCTGCAGCACAACCTGCTCGCCCAAGCCCCGCAACGCTTATACTATCTCGGGCCCTTCTTTCGCTACGAGCGTCCGCAAGCCGGGCGCTACCGCCAGGCCAACCAGTTCGGCGTCGAGTGCTTCGGAGTCGCCGGCGCCGAGGCCGACGCCGAGACGATCCAGATCGCGGCGCTGTTGATCGCGCGCTACGGGATCGGTGACGCGGTCTTGCACGTGAACACGGTCGG
>JBEKLD010000072.1:0-15144 GCA_050010375.1 Vulcanimicrobiaceae bacterium
CTGGTCGTCTACCTCTACAATCCCTTCCGAGCGCCGGTGCTGCAGGCGTTGTTGCGGCGCCTCCAGCGGGGCCCGGCTCGCGAGGTGGTGCTGCTCTATCACACGCCGGTCGAGCGCGCAGTCATCGATGCCGAGGGCGGTTTCGAATTGCTCGCTGACGTCGGGTTCGGCGTCGCGTACCGCCTGCGGCGCCCGCTGCCCGACGGAGGGGCGACGAACCGGCGCGCGAAGCCGCCGAGAGGATGACGAAGGTCAGTCAACCGTTCCCCGCCGCATCGGCGACCAGCACCCGTCCCTCGCGGACGGTGATCGGCACGGCGGTGAGCGAAGCGTCCGCGCAGACGCCCTCGACGCACAGGCCGTCCTCAACGCGGAACGCCGCGTGGTGATGGTCGCACAGGAGCAGCCCGTTCGCCGTCCGCACGCGGCGGCCGATGTTGAGCGGCAGCGCCAAGTGCGCGCAGCGGTTGAGGTAGGCCCGCACCTCGTCGCCGTCGCGGACCACGAGGATCTCCTTGGGGAGCAGGCCGCCGCCATAGGCGACGACGCGGGCCTCGCCGTCGGCCAGATCGGCCGCAGTGCAGAGTACCGTTCCCGGCGGTGGCGCCTGGTCGGCATCCCTTGCGTCGTCGGTCCACACGAGGACTACTTGTCCGCCTCGTCCGGCGGAGCCCGCTGAGATGATCTCGCGCGTCTTCCCGCGGTTCGAGGGGAAGTGGGTGCTCGTCACCGGCGCCGGGACGGGCTTCGGCCGAACGTTGGCCCAGCGTGCGGCCGCCGAAGCCGCGAACGTCGTCGTGCACTACAACCGCTCCGAGCGCGGCGCGCAGGAGACGGCGGCGGCCGTCCGCGCGCTCGGGCGCGAAGCGCTGGTGTACCGGGCGGACATCACCTCGTGGGACGACATCCGCGCGATGATCGGCGGGGCGTGGGAAGCGACCGGCGGGATCGACGTCCTCATGAACAACGTGGGCGACATCGCGACCGAGCAGACGTCGTGGCGCCAGATCGACGAAGCGCTGATCGACCGCGTGCTCGCGGTCGACATCAAGGGGACGATGCTGATGATCCATGAGATGGGGACGCGCATGCTCGAGCGCGGTCGCGGTGCGATCGTGAACATCGCGTCGACCGTCGTCGTGCGCGGGAGCCCACGGGCACCCCAGTACGCGGCCGGCAAGTATGGGATCCTCGGCCTGACCAAGTCCTATGCGTCGGCTTTCGCCCCGACCGTCCGCGTGAACGCGTTCGGCCCGGGCTTCATGGAGACCGAAGCGATTCTGAATCGGCCGGACTGGAAGAGCGGGCGCAAGGAGCGGGTCCTCTCGCAGACGCCGATGGGCCGCATACCGGGGCCCGAGGAGCTCGCCGCGGCAGCGCTCTTCTTGGCAACGGACGACGCTGCGCACATGACGGGGAACTTCATCATGTGCGACGGTGGGTACAGCATGATCGGCGCGTGAGCGCGGGAGAGCTGAGATGAAACTGGTGACCTTCAACGAGGGGCGTGTCGGGCGCCTCGCCGACGGCACGATCGTGGAGCTCGACGTCCCCTCGATGCGCGACTACTTCGAAGGCGGCCAGACGGCCAAGCCGACGGGGCGGACCTTCCATCTCGACGACGTGCGTCTGCGCGCGCCGATCGTGCCCAAGAAGTTCTTCCACACCGCCGGCAACTATCAGGAGCACCACGACGAGTCCAAGCGGGTCGGCTGGTCGCACCCGGTCGCGCCGTGGATCGTCTTCTTCCAGAACGTCGACGCCATCATCGGTCCCGACGACGCGATCGTCTACCCGGAGCACCTGACGAACGAGCTCGACTACGAGCTCGAGCTCGCGGTCGTGATCCGCAAAGCGGGGAAGTTCTTCTCGAAGGAAGAGGCGCACGACTACATCGGCGGCTACCTCGTCTTCAACGACGTGACCGCACGCGACATCCAGAAGCGGGAGATGCGCTCCGGGGTGTTCACCTTCTGCAAGGCGATCGACACCTTCGTGCCGATCGGTCCGTGGATCGTCACGCCCGACGAGGTGCCCGATCCGCACAACCTCGCCGTTGAACTCCGCGTGAACGGGCAACCGCGCCAGGTTTCCAACACGAGTCACATGTCGTACTCGATCGAGGAGATCATCGCGCACTACTCGCCGCTCGGCTACAGCGCGGGCGACATTCTCTCGACGGGGACGGTCTCGGGCGTCGCCGGGTTCAGCCCCGATGCCGCCTCGCTCTACCTGCGCCCCGGGGACGTCGTCGAGGCGGAGATTCAGAGCGTCGGCATCCTGCGGAACCGTGTCGTCTCATGGCAAGAGGCCCACGGCGTCCCCGCGCCGCCGAAGGTCGAGTGGTGACGGCGGGGAGCGGCGTCCGGTGGCCGAAGGGGGCGCACCGTGGTTCGCGCGCTCGTCTCGATTGGCACCAATTCCACCCGCCTGCTCGTCCTTGAGGGCGACCAACGGCTGACGGCTGAGTCGCGCGGAACGCGCCTGGGCGGAGGGATCGGCCCCACCGGGACGATCGACCCCGCCGCTCGTGAGCGCACCCTCGCGGCGCTCGACGAGTACGTCGGGCTGGCGCGCGCCCTCGGTGTGGCCGCGATCGACGCGATCGCGACGAGCGCCTTGCGGCGGGCCGACAACGCGGATGCGTTCGGCGCCGAGGTCGCCGCTCGGCTCGGCGTCGCACCCCGCGTGCTCGGCGGCGACGAGGAGGCGACCTACTCGTTCCTCGGCGCGACCGCGATGCGTGACGATGCCGCGTCGCTGGCCGTGCTCGACGTCGGCGGCGGGAGCACCGAACTCGGGGTCGACACGCCGGCCAACGCGCGCGCGAACGGCGCGGTCGCCCTCACGATCTCGCTCGAGATCGGCGCGGTGCGGTTGTCGGAGAAGTTCTCCGCGTTGCTCGGTGCGCGTGCGCTGGCGTCGACCGAGCTCCGTTCGCTCGAGATCGAGGCCCGCTCGTATGCGCTCGGCGTGTTGGCGCCGCTCGCCGAGGCGCGCGGTTTCGCCGAGCTGATCGCGGTCGGTGGGACGGTCTTCACTGCTGCGGCGATGATCGCCGAAGGCCTGCACGACGGCGCGACGATGACGCGCAGCGACTGCGCCGAGTTGATCGACGCGCTGCTCGCCCGCGACCTCGAGGCGCGCCGCGCGATGCCGCACATCCGGCCACAGCGCGCCGACATCTTACCGGCCGGGCTGATCGTCGTCGACGAAGCCTGCCGCATGCTCGACGTCGACCACGTCACCGTCAGCGAGGCCGATCTCCTCGCCGGTTACCTGGCCTCACCGGCCTACCGCGCCGTCCCGTTCCCGCCCCGGTCGGGCTAGGCCGCGCTTGCGCCACAGCGGTTGCCGCCGTGTCGCACGTGTGCTACAATGGCTCTCGTGGCACACGAGCTCACGCAGCGCGAGCTGCGCAACGCGAGTGGCGAGATCATGCGCGCGCTCGACGCCGGCGAATCGTTCGTCATCACGCGCAACGGCGTTCCCGTCGGCGAGTTGACGCCGCTGCGGCGGCGCGCCTTCGTCGCGAAGCCGGCCGTTCTCGCGGCATTCGCCCGCGCGACGCCGATCGATCGCAAGCGGTTCCGGGCCGACGTCGATGCCGCTCTCGATCAGGATCCGGCACCGCGTGGCTGATGCGCAGGGCCTGATCGATACCTCCGTCCTGGTCGATCTCGACGGAATCCCCATCGAGCAATTGCCGGACGAAATGGCGATTGCAGCGATCAGTCTCGCCGAGCTCGCGGCAGGGCCGCACGCGACCGAGGATCCCGCCGAGCGGGCACGGCGCCAAGATCGCTTGCAGCGGGTCGAGGCGACCTTCGAGCCGCTCCCGTTCGATGCGTCCGCCGCGCGCGCGTACGGGCAGATCTATGCCGCGGTGGCCGTCGCCGGTCGTAAGCCGCGCGGACGCCGAGCCGTCGATCTCTTGATCGCCGCGACGGCGCTGGGGGCCGGGTTACCGCTCTGGACGCGCAACCCCGCGGATTTCGAGGGTCTCGAAGGGCTGATCCGCGTCGTCGCCGTTTGACGTGAATGGCGAACGGCTCCGCGGTCCCGTTCCCGCCCCAGGGGTAGCGCGCCCCGCGCGCGGCGAATCCGCCCGCGGGATGATGGTGGAATAGGCAGACACAGCAGACTTACCCCCGTGAGCCGGCCGGACGGAAACGCCGGCCGGGATGCGCTCAACGTCGGTGAACTCGTCGCACGCGCACGACAACGCCGAGCCAAGCCACCCCGCCGCTCGTCGGCGAGGCGGAAGGTGTAGAGACTGGACGGGCGCGGCCTACCGGGATGCTCGCATCCCCAGGGTCAAGGCACAGTCCAGACCACGAACGGCTTCGGTCCCGAAGCCGGCGGCGAAAGCCGAAGTGGTACGAAAATCTGCAGCCCGCAAGGGCGTCCGGGTTCGAGCCCCGGTCATCCCATAATCTTCACCCTATAACCACGAATGCCAAGGCGCCGGCACAGACCGCCTCCGTCACAGGCGCAGGCCGTCGACGTGGACACTGACCGGTAATCCGTCGACGGTGTCGGTCGGCGGCAGCGGCTTGTCGAGGCGCAGGACGACCTCGACCGCATCGGGACGCGTCGCGAGCGGTGAGACGAAGCTCGCGGGAAGAGGGTGCGCTAGCCGGGCCACGCCGACGATGTGGGCGCGGCGGCGAGCACCGTTCGGCAGCGTCACCGTGGCGCCTTCGCCGATCGCGAGTGCCTGCACGTCGCGCGGCTCGACAAACGCGACGACGTGTGGCGCTGCCGCGAGCGCGATCGTGACCAGGGCGGCGCCGGCGGAGACGGGATTGCCGACCGTCGCTCCGACTGCGACGACGATGCCGTCGCGCGGCACGCGCGCGCGCAGCGCGCTACGCTGTGCGTCGATGCCGGCGAGGTTGCCACGCAGGCTCGCTGCCTCGACGCCTGCCGAGCCGAGCGGCGGCGCACCGCGCGCGACCAGCGCATCGGACTGGGCAGCGTCGAGTTGCGCTTGCGCACTGTTGATGTCCGCTGCCGTCGCGGCTCCCTGCGCCGCAAGCGTCTGGTATTGCGCCAGTTGTAGGGAGGCGCGCGCGACGCGGTCCGTGGCGAGGGCTAATGCGTCGCTCGCGAACCCGCTCGGTACTGTCGAGACCGCAGCCGGCTTGACGCCGAGGGCGACCAGCTCGGCGGTAATCGCCGCGCGGCGCGCGTCGAGCTCCGGATCGCGCAGCACGGTGATCAGCTGCCCCGCACGGACGTGGGCGCCCACGCCGACGCGCACCTCGGTGACGACGCCTGCGCGCACGGCCGTTACGTCGATATGATCCATCGCCACGTATCCTGGCGCCGTAATCGTCACGCCACGGTAGATCGACGCGCCCACGAACCACAGCAGCGGACTGCCGACCAGGAGCAGCAGCAGGTACCAGCCCCAGCGCCGGCCGCGACGCGGGGGCGCGTACGGAACGCGCACGCCGTTGACGACGTCCGCTCGTCCGGGAGCGGCGCGGAAACGAACCTTCATCGCGCGAGCGCCTCGAGGTCGGCCAGCGCTTGCACCCGTATCCCGGCATAGTTCGGCGTACCGCGCAACGCCGCGTCGAGCTGCACGGTCGCTGCGACGAACGCGGCACGGCCGCGCCCGGCGTAGCTCTCGCCCGCGCCGAGCCCCGGCTCGACGCTCTCGGCGATGGCGAAGCGCAGCGCGGGGTTCGCCAGCAGGATCGGGCGAGTCAACTCCGCGGCGCGCTCAGGATTCGCGACGTAGGTCATGAGCGTGACCTCACGCAGCTTCACCCCGCGCAGCAGGCACGCAAAACATGGGTTGCCGGCGAGCTCCCGGTAGGAAACGCTGATTCCTACGGGCCACGGGCTGACCCGCGCGGTCTCCGCTACGGTGTCTGCGAGGTCGCGCACGACGGTACCGTGCGACTCACCCTGGGCGACCAACGCTCCCGGTTCGAGGTCCAGCTCGAGGCCGCCGAAGGCGATGCCGCGCAGGCTCCGCACGATTGCGAAGAGCTGCCCGCGATCGCCGGCGTTGATCCACTGCGGATCGCCGAGCAGCAAGTCGACTTCGATTCCGTGTCGTGCGGCGATCGCGAGCTCGTCGTTGACGCGCGCCGTGCCCTCGGAGGTCGCCGCGGCAGCGACCCGACGCGCATCGAGGCCGAGGAAGACGCGGACGATCCCCTCGTCGGCGAGATGCGCCCACGCGTCGTCGGGTACCGCCGCGTCGAGCAGCGCGCCCGCGTCCCACGCGTAGACGCTCACCGCCGGCAGCCGCGGCGCAGCGCTTGCGGCCGACGAGACGACGGCGATCGGCGGCGAGGCGTCGCCGGCGCCGCAACGATCTCCGGTCAGAAACGCCAGCTCGGTCTGTGCGATCAGGAGCGCCGCTTCCGCGTCGAGTCGATCGGCAGCCTCGCCGTAGTAGACGTAGCGGGCTTGCAGCAGCTGCTCGAGCGTATCGCCGGGGACGCGCCCGTACCGCAGTTCCGCTTCGCGAACAGCTTCGCTCCCTGCATCCGCTCGGGCTTGTTCGAACCGCAGGTCGTCCGTGGTCTGCAGGATGCCGGCCCAAGCATCGTCGACGTCGACGCGGAGCTGCGCGCGCACCTGCGCGATCCGGAGCTCCGTGGCCTCGGCCTGCAAGCGGTCGCGCCGCCGCTGATCGGCCAGCAGGCCGCCTTCACCGAGCGGGAGCGAGAAGTCGACGCCGACGCTGGTCCCGCTTCCGGGACCCGTCGCCGGACTCTGGAGTCCCAGGCTCTGCGTGACGTCGATCCCGGCCGTCACGGGCGCGGCCGAGCTCGTGGCGAGCCGGCGTTCCGTGTCGGCCTCGGCCTGCAGCGCGACGAGTGTCGGGCTGTGCGCCAAGGCGGGGGCGTATGCCGCATCGGCGCTCGCGCAGAGGCGATCGAATACCGGCGTGGTCGGCGCGAACGGCGCTACCTCACGTCCGAGCGCGACGCCAATCGACCCACGCGCCCGGATTGCGTCGCGCGCGCTCCGCGTCGCATCGCGTCGAGCGGCGGCGTACTGCGAGCCGAAGTCGAGCTCGTCTGCACGGAGCAGGAGGTGCGCGCGCATCCGCAGATCGAGCGCCCTGCTCACCTCGCCGGCACCGTTCGCGAAGTCCTCCGCCAGCGCACCCCTTCGCGCGGCATTCCAGTATGCGATGTAGGCCTGGCGCACGGCGCGCAGGACGGTACGCCGCGCGATCTCCACGTCGCCGTCGCGCGCTGCGACCACGATTTGTGCGCGCAGCACGGCGTCCCGGTTGGTCGCTGCCTCTCCGAGGATCGGTTCACGCAGAGTGACCTGACCGGACAGGCCCCCGTAATCGCGTTCGAGGGTGTTGGTGACTTGTTCGCGGTAGGCGCCGAGCTGTGCGTTCCCCAGGATTCGCGGCCCGCGGGTGCCGCGCTCGATCGCGACGTCAGCACGCTGGAGGTCGGCTGCATCGCGCGCGATCGCGACCGCCGGCGACCGCGCGATCTCTGCCTCGAACATCAGGAGCGGAATCGTCGTTTGCGCACCGGCCGGCGCACAGCACAGCACGGCGAGCAGACCGGCGGCGATGCCGCGGACTACCATCTCGGCATCCGCGTCACCCAGTACGGCGCCATCGGCGATTCGAGGTGCGATGAGAGGAACGCGTTGCGCAGGATCGCGACGAAGCTCCAAAGACGCGCAAAAAAACCGTAAATCGGGTAGAGCGCGAGCCACGGCAGGAACTGCAGATCCTCGCGTGGCCGCTCGGAGATCGCGAAGAGGTACAAGATGTACGTCCCGACCGTCACCGCCAGGTAATACCCGTAGACGAGCGGCATGACGGCAGCGACCGCGCCCGGCTGAAAGACCAGGCCGAGCATGGTGTAGGCAAACAGCACCGCCGGCAGGACGAGCTGCCAAAGCAGTCCCTGCCAGACCAGCGCGATGAAGTTTGGCCATCCGACCAGTCTGGGCGAGAACGCCATCCGATGGACGCGAAGGTAGAGGTGGAACAAGTCGCCGTCCCACGCCAACCGTTGCTTGAGGAACGCGCCGAGGGTTGCCGGGACGTCCGTGTGACCGACGGCGGCTGATTCGAACTGGATGCGCATCCCGGGCTGGCGAGCGAAGTACTGCTTGATCCGCAGCGTCAGGTCGAGGTCTTCAGCGGTTCCCGAGTTGAAGCCGCCGATGTCGGCGAGGAACTCGCGGCGGAAGATTCCGAACGCTCCTGAGACATTGTTCACGACGTTGAAGCGTGCGAGCCCCGTCTTCGCAAGGCTGATCGAGAGGGCGTACTCGATCGCCTGCATCCGGGTCAGTGGGTTCGCGGCGGCGTTGCGCGCACGCAGGTTGCCCGCGACCGCGACGGTGCCTGGCTGCCCGAACGCGCGAACGCCCGTTACGATCATGTCATTGTCGAACGAAGTATCCGCATCGAGCGTGAAGACGATCTCGCCACTCACCAGGGCGAGGCCCGCGTTCAGGGAGGAGACTCGGCCGCCGCGCTGCCACTTCGGGACGACGCGCAGGCTGCGGTGTGGCCACCGCTTGGCTTCGGGGATCAGCGCTTGCGCGCAGGCGAGCGTCTCGCCGTTACGCAGCGCTCCGTCGACGACGGCGACGATCTCGATCATTCCGTCGTACCGCTGCGCGAAGAGCGAGCGGATCGCTGCCTCGACGCCAACACCCTCGCCATAACACGTGACGATGCACCCGACGTGCGAGAGCGGCGGCGCCAGGCGGCGCCGTGCCGCGCGGAGGAACGCGTGACGGACGACGCCGATCACGATCATCGCCTGAACCGGCAGCTCGATGAGGATCACGAACGGAAAGAACCGCCATGCGAGGTGCTGCAGATCGTTGGCGGTGCGCAGGTCGGCGAGCAGGAGCTGCGTCTGGTACCACAGCTGGACGAGGAACTGGCTCATGCGAAGCCGTTCGCCGCACGTGCGATCACGGTTTCGGCCTTTTCACCGTCCGCGAGCTCGTCAGCCAAGACGACGAGCGTGCTGATTGCGACCCCAATGTCGTCGCCATGGTCCGCGAGCGCGCGGAGCTTGGCAGCGAGGACCGCAGCACCCTCCATGCCGGTATTGGGGAGGAGGATCCAGATCTCGTTCTCGGCCGTACGTGTGGCGATGTCCGTTCCACGAATCAGCTCGCGGAGCCGCCGCGCAACCTCGTCGAGAACCACCGCGACGCGAACGCGGCCGAGACGCTCGGCCGACCCTTCGACGCCCTTGAGCCGAGCGCCGACGAAGGAAAACTCCTCGTCGTGGTAGCGCCGCCGCTTCGCGGCCAGCCAGTCGAGTGTCGTGTAGAAAAACTGAGGCGTGGCAAAGTCCAGCTCGTCGAGCAAAGCGTAGATGTCGCCGATACGCTCGGTGCGCGCGGCGGCCTTGCCTTGCTCCGAGAGGGCCCAGGCATGTACGGTGCGCGGCACGAGCTCCTCGGGCGCCGAACGGCGTTCGCAGTTCAGGCAGATCGCGACGACCTTCGGTTCGGCGAAGTCGGCTCCGTCGACGTTGCAGTGATACGATTCCAGCGCTCGGTCGTAGTCGACGCCGATCTGGCGCAGCAGCGTTGCGCACTTCGGGCACTGGAGACGCCCGCCCGCAACAAAGGCGCCCTCTGGCGCCACATTTCCGCAGGTGAAGCAGTGCAGAAAGGTGGTCTGCACGATGTCGAGCGCCTCGTCGTGAGGACAGACGTCGACGTAGTTCGAATGCGCAAAATCACAGCTTGGACAATGGCGCAGGCGATCGATCAGTGCGACCGGGGTCAAAATCCGGCGCGCAACGAGACTGCGCATCCACGGCTGTACGTCCTCGACGCGGTCGGCGAGCGCTTCCAGCAACGGGTAGCGGTACCCGTGCGGGTCGTTCCAGGTACGCACCGGTTCGATCCGGCTCGATTGCCGCGCGTAGAGATAGCGCGCAAGCCGAACGTCGGCATCCGGCTCGTCGCTGCCTTCGGGAAGGACCGCCAACGCCTCGACGAGCGGGCGGGCGAGCATCACCGCTTCGGCCGCGTCGCGCACCGCTCCGTCGACCAACGCGCTGGCGCAGGGCGCGCCGGCGAGGACGTATAGCGGTAGCGCCGCCGCAATACGGTCCGCGCGGATGAGCGCCGCCGCCATCGCGACGGCGTCGGGGTCGTGCTCCGCGATCAGGAACGCATCCGCGGCGGGTGTCGCATTGAGCGCGGACTCGGCGGTGGCGTAGCGCTCTACTCCTAATGCCTGTGCAACGTCGACGGAACCGACAATCGCGAGACGAAGGCCGCGATCGGGCTCGAGCAGGTTGGAGGAGAGCGTTGGCGCGCACCTTTCCGGGAGCACATGAGGAATGCGCCCGGTCGCCTCCTCTGAATACCCGGCAGTCGTGATGCCAAAACGGTTCGACCAGAAATCAGACAAACGGGCCGGCCAGATCTTGACCGGCGGGCCTCAATAGGATAAAACTAACTGGTTGGAGGCCCTGTGGGGTAGCCCCCCGAAAGGCCGCCTGTTCCCGACCCGGCGCCGAGAGCCGGGTTTCGTGCGTCCGGAGGTTTCCGCGCTGAAAATCCTCGTCACCGTCAAGCTCGTCCCTGATACGAACGCCGACAAGCGGATCGATCCGGCGACGAAGCGCCTCGTCCGTACCGGCGTCGAAACGGTCCTCAACCCGTTCGACGAGTACGCGATCGAAGCTGCGCTACAACTCAAAGAGAAGCTTGCCGACGGTTCCACGGTGACCGTCATCTCGATGACCCCCGCGTCCGGCAAAGAGATCGTGCGCAAGGCGCTCGCGATGGGTGCCGACGACGCCGTCATGCTCTCCGACGACGCGCTCGCCGGCAGCGATCTGTGGGGCACGGCCGTCGCCTTGTCCGCGGCGATCGCGAAGCAGCAGGCCGACCTGGTCATCACCGGGACGCAGTCGACCGACGCAAGCACCGGCGATTTGCCGGGGATGTTGGCCGAGAAGCTGGGCCTGCCGGGGCTGACCAACGCGCGCTCGCTCGAGATTGCCGACGGCCGCGTGCGCGTGCAGCGCGAGACGGAGACCGGTTACATGACCATCTCCGCGCCGCTCCCGGCGCTCGTGAGCGTGACGAAATCGGCCAACGAGCCGCGCTATCCGTCACTCAAAGGCATCATGGGCGCCAAGAAAAAGGAGATCGTGCAGCTCGCCGTCGCCGACCTCGGGCTGACCGTCGCGGTCGGCACCGACGGTGCGAAGGCCAAGCTCGTCGATCTCGCCACGCCGCCGGTGCGCGGCAAAGGCAAGGTCGTCACGGTCTCCGACGGCGCCGAAGGCGCCAAGGTCATCGTCGACTTCCTCAAAGAGCGGAAGTTCCTGTAATGAAGAACGTCATCGCGTTCATCGAACACAAGAAGGGCGCGCCGCGCCGCGTCGCGCTGGAGGCGGCGACCCACGCGCGTACGCTCGCCGACCAACTCGGCGGCAAGGCTCACGCGGTCGTGGTCGGCCCCGGTGCCGGCGCAGCCGCCGAGATCCTCAAGAAGTATCCGCTGGACCAGATCCACGTCTCGGAGGACGACCGCTTCCTCGACGCCGCGGTCGACGCGCTCGAGACCGTCGCCAAGGCCGCTGGACCCTCGCTGGTGCTGGTCGGCAATACGATGATCGGACGCGACGTCGGCTCGCGCTTCGCCGCGCGGCTGGACTGCGGGATCACGGCCGACGTGACGGATTTCTCCGTCACCGGCGGTACGGTCGGCTGCGTCTCACCGAAGCTCGGCGGCTTGGTCATCACGACGTGCCAACTGACCGGCGCCGACCACGGGGTCGCGGCGATCCGGCCAAATGTTTTTGCCGCCAAGGAAACTCCCGGGGCGGCTGAGATCGTTTCCCTCCCGTCGAGCGGGAAGGCCTCCGCCCTTACGGTGGAGGATGAGGTCGAGGAAGCCGCGGCGGAGCTGGGCGTCGAAGAGGCGTCGGTCGTCGTCAGCGGTGGTCGTGGAATGGGCGGTCCGGGACCGTTCACCACGATCCTCAAAGACCTCGCTGACGCGTTCGGCGGCGCGGTGGGCGCCTCTCGCGCGGCGGTCGACGCCGGGTGGATCCCCCACGGTCACCAAGTCGGGCAAACCGGGAAGACCATTAGCCCACAACTCTATATTGCCGTTGGGATCTCCGGCGCGATCCAACACAAAGTCGGGATGCGGACGTCCGAGACGATCGTCGCGATCAACAAGGACGCAAGTGCCCCGATCTCCGAGTTCGCCGATCTCCTTGTCGTAGGGGATGCGTTCGCCATCGTCCCGGAATTGGCGAACCTCGTCCGCGACGCGAAAGCCGCTCACGCTTGATGCATCTCCGTCTCGTCCCCATCCTGGCACTCTCGGCCGCCGCGTTCTTCGCGGCGGTTGCGGTCCATCCGCACGTCGCGACCGCGGCGAAGGCGTCGCCATCGCCGTCACCCTCGCCGGAGCCTAGCCCGACGCCGGAGGCGCTCGATCATGCGATCCCGCGGCTGGAGAGCCTGGTCAAGGCCGATCCCACCGACAAGCAGTCGGCGGTCGAACTCGCCGCCGACTACCTGCAGATCAACCGGCCCGATCTGGCGATCGTGCTGACGCAGAAACTGATCGCGGCCGGGACGAAGACGGCGCAGACCTACTATTTCGACGGCCTGGCGCAGCAGCAGCTCGGCCATCAGCGCGAGGCGCTGGCGGATCTCGAACAGGCCGCCAACCTCGAGCCGACCAACGCCGGCGTGCTCGGCTCGTTGACCAACATGTACTTGACGCTCAACCGGCCCGACGACGCAGAGCGCGTCGCCAAGCGAGCGGTGACGTTCAACAAGAACGACGAGAACGCGAACCTCGCCTACGGGTCCGTCCTGGCGACCGAGCAGAAGTACGACGCGGCGCGGCAGGCGTTCGAGGCTGCCGTCGCGCTCAACCCCAAAGACGTCCGGCCGCTGCTGCTCGAAGCGCAGACCTACCAGGCTCAGGGCGCGATCGCCCTGGCCTCGACGATCTACGATCGCGCGATCGCGGTCGACCCCAAGAGCGTCGAGGCGCTGGCGGGGAAGGCTCGTCTTCAGGCCGGCGAACACGACGTCACCGGCGCGATCGCGACCTTCGAGACGCTGCTCACCCTGGCCATCGATCCGGTCGACAAGGTCATCGTCATCGATCAGGAAGGCGCCGTCTACGCCAACGAAAAGATGGACGGCAACGCTGACCAGCAGTTCCGCCGGGCGCTCACGCAGTACCCAACGGTGCTCAGCGCACACACCGCCTACGGCGAATACCTGGCGAGCCGTGGCGACAAAGCCGGCGCGGAGCGCGAGTTCCTGGCCGGCGTCGGACCGAACAACGACCAAGGCGATGCCCTCGCGCGTCTCGGCGAGCTGTACGCCTCCGAGCAGCAGTTCCCCAAAGCGGTCGACGAGTTCAAGCGCTTGACCGAGGTCGCGCAGAACGATCCGCACGCACACCTCTTGCTCGGCGCGGCGTACTCTGCCAACAAGCAGTTCGACAAGGCGCGCGATGAGTACAAGGCGTCCTACAACCTCCAGCACTCGCCCGAGGCGCTGATGGGTCTGGGTGCCGCCGACTTGCACACGCGCAACTTCACGGAGTGCGCGCAGGTGTTCGACGCGCTGGACACGGGCGCGCCACAGCTCGCGCGCCAGAACCCACAGATCCTCTACGGACTCGGCCAGTGCTATCAGGGCTCCAAGCAGCCCGACAAGGCACGTGCGGCCTACGTGCGGCTGCTGGCCTTCATCCCGGCCGGCTCGCAGGCGGCCGGCGAGGTCAAGTCCCTGATCGACGCCATCGACAAGCAGCAGAAGGCTGCGGCGAAGAAGTCCACCGCCGCCAGCCACTAGTGCCATGCTCATCGCGTACGATGACGGTCTGACCGCGCACCTGGCGGGCGTTCCGCACCCGGAACGTCCGGACCGCGTGCGGGTCGCCGCCCGCGAGCTCGAGCGGCGCGGGATGTTCGGCGAGCGCGTCGATGCGCGCGTCGCGCGCCCCGACGAGATCGCCCGGGTCCATCCGGCCGCCTACATCGAACTGGTGCGCCGTACGTGCGGAGCACTCGAAGAGGGCGACGTCGCCCAGTTGATCACCGGCGACACCGACGTCGACGCCGGCTCGTACGAAGGCGCGGCTCGCGCGGTCGGTGCGACGCTCGTCGCGCTCGAGGGTGCGGTCGACGGGCGGCGCGGCGCGTTCGCGCTGGTTCGCCCGCCCGGTCATCACGCCGAGCCGGCGCGCGGGATGGGGTTCTGCGTCTTCAACAACGTCGCGATCGCGGCGCGCACCTTCGCCCAGGAGACCGGTGGTCGCGCCTTGGTGCTCGACTTCGACTACCACCACGGCAACGGTACGCAGGCCGCGACCGGCGGTGGTGTCTCGTTCTTCGGGACGCACGCCGATCCGGCGTACCCGGGAACCGGCGATCCGCGCGACAACCGGGTCACGGCCGGCGCGGCCATGGTCAACGTCCCGATCGACGCGCGCGGCATCCCGACCGAAGGCTTCGTCGCGATCCACACGCGCGCGCTGCGCGCGCTGGCCGAACGGGTCCAGCCGCGCCTGATCGTGGTCAGTGCGGGCTACGACGTCGTCACCGGCGATCCGGTCGGCGACTTGGGCGTCGATGCGTCCTTCGCGCGGCAGATGGGGCGTCTCGTGCGCGAGATCGCCGACACGTATTGCGAAGGACGCGCGTTGTTCGTCCTCGAGGGCGGCTACGATCCACAGACGCTGGCCGGCTGCGTCGCCGAGACGATCCTGGGCTTCGAGGAGGCCGTCGAGGTCGACCGCACCGACGCGCAGTCGATTCCGGCCCGCCAGCGCGCGCTGGTCCGCGAGGTCGAGGACGCCGCGCTGGCCGGCCACTCGCTGTGAGCTACGTCGTCCTCGTCCTGCGGATCGTGCTGGGCGCGATCTTCATCGTCGCGGGAGTCTCGAAGATCGGGCACGCCTCGCTCTTCGCGGCGGAGATCGCCGGCTTTCGGATCCTGCCGCAAATCGTGATCGCACCCTTGGCGCTGGTGCTGCCGTTCCTCGAACTGCTGCTGGGCGCGTATCTGATCCTCGGCCTGTTCACCCGTGCCGCGGCCTGGATCGCCGCGCTGCTGTTAGCGCTCTTCGACGGCGCGATCGCTTCGGCGGTCGTGCGCGGG
>JBEKLD010000073.1:0-14877 GCA_050010375.1 Vulcanimicrobiaceae bacterium
GAACGCGCCGAGCTGCTCGAGCTGATCGCGCGCGGCGCGGTCGCGCCGGCGACGCGCTTCGCGCAGGGCCTGGCCGGGCTGCGCGCAGCGTATCGCGCGCCCGACGCCACCGCGAGCAGCGTGCTGGCCGCGCTCCGCTCGGCTTTCCCGCTCGGGCACGGGCCGACCGGCGCGGCGCTGGAACGCGTGGCGCGCGACTTCGACGCGGCTCGCGCCTTCGCCGATGCCTGGGAGGCCGACGACCTGATCGCCGAGATCGCGGCCGAGCTGGACGGCGCGCCGCCGCTGGCCGCCGCGCCGGTCGAGCTCGCGCCCGCCGCACCGGTCGAGGACGAACCGCCGGCCCCGGTGGCGACGCGGCGGCTCTCGTTCAGCGCCTCGTCGCTCAACGCGTACGCCGAGTGCGCGCGCAAGTGGTGGTTCCGCTACGCCTGCGCCGCGGTCGAGGACCGCGGTTCGTCGGCGTCGTTCTACGGGATCGCGTTCCACGCCGCGCTCGAGGACTTCCATCAGACGCACGTGCGCTTCGACGACGCGCGCGCGACACAGCTGGGCGAGGCGCTCGACCACTGCGTCGTGACCGCCTTCGACCGGCACCGCACGCGCTTCGACGCGCCGGTCGAGTTCGAGCTGCAGAAACGCCGCGCGCGCCGGACCGCGCGCCGCTATCTGAGCTGGCTGCTCGAGCGCGCGCGCCGCGTCCCGTTCGAGGTGATCGGCTGCGAGACGGAGACCGACGTCGAGCTGGGCGGGCACCGCTTCGTCGGCTACATCGATCGCATCGACCGCGACCTGCGCACCGGCACGGTCACCGTCGTCGACTACAAGACCGGCGCGATCGCGACCAGCGCGCAGGAATATCTGGCCGAGGTCCGCGCCTTCCGCGAGTTCCAGCTGCCGTTCTACTATTGGGCGCGCACGCTGGCCGGCGACGTCGTCAGCCAGCTCGCGCTGATCCCGCTCAAGGACGCGCTGCTCGACGTCGCGCCGATCGAACTGGAGGTCGTGCGCAGCGCGCGACCATCGCGGGCGAGCGTGACGACCGGCGAGATCGGCGTCGGCGAACTGGAACGCGCGCGCGAGCGGATGATCGCGTTGGCCGGTGAGCTGTCGGCCGGGACGCTGGCGCGCTTCCCGGCGACCGACGATCCCAGCGCGTGCCGCTACTGCGCCTACGCCGACGCGTGCCGCGAGCGTCCGTTCGCGCTCGAGGAGCGCTTCGGACGATGACCTCCCAGCCGTCGGAGGGACGGATCGCGAACCTGGCGCTCGAGCGCGCGCTCGCGCTCCCCGCCGAGCACGGGCTGATCGTCGTCACCGGGCCGCCGGCGAGCGGGAAGACCGAGGCGCTGGTCCGCCGTTTCGGTGCGCTGCTCGCCGTCGACGCGAGCTTAGCCGAGGGGACGATCGTCACCGCCGCGCGCGCCGACGGCGCGCAGGCGCTCGGCGCGCGGATCGCCGCGACGAGCGGGATCGCGGTCGAAGCGGCGACGCTCGACGTCCTCGCACTGCGTCTGCTGCGCGCGCACCCACTCGAGACCGGGCTCGCGCTCGACCTCGAACTCATCGGGCCGCTCGAGGCGACCGAGATCTTCGAGCGCGCCGCCGCGCCGCTGTTCTCAGCCGCCTGGAGCGACTGGCTGGGCACCGAGATCGACCCGGAGATCGCCGGGCTGCGCACCCCCGATCGCTTCGCCGACGCCGCGCTGCGGCTGATCCGCAAGCTGCGCGACGCCGGCGTCGATCCCGACGCGTTCATGACCACCGCGCAGCGCGGCGCGACGACGTTCTACGCCAAGCCGCCGAACCTGGCCTCGCCGGCGCTGGTCGCAGCGACCAAGGACGAGTACCGCGCCGCCCTCGCCGTCGATGCGAACGAGCTCGACCGTCAACGCAAACGCGAACTCGACCTGGCGAAGATCCTGGCGCGGCTCTACCGCGCGTACGTCGACGAGCTGGTACGGCACGGGTGTCTGACCCCCGCCGACGCGTTGGTCGAAGCGACGCGGCTGCTCGAACATCGCCCGGCGATCGTGCGCGCGCTGCGGCGGCGGCTGCGCGTCGCGCTGGTCGACGACGCGCACGACTTGGGCGCGGCGGCGCTGCGCTTCTTGGCGACGCTCTTCGGCGACGGCCTCGAGGGCGTGACGGCCGCCGGCGATCCGGACGCCGCGACGCAGACCTTCGCCGGCGCGCGCCCCGAGCGCATCTTCGGCCGCGCGGCGACCGCCGTCGTGCTCGGCCCCGGCTCGCTGCCGGCGCAGATCGCCGCGGTCGCGCGGGCAGTGATCGACGCCGACCCGGCACGGCCGATCCCGCCGGGTGAGGCCGTGCGGGTGCTGCGCGCCGCCGACCGCCGGGGCGAGGCGAACGCGGTCGCCGCGCAGGTCGCGGCGCTGGTCGCGGGCGGGACGCCGCCCGGGCGGATCGCCGTCCTGCACCGCACGCTGCGCACGCTGGCGCCCTACGAGGACGCGCTGCTGGTCCACGACCTGCCGCTGGCGTTGGCGGGTGACCCCGCGCTGTTCGAGCGCCCCGACGTCCTCGACGCGCTGGCGCTGTTGTGGACGGCGGTCGATCCGTTCCACCACGTCTGGGTCCTGCGCGCCCTCCAGACGCCGATGCTGCGCCTCTCCGACGCCTCGATCGCGGTCCTGTGCGGCGAGCCGGCCAGCCCGCAACCGCTCCTGTTCGCGCTGCCCGAAGCGGACGAGACCGGCGACCGGCGGTGGGACCGCCGGCGCGACCTGCGCCTGGGGACGAACCTGATCCGTGGCGAGCGCGACGCCGACCTGAGCCCGCTCGCGCGCGCGCGGCTGGACGGGTTCCGCGCCCGGCGCACGCGCTGGAGCGAATGGCTACGCGAGCTCGGCGTCGCGACGGCGGCACGCGCGATCGTCGCCGACGGCGGGCTGCTGCTCCCGCGAGCGGGTGAGCCGCCCGCGCGCGGCCGGTTGCGCGCGACCTTGCTGGCGCGGCTGTTGGACCTGATCGCCGAGTACACCGCGCGCCGTCCCAGCGCCGACCCGGCCGACGCGCTGTTGTACTGCGCGCGGCTAGCGGCCGAAGCCGACGGACCGGAGCTGCTCGACGAACGGCCGGACGCCGTCGTCGTCGGCGCCGTCGACCGCGTCTTGGCGCGCCGCTTCGACCACGTCGTCGTCGTCGACGCGCGCGCCGGCGCGTTCCCGCCCTACTACGTCCCCGATGCGTTCCTGTTCAGCCCAACCTACGGGATGATCCCGAAGGAGAGCGCGGGCGACGCCCCGGCGGCGCGGACCGCCAAGTTCACCTGGTACGAGCACCACGCCAAACCGCGCGCGGCGTACGTCCGCGAGCAGCGGCGGCTGTTCGCCGCCGCGCTCGGCCGCGCCGACCGGACCGTCACGATCTCCGCCTTCGGGCGACCGACGCGCGGCGTCGCGGCGCCCGAACTGGCGGCCGAGATCGAGGCGCTCTTGGCGACGAAGGGTTAGCTGCGGATGCGGACTTCGTCGGCGTCGAAGTGATGGCCGGTCCAGTGCCCGCGAACGATGACGAACTGACCGGGGGCGATCGTCGCGCCGGTCGGATGGATGACCGTCCCCTGGTGCAGCCGGACCCGCATGCCGTGCACGACCAGGCGATAGTGCCCGTCGAACGAGTCGACCCGACCGCGGACGTGGTTCGGGTCCTGCATCATCATGCCGCCGCCGCCTTGCATCGGCATGGGCTGCGCGACGGCCAGCATCGGAACGGCCAGGCTGGCGGCCAGGACCAGTCCGGCGAGGGTGTGTTGAAGCGTCATAGCTCGGTCTTGTTACCCTCCCGTGGGGCAGACCTCTCGCGCCGCCGGGCGTCCTGGCGGCCCCCTGACCCGGGACGATGCTCCGGCTGCAAACCCTGAGCGCCGAGGCCTACGTCCGCGAGGTGCTGCCCCACTCGGCCCCGTTGTGGGCGGGGGAGCGGAGCTTTGAGGAGTACACGGCCGAGCTGCGGGCGACGGCCGATTCGGCCTGGGGCCGGCGCCGGTTCCGCACGCTCGGCCTGTGGGTCGAGGACCGCTTGGTCGCTTCCTGCAAGCGCTACGACCGCACCCTGCGCTGCGGCGAACGGCGCTTCCGCGCCGCCGGGATCGGGGCCGTCTTCACCCCACCGGCGCTGCGCGGCCGTGGCTATGCGACCGCCTTGCTCGGCGCGCTGCTCGACGCCGAACGCGCCGCCGGCACGGCGCTGGCGTATCTCTTCAGCGACATCGGCCCGGTGTTCTACGAGCACCTCGGCTTCGTGGCGCTGCCGTCGCGCGCGTTCACGCTGCGCGCCGACGCCCTCGGCGGCGCACGGCTCGCGGTCGAAGTGCTCGGCGATGGCGACGCGGCGGCGATGCGGCGCGTCTTCGACGCGCTCGACGCGCGCCGGCCGTTCGCCTTCGCGCGCACGCCGCTGGAATGGGAATGGCTGCGCTTGCGCGCCGGGTCGCGCGAGCACGGCGGGCAAGCGGTGCGCTTGGGCGTCCGGCGCGCGCGCACGCTGGTCGCCTACGCGATCGGGCGGCGCATCCCGGCCGCCGACGCCTTCGTACTCGACGAGTTCGCCTTCGCGCACGACGAGGATGCAGCCGCGATCGCGCCGCTGCTGCGCGCCGCCGCCGGCGACTTGCGCAAGGTGACCGGCTGGCTTCCGCCGGCACCGGCGCGTGCCGCGCTGCCGCGCGCCGCGGTCCGCGCGCGCCGCGACGCGGTCGCGATGGCGATCCCGCTCGCGCCGGCCCTGCGGGCTCCGTGGCGCGCCGCGCTGCCGCGCCTGCGCGCCGACGGCGCCGATCCGTGCTGGGCCGCCGATCACCTATGACGGACGACGAGGCCGGCCGGCTGCTCGAGGGCGTGTGCGCCGCCGCGCTGCGCGCGGGCGAGGCGATCCGCGCCTTCGAGACGGCGGCCTGCGAGGTGTGGACGAAAGCCGACGACTCGCCGCTGACTCAGGCTGACCTCGCCGCCAACGAGCTGCTGCTCGACGCGCTGGCCCGGCTCGACCCGGCGACGCCGGTGATCTCGGAGGAGAGCCCGCGCGCCGACGGCCCCGCACCGGCGCGCTTCTGGCTGGTCGATCCGCTCGACGGGACGCGTGAATTCTTGGCCGGCAACGGCGAGTACACGGTCAACCTCGCGCTGGTCGAAGACGGCGACCCGGTGCTGGGCGTCGTCCACGTGCCGGTGCGCGGCCTGACCTACGCCGCGGCGCGCGGGCACGGCGCGACCCGGACCGACAGCAGCGGGACGCGCGCGATCGCCGTGCGGCGCACGGGGCCGTTGGTCGTCGTCACCAGCCGCTCACACGCCGGTGCCGAGCTCGCGCCGTTCCTCGCCGCGCTCCCGCCGCACACGACGCTCGTCGCCGGCAGCTCGCTCAAGCTCGGGCTCGTCGCCGACGGGACGGCGCAGCTCTACCCGCGCTTCGGAACGACCTGCTGGTGGGACATCGCGGCCGGTCACGCCGTCGCGCAGGAAGCCGGCGCCGACGTCGTCGCGTTGGACGGAACGCCGCTTCGCTACGCCGGCGCGGACGTGCGCAATCCGTCGTTCGTCTGCACCTCGTTGCCGGTCGCGTCGATCACAGCAGCCGCAGCTCGCGCGCGGCTTCATCGGTGAGCGAGGCGACGCGCGTGCCGAGGAGCCGGATCGGCGTCCCGGCGGCAGCGGAGCGCTTCCAGCACCAGCAGGCGGCGGCGTGGATCGCGTCGGCGTCGTCCGTCGCGGCGACCAACGTCGTCTGCCGACCGGTGACGCTGAAATCGGCGCGCTTGATCTTCACGCCGACCGTCGCACCGCGCAGGCCTTGCGCTTGCAGGTCGCGCGCCAGCTCGTCGGCCTGCGCGCGCAGCACGGCCGCGATGCGCGCCGGGTCGGTCACGTCGTACTCGAAGGTCTCTTCGGTCGAGATCGACTTGCGCTCGCGCGTTGGGTCGACCGGACGCTCGTCGATCCCGCGCGCGAGGTCACGCAGGAACGGGCCGCCGCGGCCGAACAGCGCGTAGAGCGGTTCGTCGGCGAGCGCGGCGACGTCGCCGATCGTCCGCACGCCGGCCGCTTCCAAACGCGGCTGCGTCTTGGGCCCGATCCCCCACAGCCGCCCGACCGGCAACGGCGCGAGGAAGGCGGCCTCCGTCCCGGGCGCGATGACGGTCAGCCCGTCGGGCTTGTGCAGATCGCAGGCGATCTTGGCGACCATCTTGCCGCGCGCGACGCCGGCGCTGACGGTCAGGCCGACCTCGGCTCGCACCTGTGCACGCACGCGTTCCGCCAGCGCCTGCGCGACCGACGGCGCGTCGGTCCGCGCGTCGACGAAGGCCTCGTCGAGCGAGAGCCCTTCGACCGCGCGCCCGTCGCCCTCGAAGATCGCGAAGACCGCGCGCGAGGCCTCGCGGTAACGGGTGAAGTCGGGCGGCACGACGACCAGCTGCGGGCACAGCTCGCGCGCGCGGTAGAGCGGCATCGCCGAACGCACGCCGAACGGCCGCGCCTCGTACGACGCGGTCAGCACGACGGCGCGGCGCGAGGAGCCCGAGATCGCCAGCGGAACGCCGCGCAGCTGCGGATCGTCGCGCTGCGCGACCGACGCGTAGAACGCATCGAGATCGAAATGGACGATCATCCGGCGATCGTCCGGGGGATCAAGGGACGCCGAGCGCCTCGCGTACGAACGCGAGCGCGGCCGGGCCGACCTCGACGAACGCGACGGCGAAACCGCCCATCGCCGTCGAGCGCACGATCCGGCTGACGATCTCGTGGCGCGCGCCACCGCCCTCCAGCGTGATCGTCAGTTCGGTCCCCTCCGGGAAGGTCTCGCCGGCGACGAGCAGCAGCCCACCGCGCGAGATGTTGTCGATCGTGCCGTACCGGTCGGGGCCCGCTCCGGTGCGATAGCGCACGGGCAGCGTGACCTTGACCCGCTCGTCGCCGCGCCGTTCCCCCGAACCGTCGGTCATACGACCCCCAGCACGTCGCGCACGTAGCGCAGCGTCACCGCTTCGAGGTGCACCAGCGTCAGGCCGATCCGCCCGGTCGGCGCGGTGTGCACGACCTCGCCGACGATGGCGTGCGAGCTCCCGTCCGGCCCCTCGAAGGCGATCCGCAGGCGGGTCCCCTCCGGGACCTCCTCATCGGCGATGAGCAGCAGGCCGCTGCGCGAGATGTTCTCGATCCGCGCGGGGTGCTCGGCGGTCTCGCTATGCCGGCGATAGCGCACCGCCACGTCCACGGGCACGCGCTGCGCGCGGCGCCGTTCGTTCATACCGTTACTCCCTCCGAAAGCCTACGGATCGCAGCGAGGTTTCGGGTATCGTCCTCCTCTTCGCCCGGCGTCTCCAGGATCGCGATCTTCCCTTGCACCCCGGGATGCGCGATGATCGCGCGGAACCCTTCGATGCCGATCCGCCCCTCGCCGATGTGCCAGTGGCGGTCGCGGTGGCCGCCCAGCTCGATCTGCGTGTCGTTGAAGTGGAACATCACCACCGTGTCGAGGCCGAGCTCGCGCTCGACCAGGCCGAAGAAACGCTCGACCCCCTCCCGGGTATCGATCGCGTAGCCGGCGGCCCAGGTGTGCGCGGTGTCCAGGCAGACCCGCAGGTTCGGGTGACCGATCGCGCGCACGAACGCGCCCAGCTCTTCGATCGTCCCGCCGCACAGCTGCCCGGCACCGGCGCTGTTCTCGAGCACGAGCGCGACTTCGGGGTCGATCCCCGCCAGCGCGTGCTCGAGCGCGGCGACGACCGCCGCGAAGCCGGCGTTACGGTCGCGCGTGCCGTACGAGCCCAGGTGCGTGTTGACGTACGCGACGCGACCGGCGGCGGCGACGGCGAGGTCGTTCTCGAGCAGCCGCAGCGAGCCGGTGACCGTCTTGGGATCGTCGCTGGCCAGATTGATCAGGTACGAGGTATGGATCGCGACCGGCGCGATCCCGGCCGCTTCGCGCGCGTCGGCGAAGCGTTCGAAGGCGGGCCGGTCGATCGGGCCGACCCGGTACGTCTTCGGGTTGCCGCTGAAGAACTGCAAGGTCGTGCAGCCGAGTTTGCGCGCGTACGCGACGGCCGCCTCGTGGCCGCCGCCGACCCGCGTGTGCAGGCCGAAGCGAATCAGCGGCGCCGCCCGTAGTCGAACTGGCGCGCGCGCGTCCCGCGCGGCATGAAGCTCTTGGCCCGCCCGCTCGGAGCCATCGCGCGCGACGGGTTGCGCTCGAAGGTCGTCCCGGTCATCAAGACCGCGTCCGAGGGGCGCTCGCGCCGGCCGACGCGCCCGATCAGTTGCTCGACTTCCGACTCGCCGAACGCGTCGGAATCGGTGATGACGATCAAGTCGGCGGCCGGGATGTCGATCCCGCTGCCGATCAGGTTCGTCGCGGCGAGCACCGCCGGCGCCTGGGCGCGGAACTTGTTCATCATCTCGATCCGCGTCCCGACCTCGTTGACCTTCACGCCCTTGCGGCGGTAGCGGCCGCTCTGCTCCAGCGTGTCGGCCATGTCGCCGCGCAGCTGTTGCACCGGGATGTCGTAGGTCGCTTCGAGCCGTTCGGCCAAGCGCGGCACGTCGCCACGCGTGCGACCGATGACGAAGATCCGCGAGCCGCGCGCGAGGTGCTCGCGAATCAGCGCGTCGGCGCGCGAGAGCTGCTCGGCCGGCGGCTCGCCCCACACACCCTCGGTCTTGTGGATCTTGGTCGGCAGCACGTCGAACGGCATCTTCTTCATCGAGACGACGCGTTTGAGCGCGCCGATCCGCTCGAGAAAGCGGCGCAGCTCGTCGGGCGTCGCCGAGGCGAAGATCATCGGACAGTCGAGATCCTCGAGCAAGCGCAGATGCTCGCGCTCGTCGAAGGCGTTGACGTCGTCGACGATCAGCAGCGCGCTGCGATCGATCAGATCCCAGTAGCGGTCGATGGTCAGCATCATCGCCGAGCCGACGATCAGATGGATCGTTCCGGCGGCGAGGCCGGCTTCGACCTCGCGCCGTTCAGCCGGCGACGCGCCGCCGTGGATCTGACCGACGCCGATCCCGGTCCCGGCCAGCCGATCGGTCAGATAGGTGACGTGTTGGCGGATCAGATCGCGCGTCGGCGCGAGGATCACGCAGTAGCCGCCGTCGGTGGCGAGCACGGTGTCGACCGCGACGCGCATCAGGACCTCGGTCTTCCCCGAGCCGGTCGGCGCCTTGAGGAGAAACTCGAAGTCGCCCGCGTCGAGGCCTTCGGCGATGGTGAGGACGGCCTTGCGCTGATCCTCGGTGAGCCGGAACGTCTCGTCCGGTTGGATCAGGTCGTGGGCCAGCGCGACGCGCTGACAGTTTCGGTCGATCGCGGCCCACAGGGCGGCGGGATCGATGGCGGGCGCGGTCATACCGCTGATGGCTGGGGCTCCGTTTCTTCAGGTGTCGGGTCGGTCGGGTCGGCCGGGTCCGATGGCTCGGCCGCTTGGTGCGAGCCCGACCGGCCGCGCGCGGACGCGCTCAGGGTCGGGATCGGCAACACCAGCTCGACCGGGGCGGTGGCGTCGAGGTCGACGTGGGGCAGATCGTCGAGCCGGTTGAGCCCGAACGCTTCGAGGAACTCCGGCGTCGTCTTGTAGAGCATCGGGCGTCCCGGAGTATCCTTCCGTCCGGACTCGACCAGGAAACGCCGGTCGACCAGCGTCGCGATGACCGAATCGGCCGAGACGCCGCGGATCTCTTCGATCTCACCCTTGGTGCAGGGCTGGGTGTAGGCGACGATCGCCAGCGTCTCGAGGGCCGCCGGCGAGAGGTTGGTCTTGGGCGGCAGCAGGTAGGCCTCGACTGCTTCGCGCGCCGCCGGGTTGCTGGCGAAGCGGTAGCCGCCGGCGATCTCGCGCAGCACGATCCCGCGATGCGCGAACTCTTGGTCGATCTTCTGCAGCGCGACGCTGACCGCCGACTCCTCGGCACCGGTCAATTTGGCGAGCTGCTTGATCGAGAGCGATTCGGCGGCGACGAACAACAGCGCTTCGCAATCGCGCTGCAGCGTGCCGGTGTCGACGAGCTCAGGCTGCATGGTCGGCTTCGGGGACGGGCAGCAGCGCGATGTCCGCGAACGCCTCGTCCTGGGCGATGCGGATGCGCTCCCGCCGGACCAGCTCGAGGATGGCCAAGAAGGTCACGATGACGGCGACGCGGTCGAGCCCTTCGCAGAGGGCGAAGAACGAGCTGCGGCCGGTCCGGCGAACGGCGCGCGCGACGACTTCCATCTGCTCGGCCAGCGAGACGCGTTCGCGCACGATCGTGCGCTTCTCCGGCTTCGCGGCGCGCAACGCCGCCGCCAGCGCGCCGGCCAACTTCGCCGGGTCGATCGCGTAGCGTTGCACGAACGCCGCCATCGGGTCGCCGCCTTCGCTGCGCACGTAGTAGGCCGCCGCTTCGGCGGCGCGCGCGCGCAGCTCTTGACCGGCGTCGCGATAGCGCGAGTAGATGATCAGCCGGTCGCGCAGCCGGGCTTCGACGGCCTCAGCCGATTCCTCGGGATCGCCGGCCAGTTCGATCGGGATCGGCGGTAGCAGCGCCTTCGACTTGAGGAAGACCAGCGTCGCGGCGACGACCAAGTAATCGGCGGCGAGTTCGACGTCGAGCGACTCCATCGCGTGGACGTACGCCAGGTACTGATCGGCGACCAGGGCCAGCGGAACGGTCGCGATGTCGAGTTGGCGTTCCTTGACGAGGTTCAGCAACAGGTCGAGGGGTCCATCGAACACGTCGAGCGAGACGTGCAACGCCCGCTCCTCAACCACGGGGGTCGCCTGCAAATTACGCGCTCGTGTCCCCCACCGCTGAGACGGCGGCGACGGTCTCCAGCTCGAAGAGCCCGGCACCGTCCTGCTCCAGCCACTCGAGTCCCAGGTCGACCAGGCGCTTCTCGTTGATGTATTTGAGCGCTTTTTTGGCCGCCTTGATGTCGAACCAGCGCGCCTCATCGACCTCGTGGTCGTGGTTCGCCGTGTCGCCCGAGCGATAGCGCATCAGGTAGAAGTGAACGTCCTTCTTATGCTTGGTCCGGTTCAGGAAGAACCAGTAGTGGATGTCCGAAAGCTTGGTCAGGATCTCAGCCCAACAGCCGGTCTCTTCACGAACCTCGCGGAGGGCGGCCTGCTCGTGCGTCTCCTTCGGTTCGACGTGGCCCTTGGGCAGCGACCATACGCGAGGCTCGCCCCGCCCGATCAGCAGCGCTTCCAAGCCTCCTGGGCCCTGCCGTAGGACGAGCCCACCCGCCGAGACCTCGTATTTGATCCGCATCATCGCTTCCAGACAGATCCAGCCCGACGTGCCGGGCTGGTAATTTTAGTATAGCGTGCCGGCCCAAGAAGGACGGCAGTCCCCCCGCTCAGAGAAGCGGCGGGAGCTGGATCCAGTGCAGACCGGTGCGGGCCTCGCCCGCGCCGGAGACCGAGCCGGTATCGGCGTCGACCCCTGCGGCGGTCGACCCGGTTGCCGGCGCCGGGCCGTTCGTCGGCCCGCCCCCCGTCGCCCGCGCCGCCGCGCCGCGTGGCCGTGGCGGGGCGTAGGCGACCTGGGCCGGCACCCGCGAGACGCGGACGGCCGTGGCGGCCAGCGACCGCACCGAAGCCGCGCTGCGGCGCACGACGAGCGCCGGGTGCGCCGCGGGCCGGCGAGCCACGTGCGCCCGCGGACACGGGGGAGTCCGCAGGGCCAGGTGCGCGGCTCGCGGCGGCCCCGCCAACCGCGCCGGCGGCGGGCCGGCGTCGGCAACCAGGACCGGTCCCGGCAACGTGCGGGCCGGCGGAACGGCCAGTACGGCCGCGCCGACGATCGCCAGCGCCAGGCCGGCGCTCAGGGCGAGTCCGAGGACGCGCAGCCGCGCCGAGACGGCCGCGGCCGGCCGCAACAGCCGTTCGATCCGGATCGCCGCCTGGGAGCGGTGGCCCCACAGCGCCGGGGCGGCCGAGTCGGCGGCGCGGGAGCTCGCCAAGCGCAGAAGGCAGGCCGCGTAGCGGCGCGGACCGGCGGCGGCCGCCGCCTCGTCGTCGCTGGCCAGCTCCCGCTCGAGATCGAGTGCGCGACCGACGACCCACAGCCCCGGCAGCCACCACGCCGCCCGTTGCAGCACGCTCTGCAGCGCCTTCGCCCAGTCGTCGTAACGCCGCAGATGGGCGCACTCGTGATGCAGCACCGCGCGCCACTCCGCCGCGTCGACCCGGTCGCGGAAGCCGTCGGGGACGACGATCGCCGGGTGGAAGTAGCCGATCGCGGTCGGGCTGATGACCCGCCTGGAGACGCCGATCGGCGCGCCGCGGACGGCGCTCGCCCCGATCGGCACCGCCCGCTGCTTGATCCGGCGCAGCCGGACGATGTCGAGGCCCAGCTCGAGCAGCAGGACGAAGGCGATCAGGGCGGCGGCCCCGGCCAGCGGCGCGACCAACGGTTCCGGGACGCCGGCGGCGCTCGCGCCGCCGTGCGCCGGCGGCCGGACGGAGGCCGCCAGCCAGACCAGGGGCCCGACGGCGAGGTTCAGCGCGAAGGCCGCGGTCAGGAAGCGATAGCGCACGGCGGCCCGGCCGAAGCTGCGCGCGGTGAGCAGGGCGAGCCCGGCCAGCGGGAGGCTGGCCAGCGCCCACGCCAGCGTCGCGGTTCCGAGCGCGACCGGGCCGCTCACGACCGTTCCTCGAGCAGCGTCCGCAGCCGGCGCTCCTCGTCGGCGCTCAGGCGTTCGGAAGCGAGCAGGTTGAGCATCAGCGCCCGCGGCGAGCCGCCGAAGAAGGTCGTCACGACGTTCTCCAGCACGCTGCGCCGGGCGGCGTCGCGCTCGACCCGCGGCCGGTAGACGTTCGCCTTGCCGCGCACCGTGTGGCGCACGTAGCCCTTGCGCTCGAGGATCGTCAGCGTCGAGAGCACCGTCGTATAGGCGATCGGACGATCGTCGAGCCGCGCGTGGACCGCGGCGACGGTCGCGCTGCCGAGACCCCACAGGATATCCATGAGACGGTATTCCGCCTCGGTCAGCGTCGGCGAGGCACGCCTGGCCATACGTCGGGAGTTACGACGCGGCCCGCGCCTTCTCCGGCCCGCGGCTGGCCGCTTTAGGCCTGTGCGAGCCAGTCCTCGACGCGCCGGTCGAGGACGTCGAGCGGGACCGAGCCCGCGCCGAGCACGACCGCGTGGTAGTCGCGCAGATCGAAGCGCGCGCCGAGCCGCTCCCGCGCGCGGTCGCGCAACGCGAGCAATTCGAGCTGACCGATCTTGTACGCCAGCGCTTGACCGGGATCGGTGATGTAGCGGTCGATCTCGTTCTCGACGTCGAGCCGCGTCTTCGCCGCGTTGGCCAAGAAGTAGTCGATCGCGCGTTCGCGCGTCCAACCGAAGGCGTGCATCCCGGTGTCGACGACCAATCGCACGGCGCGCCACATCTCGTAGCTGAGCGCGCCCAGCGTCGTCTTGGCGTCGTCGTAGACGCCGATCGCCGCGCCGAGCGATTCGGCGTAGAGCCCCCAGCCTTCGGAGTAGCCGACGTAGTAGCCGGCCCGGCGGAAGTCGGGCAGCGTCCCGAGCTCGGCCTGCAGCGCGAACTGCAGATGGTGGCCGGGGACCGACTCGTGCAGGGTGAGGACCGGCATCTCGTAGATCGGGCGCTGCTCGGGCAAGTACAGGTTGACGCAGTAGCTCCCGGCGCGCGAGCCGTCGAGCGCACCGGGCTGGTAGTACGCGGTCGTCGTATCGGGCGCGATCGCCGCCGGGATCGGAACGACCCCGTACGGCTCGCGCGGGAGCACGCGAAAGAATCGCACCAGTTCGGGATCGATCCGCTTGGCCAGCGCGCGGTACGCGGTCAGCAGCGACTCGGCGCTGGGGTGATAGTTCGCCGGATCGGCGCGCATCTGCCGGAAGACGTCCTCGAGCCCGCCGGTATAGCCGGTCTTCGGCGCGACCTCTTCCATCGCCGCGCGGATGCGCGCGACCTCGCGTAACCCCAGCGCGTGAACCTGCTGCGGGTCGACCGGTTTGGTCACGTTGACGCGCGCCCAGTAGGCATACAGCGCAGCGCCGTTGGGCACGTGTGCGAGCCCGACCGCGGTCGGCGCCGCCGGGAGATACTCTTGGGTGAAGAACGTCCGCAGGCGGTGCAGCGCCGGCAGCACGCCGTCGGCGATCGCGGCGCGCGCGTGCTCGCGCAGCGGCGCGACGTCGGCCGGCGCGATCGGCGCCGGGACGCGCGTGAACGGCGCGAAGAACGGATGTTCCTCCGGCGCGACCAACAGCCGGTCGATCTGCGCCGGGACGCGCTGCATCACGACCTGCGGCCAGAGCAGCTTGCGCGCGACCGCCTCCCGCAGCACCTCGATCGTCGCGTCGACCTTGGCCGGCCAGCGCGTGATCCGCGTCGTCCAGCCGGCATAGTCGGCGAGCGTCGCGAACGGCAGCACGTCGACCAGCGCGACGTCGGTCTGCACGCCGCCGCGCTGGTTGAGCGCGAACAGCTCGGTGTGCAGGTCGTAGCCCTGCAGCGCGTCGCGCAGCCGCTCGGCGTAGAGCGTCCGGTTCAGCCGGCCGGTCGGCGAGAGCGGGTTCGGGTCGAGGGCTTCGACTTCGGCGAGCACCGCGCGCTGGTGCGCCGCCTCGTCGGTGGCCGCCGCTTCCGAGGGATCGTCCCAGCGGTCGTCGCCGCCGCGGTCGCCTTCGTAGGATGCGGCTTCGGGATGGCGCCGGTGATAGTCGGCCCAGTCGCGCGCCAGCAGCGCGTCGAGCGCGGCGTCGGCCGGGTTCGCGTTCGCCGGCGCGTCCGCGGCGGCGATGCCGGAAGCGCCGCCGCCGAGCGCGAGCGCACCGCAGGCCACCGACGCACCCTGCAACAACGCCGACCGCTTCACTCTGCCGCCGCCGGACGCCAGCG
>JBEKLD010000074.1:0-14615 GCA_050010375.1 Vulcanimicrobiaceae bacterium
TGGTGGTCAGCTTGAACTTGCCGCCGGCGAAGCCGGCTGCGTTGGCCTGTTCGACGGCCAAGATCGCGCCGTTCTTCGTCGGTACTCCGACCGCGGCGTCGGCGCCGTTCAGCGGCAGATCGATGCCGATCTCGATCGTCGGGATGCCGCCGGACGAGCTGCCGCCGGACGAGCCGCTGCCCGACGACGAGCCGGAGCAGGCGGCCAGGGCGGCGGTCAGGCCGGCGACGACGGCGGCGCGGAGAATCGGTGACCAACGCATGTGCGACTCCTAGAGCAAGCCGGAGCGAGTTGGGGCCAAGTACGCCCGGGCAGACCGGCCGCCCTGCGGTCGTCTGTTAGGACGAGGGCAGGGTGATTTGGTCGACCGTGCGCGGCATCCCGCCGACGATCCGCACCAGGCTGAGGACCGGTGCGGTCGTGTCTCCGTTCGCATCGAAGCCGACGACGCCGATCGGCGTTTGCAGCCCGTGCGTCGTGGCGACCGCGTGCAGCACCTCGGCGCGGGTCGGCAGCGTCCCACCGCCGGCCTCGATCGCCCGTCCGATCGCGGCGATCGCGACCTGCGCCGCCGTATAGGCGTTCGCGCTGTACGGTCCGACCGCGCTCCCGAAGCGCTTGCGGTACGCCGCGACGAACGCGCGTGCCGAGGGGAGCTTCGTCGCGTCCGGCGCCGCGACGCTGTAATAGGTCCCGTCGGCCATCGGGCCGGCGACGTCGAGGAACGATTGGTCGCTGATCCCGTCGCCGCCCATGAACGGGACCGCACGCATTCCGACGTCGGCCATCTGCCGGCGGACCAACCCGCCGCCGGTCGAGGTCGTGCCGCCGAAGAACACCGCCTGCGGCCCGAGCGCCTTGGCTTTGGTGAGCAGCGCCTTGAAGTCTTGCTGGTTCGCCACGATGTGGTCGCGGCCGACGATCTGCACGCCCTGCCGGCCGGCTTGCGCGACGAAGACGTCGGCCAGGTCCTTGCCGTACGTTTCATTGTCGTCGATGACGTAGATCCGCTTCCAGCCCAGCGTGTGCGCGAAGCCGGCCAACGCCGCGCCTTGGCGGCTGTCGCGCGTGCAGACGCGGAAGAACGCGTTGACGTCGGGATGCGCCTCGCGCAGCGCGACGGCTTCGGGTCCGACGGTCAGCCCGTCGCTGACGGTCGAGGGCGCGATCTGCGCGAGGCCGGCGTCGTTGGTCAGCGGGATCTCGGACTTGGCGACGTTGGAGTTGAAGGGCCCGACCATCGCCAGCACCGAGGCGTCGGCGATGAACGTCTTGACGTTCTGCGCGCCGGCGGCCGGATCGTGTTTTCCCTGCACGGCGTCGTCGAGCAACTCCGGTTTGAGCGTGTACTTGCCGTGCGCGAAGCCGAGCGCATCGGCTTGCTCGATGGCCAGGATCGCGCCGTTCGCCGTCGGGCGCCCGTCCGATGCGTCGGCGCCGCTGAGCGGCAGATCGATCCCGATCGCGATCGTCGTCGCGCCGGCGTTCGCGACCGCCGCGGCGCTGGGAGCCGGCGTACTCGACGCGCTCGGCGACGACGAGCACCCGGCGAACTGCAGGGCGAGCGTCACCACCAGCGCTCGGCCGAGAACGGCGACCATCCTCCGGTCAGCGCTCGCCGAGTCCGTCGTTGAAACGGGCCTCGGCGTGACTGCCGTCGCAGAACGGTTTGTTCTGCGAGACGCCGCAGCGGCAGAGCGTCACCCGATTGCGCACCTCGTACGCGGTTCCGTCGGCCGCTTCGACCGGGATCCCGCCGCGCACCCACAGCGGCCCGCTGCATTCTTCAACCGGATCTTCGATGAGACCGATCGACTGCGTCAGTTGCGGCTCGACTTTCTCCCCGGTGGACGTGTGCCGCACCACCAGGCGCCCCGAGGGACAGTGTCCTGCCTCCCGCGCCGCGAGCGTCTGCGACTGCGCATCGGAGCGCTCGACCAGCGCCCAGACCGTCCCCGCGACGTCGCAGAAGCGCGCGAACGCGCACAACGCGTCGACGTCCTGCAACTGCAGCACGGGACCGTCGATCACTTTGGCCTGCTTGTCGTACGGCTCGCGCGAGGCCGTCTCGGTGCCGTCGAAGCCGACCGTGGCGTGCGCCCCGTCGCAGAACGGCTTGTGCGCTGAATGTCCGCAGCGACACAGCGCGTAGACGTCCTTGACCTCGAACGCGCGGCCGCTCTTCCAGCTCTCGGAGCCGCCCTCGGTGTCGGAGACGATCGTCTCGAGGACCAGCGGGACCCCGCCCGTGACGAGATACGGTCCGTTCGCAGCGACGGCGATCTTCACAGCCGATCCGATTCGACTCAGGTCGGGGGTTCCTTCCCCCGCCCGCTGCCAGGGAGCCCGCGCCGGCTCCGCGAACGCCGGTTTCGCCCTGGAGCCCGCCGCGACGATCGCCGGCGAAAAGGAGCCACCATGACGCGCTGGCACCGCCTCCTCCTGTTCGGAATGTGCGCCCTGGTGTTGCCCCTCCCGGCGTTCGCGCAAGGTGAGGTCCGCATCCGGCAAACGGATGGCTCGAGCAAGACCTATCCCGGCGTGCGCATCACCGAAACCGGCGATACGATCACCTTCGCCCTGCCCAGCGCCGACCACAAATTGATCGTCGGCGCTTCGAATTGCACTCGCGAGAACGGCCTGCGCGTCTGCTCGGGGACCGACCTGTGGTTCGACCGGTACGGGGTGAGCGAAGAGTTGCAGATCACCAAGGGCTACGTGTTCATCAACGACACGCGCCACGTGCTGCACATCGCGCGCTCGCGCGTCGAGCTGAACCCGAACACGCTGCTGGTCGAGATCCTGACCAAACGCGGGACGTACATCACCGGACGCGGCGCGGTCGATTCGACCGGTGCCCCGTAGGGAGGGGCGCACGATGCGTTCGGTGACGACCGGTTCGGCGCTGCGCACGTTCGGTGCGGCCGCGCTCGCGTTTGGCCTCCTCGGCGCAGCCCCACCGCCGCCACACCCCAGCGGCGGCGGTGGTGGTGGCGGCGCAGCGCCGCATGCCGGCGGTGGTGGTGGCGGAGTACCGCACGTTGCTGGAGGCGGTGGTGGTGCGGCGCCGCGCACGTTCACGCCGCCGCGCGCGCCCCAGCCGGTGCAGCGCCAGGCGGCGCCCGTCCAGCCGGGCTTCGACCTCCACGACGACACGGTGAACAGCGGCCGCGTCCCGTTCACGCAGGCGGCTCCGCCGGCGTACCGGGCCTCGCAGCCGATCGCGCGCACCGCGCCAAACCTGCACCGCAGCGTCGTGATCAATCCACGCCACCACCCCAACTGGGGTTGGCACGGCGGCAATCCGTGGGTGCCGGCCGTGGCCTTCTGGGGCGGTGCGTTCTGGGGCGATTACGCCCTGGCCGAGATCGGTGCGCAGTATCCGCTCTACTTCGTGCCGGTCGCACCGGACAGTCCGGGCGCCCAACTGCTGAGCGACTACGGTCTGACGCAGACCAGCTGCAACGCCGACAATCTGGTCGTCATCGACGGACCCGACGGTAGCGTGATCTGCGCCTTCCCGAACAACCTCGTCGGCCCCGGCACGTACACCGTCGACCCAGTCACCCTCACGCTCGAATCGGTCTGAGGTCTCGCGCGCTTCATGTTCCATCCGCACTCGTACCGGGTCGGCGATCACGTCAAGATCACCCGCGACCTCGCCAACGACGAGGGCACGTTCGAGGCAGGTCACGAGTTCGAGATCACCGGGATGTACGAGCGGCATGGCGTCCCCCTCTACGACCTGCGCGATCGCGACCTGAACTTACTCTCGGAAGTCCCCTTCGACGATCTCGCTTGGGAATAGCGTAAGCGCAGGTGGGCTCGACGTACGACCGCCGGGTGCTCGTGCGCTACGGTATCCTGGTCTTCCTGATCGTCGTCGCGACGCGGATCGCCCCCGGACGGTTTGGTGACCCGCGTTTGGTTGTCGTGGTCTCCCTCTGCAGTTTCGGGGGACTCGTCGTCGTGTCGGCCGCACCGCGGCGCTTCGCCTACCGCCGCGCCACGCCGGCGCTGCAACTGGTGTGGTGGGTGTTCGTCGCCGAGGTCGTGGCGCTCTCGAGCGCCTTCGTGCTCGGAGTCAATCCCAACGGGTCGGTCGGCGCCGCCGCCATCGCCGGCATCACGGCCCTCGCGCTCGAGATCTGGCTGCGGCGCCGCGAGACGGCCGCGCATCTCGCCTTTGGCTCGCTGGTACGCGTCCGGCGCCCGGAGCGGCCCGACGCGTTCGTCGAGCTTGCCGCGGGGCCGCTAGACCGCGCCTACACAGCCGCGCTGACCGACGCCTACGAGCAGGTCCCGACGGTCGTCCGCGCCTATCTGGTTACCGGTCGGTACGGCCCGGACGAACGCCGCGTCCTCGCCCTGCGCTACGCCTATCCTTGGCCGGACGAAGACGCGCTCGTCATTTCGCAGCAGATCTTCCGCCACATGTTTGGAGCAGGCCCGCTGGTGGACGTCGTCACGCTCGATGACGCTGTCGAACACGCCGTCCACGCCATCGCCGCGCCATTCTATGTGCGTCAGAAAGTGAGGGCATCGGAGTGAGCCGAGCGATCGGTCGAGAACGAGCGGGATCGTTTGGCGACGCCGTCTTCGCGGTGATCATCACCATCATGGTGCTGCAGCTCAGGCTGCCGGCGCACCCAACGTTCAGCGCGCTGGGCGAAGAGTGGCCGACGGCGGTAAGCTACGTCGTGAGCTACCTCTTGATCGCGATCATGTGGATCAATCAGCACTTCCTGTTGCGCTTCGCGAACGACTCCACGCCGCGGCTCATCTTCTGGACCTTTTTGCACATGTTCGCGGCGTCGCTCGTCCCATTCGCCACCGCCTGGATGGCGGCTACCCGGCTAGCGCCGGTCCCGGTGTTCGTGTACGCAGCGGTGATCGTCTTCGTGAACCTCTCCTATCACGGATTTGCACACGAAGTGATCGGGCGGAAATCCGAAGATAAAGCTGTGCTCGCGATGCGCCGCAAGGCGCTCGCGCGATCCTCCGTAACGATCGGCCTCTTCACGGTCGCGATGATCCTTGCGCTGAAGGCGCCCATCGCCGCCTTCGTTCTGGTGACCTGCGTTCTGCTGACCTACGCGCATCCCGAAATCCCGGGTTCGTCGGACATCCTCGCGCCGGAATGAAGCGAAGGTCAGAGGACTAGGCCCTGGCGCCATACTATACCTTGTGGTATAGTATAGTATACATGGAAGAATACTCGGCCGAGCCACCCGACGCGCCACCGCTCTTGGGCAGCTCGGTCAGCACGGCGATGCTGATCCTCGTCGCAGTCCTCGAAGAGAGCTATCCGGCTGAGCTCGCGCGGCTACTCGGGAGCTCGATCTCTTCGGTTCAGCGGACGCTCGATCGGCTCGAGCGCGAGGGCCTCATCGCGACGCGCAAGCTCGGCGTCCGCAGAGTCACCCTCAATCCGCTCTATCCGGCGGCGAACGAGCTCAAAGCCTTGCTGCTACGGTTAGCCGAAGGGTACCCCGAGTACGCCGCGATCAAGGAATCGCTGCGCCGCCGACCGCGACGTCGTGGCAAGCCACTATGATCGACGAGCAGTCGACTCTCGAGGATGTTTGCTTCGCCGTTGCCTCTGCGCTCGACGCCGCATCCGTCGAGGCGGTCTTAACTGGTGGCAGCGCGGCTGCGATCTATGCGCCCGAATTCTATACCTCGCTCGACGCAGATTTCGTCCTTCGTCGAGAACTGCGTGTCTCCGAGCTCGAGCAGATTCTTGCGACCATCGGTTATCGCCCCGCCGCGACCCGCGGAATGTTCGAACATCCGAAGAATCGCTTCACGGTCGATTTTCCCAAGGGGAAGCTCGACCAGTTCTTCGAAGGCGCGGGCATTGCGCGAAGGTCCAGCTCCCCCTAAACTGCGGCTAGCTCTCGGGTGGCGGCGGCGTTGAAGTAGGCGGCGCGGGGGTGATGGATGATGATCGCGGCGGTCGACTGTTCGGGGATGATCTGATAGGCCGAGGTCAGGGCTGCGCCGATCGCGCGCTCGACGTCGAGCAGCCGCCACACCAGTTCGTGCTGGCTCAGATCGGGGCAGGCGCCGTAACCCCACGAGTAGCGCTTCCCGCGTTCGGCGGGGAGCCCCAACTCCTCGCGGATGCGATGGTGGGTGCGCTCGGCGAGCGCCTCGGCCGACTGCACGCTGAAGCCGTGCAGATAGTACGCTTCGCTGTAGTCGCCGCGCGCCTGGTACGCATCGACGCGGCGCGAGGGCTCCTCGCCGACGGTGACGACCTGGAGCGCGATCACGTCGCTCGCGCCGCCGCGCTCCGGCTCGCGCAGGTAATCGGCCAGACACAAGTGCTCGCCGCCGGTTTGCCGCGCGAAGGTGAAGCGGCCGATCTCGCGCGTGCGGTCGTGCGGATCGTAGACGATCACGTCGTCGCCGCTGCCGGCGGCGGGGAAGTAGCCGTAGACGACGCGCGGTTGGAGCAGCGGCTCGCGCTCGGCGAGCGACTCGTAGCGCGCCAGCCGCGGCGCGAACTCCTCGCCGACGAGCCGCTCCCAGGCTTCGCCCTTGGTGTTCGCGCCGCCCCACGAGAGCCGGTAGAGCGACTTGAGATCGAAGCACGGCCACAGCTCGCGCAGATCGACGTTCGGCAGCGTCCGCGGCCCGAGGAACGGCGGTGCGGGAACGTCGGCGACGCCGACCTCGGCCCGCGCCGTGAGGCCGTGGCCGCTCGGCGCGGCCGACGCGCCGAGATCCTTCACTCGCAGCGCCGCCGACTCGACGCGCACACGTTCGGTCAGCGCCTCGCGCGCCTCCGGCGCGGTCAGCGCATCGAGGATCTCCAGCCCTTCGAAGGCGTCCTTCGCGTAGAAGACGCCGGGGTCGAAGAACGAGTCGGTCGCGTAGGCGGTCCGCCGGCCGAAGTCGCGGTTGATCGCGGCGCCGCCGATGACGACCGGATAGGCGAGCCCGCGCGAGACCTGCTCCTTGACCAGCGTCGGCATCTGCTTCGAGGTCGAGACGAGCAGCGCGGAGAGGCCGATCGCATCGGCGTCGACCTCCTGCGCGCGCTCGAGGATCGTGCCGACCGGTACCTGCTTGCCCAGATCGTGGACCGTGTAGCCGTTGTTGGAGAGGATCGTGCCGACCAAGTTCTTGCCGATGTCGTGGACGTCGCCGAAGACGGTCGCCAAGACGATGACGCCCTTGCTGACGCCCTCCTTGCGCTCGAGGAACTGCTCGAGGTGCGCGACGGCCTTCTTCATCACCTCGGCCGACTGCAGGACGAACGGTAGGATCAGCTCGCCGGCGCCGAACTTGTCGCCGACTTCCTTCATCGCTGGGAGCAGGACGTTGTTGAGCACGTCGACCGGATCGCGCGCGCGCAGCGCCTCGTCTATTTTGGCCTCGATCCCGTCCTTACGGCGGCGCAGGATCGCCTGGTGGATGCGCACCTCGACCGGCGCGTCCAGGTCTTCGTCGGTGCTGGCCGCGCCCTCGGGCGTGACGACCTTCGACTCGAAGTGCTCGATCACGCGCTGCAGCGCGTCGGGCCGGCGGTTGAAGACCAGGTCGTCGCACAGTTCGCGCTCGGTCGCGTCCAGCTCGGCGTACGGCGTGACGTCCTTGGGGTTGACGATCGCCATGTCGAGCCCGGCTTCGACGCAGTGGTGCAGGAAGACCGAGTTGATCGCGTGGCGCGCCACGGGCTTCAGGCCGAAGCTCACGTTGGAGACGCCGAGCGAGGTCAGCACGCCCGGCAGCGCGGTCTTGATCGCGCGGATCCCGGCGATCGTCTCGGCCGCCGAGTCGATGTATTCGGCGTCGCCGGTCGCCAGGGTGAAGGTCAGGTCGTCGAAAATCAGCGCCCCGGCCGGGATCCCGTACTCCTCGACGACGATCTGGTAGATGCGCTGTGCGACCTCGAGCTTGCGCGCGGCGGTCTTCGCCATCCCGCTCTCGTCGATCGTCAGCGCGACGACCGCGGCGCCGGCTTCCTTCACCAGCGGCAGCACGGAGTCGACCTTGGCGCGCCCGTTCTCGAGGTGGACCGAGTTGACGACGGGCCGACCGGCGTAGATCTTCAGCGCCGCCTCGAGTACTTTCGGTTCGGTCGAGTCCAGGACGAGCGGCGCCTCGACCGACTGCGCCAGGCGCTTGACGATCGTCGCCATCTGGACGTCCTCGTCGGTGCGCTCGGTCAACGCGGTGCAGATGTCGAGCAGGTGCGCGCCGCCTTCGACCTGTTCGCGCGCGACCAGCGTGATCTCGTCGTAGTTGTCCTCGAGCAACAGCCGCTTGATCCGGCGCGAGCCTTGCGCGTTGACGCGCTCGCCGATCAGCAGCACCGTCCCCTCTTGCCGCAGCGCGACGGCAGTCATCGCCGAGGCGGCGAACTGCAGGGGCTTGGGCTCCGGGACGCGCGGCGTGTGTCCGGACGCGGCCAGCGCGTCGAGGCCGGCGCGGAACGCGGCGATGTGCGTCGGCGTCGTGCCGCAGCAGCCGCCGATCGCGTTGACGCCCAGCTCGCCGACGAACGCGAGCAACTCGCGCGCCATCTCCTGCGGCGTCTCCGGGTAGATCGTCTCGCCCTTGGCGCCCATGCGCGGCAGTCCGGCGTTCGGAACGACGCTCACGAAGCAGCGCGAGTTCTCGATCAGATACCGGATCGGATCGCGCATGTGTGCCGGTCCGGTCGAGCAGTTCAGGCCGATGACGTCGATCGGCAACGCGTCGAGCGTCGCGCAGACGGCGCGAATGTCGGTCCCCAACAGCATGCGGCCGGTGACGTCGAGCGTCGCCTGCGCTTGGATCGGGACGCGTCGCACGCCGCGCGCGAAGGCGCGCTCGATCCCGGCGATCGCCGCCTTCATCTCGAGCAGATCTTGACTGGTCTCGAGCAGCAGGAGGTCGACGCCGCCCTCGATCAGCGCCTCGGACTGCTCTTCGTACAGCGCTGCCAGCTCATCGAAGGTGATCTTCGAGAGGGCCGGATCGGACGAGGAGATCAGCATCCCGGTTGGCCCCAACGAGCCGGCGACGAAGCGCGGCGGGCCGAGGTTCGTGAAACCGTCGACGGCGCGCCGCGCGATCTGGGCCGCCGCGACGTTGATCTCGCGGGTCTTGGCGCCCAGCCCGTACTCGTCGAGCTTGAGGCGCGAGGCGGTGAACGAGTCGGTCTCCAGGACGTCGGCGCCCGCGGCCAGGTATTCGCGGTGGATCGCCTCGATCAGATCGGGGCGGGTCAGGACCAGGGCCTCGTTGCAGCCGTGGTACTGCGCGCCGCCGAAGTCCGCGTCGCCGAGCTCGCGCGCCATCAGCTGCGTCCCCATCGCCCCGTCGATCAGCAGGACCCGCTCGCGCAGGGCCGCCAGGTAGTCTCCCATCATCGTCATGCTCGGCTAGGCGGCATCGGAATTCCGGCCGTCGAATGTCCACGCAGACGAAAATGGAAACGATTGGACAGCTCACGAGCCGCCTCGACGCCCTGGCCGCCGTGGTTCGCGCGGCGCCGCCGGCGGCCGTCCTGCGGGAGGTCTACGCCGCCCTGCGGCTCGAGGAGGTCGTCGGCTCGGCGCGGCTGGCCGGCGCGCGGTTGGACCGGACCGAGGTCCGGGTACTGCTCGAACGCGGCCGGGCGCTGGGCGGACACCCGCTCGAGGCGTACCTGACGGTCCGCGGCTACGCCGAAGCGGCGGCCTGGGCCGTGCGGCGGGCAGCGCGGCGGGCCCCGATCGCGCTCGAGGACCTGCGAACGCTCCACCGCCTGGCGACTCGCGGGCTGGCCGACGACCCCGGCGTCTGGCGGACCCGCACCGTGCCGCCGCTCCCCGACGGGACCGTCCCGCCGCCCCACTGGCTGGTGTCCTTTGAGACGGAGACCTACGTCGGCCGCCTCGTGCTCGACGGCGACGCCCCCGCACCGCTGGCAGTCGCTCGGGCGATCGGGCGGTTCGTCCGTCTGCAGCCGTTCGCCAGCGGCAACGGACGGGTCGCCAGGCTGGTCGCCAACCTACTGCTCGCCCGGCGCGGGCTGCCCCCGCTGGTGCTGGATGCTCGCGCACGCCGCGGCTATCGGGCGGCGCTGAACGCGGCGCTGGCGGGCGACGCCGCGCCGCTCGGCCTGATCGCCGGCCGGGCCGTCATCGGGGGCCTGGAACGGATGCGCGACGCGCTCGAGGCGCCGGCGAACCTGCGACCGCTGGCCGAGCTGGTCCCGCCCGAGCGGCTAGCGGCGACCTACAAGGCCGCCCAGCGCGGCCGGCTGCGGGTCGTCCGCCGCGATGGGCGGCTTCTCTCGACGGCGGATTGGTTGGCGGAAACGCAGGCCGGTCGGCGTATACGCGGGGGTTGACCCCACCGATACAGTAGGGAGATATGAGAGACGCGATCGTCGCTTACGTGTCGATGGAGATCGCCGTTGCCCCCGCCGTCGCGACGTACAGCGGCGGCCTGGGCGTGCTCGCCGGCGACGTGATCCGCGCCGCCGCCGACGCCGGCTACCCGCTCGCCGGGGTCACGCTGCTCTACCACGAGGGCTACTTCCAGCAGAAGCTCGACGAGCAAGGGCGACAGCACGAGAGCCCGCAGCCCTGGCGCCCCACCGATTCGCTCGACCATCTGCCCGCGACGATCACGCTGACGATCTCGGGCCGCGCGGTCGTCGTCGGCGTCTGGCGGTACGAGGTCGTCGGCGTCGACGGCCACCGCGTCCCGGTCTATTTCCTCGACACCGACCTGCCCGAGAACGACGATGCCGCGCGCGCGCTGACTCGCCGCCTCTACGGCGGCGACTCGCGCTATCGCCTCGAGCAGGAGACGCTGCTCGGGCTCGGCACGCCGGCGATGCTGACGGCGCTGGGCGAAGCCCGCGTCACCACCTATCACCTCAACGAAGGGCACGCGGCGCTGCTGGTCTTGGCGCTGCTGGAGAAATTGCGCGTCAGCGCCCCCGACGGGAAGCCCGAAGACCAGCTCGCGCGCGTGCGCGAGCACTGCGTCTTCACCACGCATACGCCGGTCGCCGCCGGCCACGATCGCTTCCTGCCCGACCTCGCCACCGAGGTGCTGGGCGCCGAACGCTTCGCCTTGCTGCGCGCCGCCGGCCTGATTCGCGACGACGTGCTCAACATGAGCTACCTCGCGCTGCGCGGCTCGCGCTACGCCAACGCCGTCTCGATGCGCCACGGTGAGGTCGCGCGCGCGATGTTCCCCGGCTTTCGTATCGACGCGATCACCAACGGCGTCCACGCCGCGACCTGGACCAACAGCGCGTTCCGCGATCTGTTCGACCGCCGCGTCCCGGCCTGGCGGCGCGACAACTTCGCCCTGCGCCAGGTCGCCGGGATCCCGCTCGACGAGATCGGGGCCGCGCATCTGGCGGCCAAGCACGAATTGGTCGCCCGGATCGCGCAGGCCGAGAACAAGGTGCTCGACGCCGGTCGCTTCACCATCGGGATCGCCCGGCGCGCGACCGCCTACAAACGCAACGACTTGATCCTGCGCGACCACACGCGCCTCTACGCGATCGCGCAGCGCTTCGGCGGCTTGCAGCTCGTCTTCGCCGGCAAGGCACACCCGAACGACGAGGAGGGCAAGGCCCTGATCGCGCGCATCATCGCGGCGGCGAAGGCCTCCGACGGTCTGCTCGACGTCGTCTTCGTCGAAGGCTACGACATGACGTGGGGCGCCGCGATCACCTCCGGCGTCGACCTGTGGCTGAACACGCCGCGGCCGCCGCTGGAAGCCTCCGGAACGAGCGGGATGAAGGCCGCCCTCAACGGCGTCCCCAGCCTGAGCGTCGCCGACGGCTGGTGGTGCGAAGGCGCGGTCGAAGGGGTGACCGGCTGGACGATCGACGCCGCGACCGGCGACGACGACCTGCGTGCCGGCGATCAGCTCTACCGCCAGCTCGAGACGGCGATCCTACCGCTCTACGCACACCGCCGCGCCGACTACCTGGCCGTCATGCGCAGCACGATCGTCCTCAACGGCTCGCACTTCAACGCGCAGCGGATGCTGGCCGAGTACGCGATCGAAGCCTACGCCCCGACGGCGCACGCCGCCCCCGGCGTACGCCCCGAACAACTCGTCGCGGTTTAGATGCGGGCGGGTTCCGGCGCCGGGCTGGCGATGCCGTCCTCGCCGTGGGCCTGCCGCCCGTGCCCGAAGCCGAGCCGATCTTCGATCGAGGCGATGAGGACGTAGAGCACCGGCGTTACGAACAGGTTGAGGACCGTCGAGACCAGCATCCCGAAGAACACGACCGTGCCCAACGACTGGCGCGCGTTCGCGCCGGCGCCCGAGGCGAAGACCAGCGGCGTGACGCCGAGGATGAAGGCGATCGAGGTCATGAGGATCGGCCGGAACCGCGTCTCGGCGGCGCGCGCGACCGCGATTGTCGTCTCGACGCCCTGCTCGCGCAGCTGATTGGAGAACTCGACGATCAGGATCGCGTTCTTGGCCGCCAACCCGATCAGCATCACGTAGCCGACCTGCGCGAAGACGTCCGAGGTGATGTGCCGCAGCCACAGCCCGCCGATCGCGCCGAGCAACGCGAGCGGGACGGCGAACAGGATGATCAGCGGATCGCCGAACGATTCGTACTGCGCCGAGAGGACCAGGAACACGAAGACGATTCCGAGTGCGAAGATCAGCAGCGCTTGCGAGCCGCCCTCGATCTCCTCGCGCGAGATCCCGCTCCACTCGTAGGCGAAGCCCGGCGGTAGGTGCGCGGCCAGCCGTTCCATCGTCGCGATCGACTGCCCGCTGCCGTACCCCGGCGCCGTTTGGCCGGAGATCTCGATCGAACGGTAGAGGTCGAAGTGGCTGATCGTATGCGGATCGAGGACCTGGCGCTGCGTGACCAGCGCGGAGAGCGGGATCGGCGGCGCGGTCTGAGCGACGCCGTTCACCGTCACCGGGTTCGTACTGTGGACGAAGATCTGCCCCAGGTCGCTCAGGTGCGAGCGGTACGGCGCGTCGGCTTGCACGTAGACGCGATAGGTCCGGCCCTCCATGTCGAAGTCGTTGACGTAGACAGAGCCGAGGTAGACCTGCATCGTCTCGAACAGCGAGGTCAGGTCGACGCCGAGGCTGAGCGCCTTCTCGCGGTCGACGTCGACCAGCACCGTCGGCTTGTCGGCGCGGAAGGTCGAGTAGACCCGCTGCAGACCGCTGCCCGGCGCGTTCGCCGGGCCGACGATCTGGTAGTAGGCGCTCTGCAGCGCCGGGATCCCGTTGCCGGCCCGGTCCTCGAGCTCAAAGGTGAACCCGCCCTGGAAGCCCAGGCCCGGGATCGACGGCGGATCGAGCGCGAAGGCCGCGCCCCGCGCGTCGGTCAGGAAGAACAGCGCGCCGTTGACGCGATCGATGACCCGGTTGAGCTCGTGCTGCGGGCCGCGGCGCTCGGCCCACGGCTTGAGCCCGATGAACATCGTCGCGTAGTTCGAGCCGTTGCCGCTGAAGCCGAAGCCACCGGCGTCGAAGACGTTCTCGATCTCGGGCTGGCGCCGCAAGATCCCCTCGATCTCGCGCTGGACGACATGCGTCTGGTCCAGGCTCGAGCCTTCAGGCGTCTGCATTAGGACGATCATGAAGCCCTGATCCTCGTCGGGGATGAAGCCGGTCGGCGTCGTCGTGTACATCCAGCCCGTCAAGCAGAAGGCGAAGATGAACAGGATCAGGACGACGCCGCGAAAGCGGATCACGGTCGGGAGCACGCGATGGTAGGCGCCGCGCGTCCCGGCGATCGCGCGATTGATCGGCCGGAAGATCCCGCGCTGCTTGGGCCGTTCGCGCAGCAGCAGCGACGACAAGACCGGGGTGAGGGTCAGCGCGTTGAAGAGCGAGATCGTGATCGAGCAGACGATCGTCAGCGCGAACTGCTTGTAAAGCAGCCCCGTCGTACCGGGGAAGAACGCGACCGGGATGAAGACCGCCATCAGCGAGAGCGACGAGGCGACGACCGCGCCGGTGATCTCGCGCATCGCTTCGCGCGCCCCCTCGAGCGGCGGCATCCCCTTCTCCTGGATGAACCGTGCGACGTTCTCGATCACGACGATCGCGTCGTCGACGACGAGCCCCGTCGCCAGCGTCAAGCCGAACAGCGTCAGCGTGTTGATCGAGAAACCGAGCACCTGCATCAGGAAGAACGTCCCGATCAGCGAGATCGGGATCGTGATCGCGGGGATCAGCGTCGTGCGCCAGTCCTGGAGGAACAGGTAGATCACGAACACGACCAGCAGGATCGCCAGCGCCAGCGTCAGCGCGACCTCGCGAATCGACTCGCGCACGAAGTCGGCCGAGTCGAAGGCGATCGCGTAGTGCATCCCGGCCGGGAACCTGGCCTGCATGCGGTCGAGCGTCGCGCGGATCTGCGATGAGACCTGGAGTGCGTTGCCGGTCTGCAGTTGCTCGATCCCCAGACCCACGCCGGGCTTGCCGTTGAACCACAGCGAGCCGCTGTAATCGGCCGCGCCCAGCGTAACCCGCCCGACGTCGCGCACCCGCACGTAGCCGCCGTCGGGGTTCGTGCGCAAGACGATGTTCGCGAACTCCGTCGTATCGGTCAGCCGGCCGGTCGCGCGCACGCCGTACTCGTAGGGCTGGTGCCCGTTCGTCGGTGGCGCGCCGAT
>JBEKLD010000075.1:0-14612 GCA_050010375.1 Vulcanimicrobiaceae bacterium
GCCGCGTTGACCGCTAGAAGGCTATTTCCGACCTGCTGAATGCTGTCCGTCTGTTCGCAGTCGTTAGCTGTGCAATCTTTTATATGGAACGGAAGCTCGGTGCCTGGGTCCGCCGTGCCTGCCGGCTGCGCGGCGGCGATGTTCGGTCCACCGCTAAGTAACCCGGAACCCGATCCCCACGTGCCGACGACGACGCCCGCGACTAAACCGACGAGCACGAGGCCGAGCGATTGAAATCGCATAGTGAACACCCCTCGAAGCACTACGCTTCCGCGATGAGTGCTTGGTGCGGCCGGCGTTCTAAGCGCTACCCTGCGATCCCTTGGGGTGAGCGTACCACCGGCAGGACGTTTAGTCGCGCGCGCGGTGCTGCCGGAAGGTCAGGTTGATGCGCTCGCCGGTGACGCGCGGTTCGCGCGGGACGCGGTGCTCCCAATAGAGTTGCGTGTCGCCGGCCATCACGATCAGATCACCATGCGCGACGTCGACGGTGATCGGGTCGTAGCGTAAGCCGCTCTCCTTCTTCGGCCGCAGTTGGAACGCGCGCGTCGCGCCGAGCGAGAGCGAGGCGACGACGAGGCGCGCGTCCTGCTCCCCGTCGCGGTCACCGTGCCAAGCGACGGCGTCGCGGCCGTCTCGATACCGGTTGAGGTGCACGTAGTCGTAGCTCGTCCCGGTCTGGGCCTCGATCCGCTCGCGCACCGTCTGCAGCGTGGGCGTCCACGGTTGCGGCGCGCGCTCGCCGCGGCTGGCCGTCTCCCGCGGGACCAGCACGCGCTTGCCGTACATGACGCGCGAGTCGGCCCGCCACTGCGTGTCGACGTTCAGCTCGCGCAGCAGACGATCGGCGAGGGGGGCGTCGAGGAACTCGGGGACGTAGGTCACGTCGCCGTGGTCCCCGATGAGGACCGTCGGGAGCGCAGCGGACGCGAAGAGCGGGACTTGGCGAACAACGGTCATGCGGGCTATCTCGAACGTGTGTTCGAGAGCTGCTGCTCCGCCCCTGCTCGCCGAGAGCCACCCGAGCGGGGTACGCTACGTGCATGAGCGACCGTAAGACCCCGCCCGATCCGGACCCAAAAGCGACCAAAGACGAGGAGCGTGAAGCCGCCGTCCTGGCCGCCGATGACACGGGGATGCTAGCCGACGAACGGCTCATCGCGTTCACCCAGTTTCCGGAACGTGATGCCCGCAACGCAGGTGACGTGTAACCCATCACGCAACCATTCCCCGCGATGAACGGAACTCGCGGTGCACGCGCCAGCCTATGGGAAAAAGCGAAGAGCCTTCCCCTCGCGCAAGACGAAGACTTCTACGGTGGCAACCGGCGCCCGGTCGGTGCCGATCCGCAGTATCTGCGCGTCATCAACGACACCGCGTTGCGGTCGCGGCTGATCATGGCCGGGATCGCCGAAGGGTTACAGTCACCCAAAGGCCCGCAGCGGATCAAGTCGATCATCCGGATCTATCCCGACTTCGATGCGCCTCGTCCCGAGAACCGTCCGCGGGCGACGCGCGCCACCGCGCAGGCACCGCGTGAGCCGGCCCGCGCTGCGACCGGCTTACCGACGGTCGAGGAGCTGAACAAACTCCTCAACCGCATCCAGCAAGTCGAACGCGACGTGAGCATCGAGCTGCAGGGCAAACTCGGCCAAGACATCGAGCGCCTCAAGCGCCAGATCTCGAGCCTTGAGGGCGACGAGTTCGAGCGCGCCTTCCGCGAGCTCGAGGTCGCCATGCGCCAACGCCGCGAGCTGGCCTCCGAGATCCGCGAGGAGGCCTTCCGCCGGGTCGACGCCGACGGCGCATTCGCCCCACGGCGCTTCCTGCGCCTCATCTCTCGGGAACGGACCGGCGTCTCGTAACTCGGTTACTCACGTCGCCTAGCCAGTCGACCAAGTTGCCGGCGTCGGTGCGGTACCGTACAGAACGACGGTCCCGCGCGCTCGGGGCGAGGTGAAACGTAAAAACCCCGGTTCCGCTTCCCGGCGCGAGGTGAGTCGGCTCTCCGAGGAGTAACCTTGCTCCAAACAAGTGATCCGCAGCGTAGCGCCTGACGGTCGTCCCGACGTCGGCGGAGTTTTCCGCCCGATCGATCGTCCGCGTGTCTTGGAGCGGCTGGCGACGGCGGCGCAATACCGGATCGTGACCATCATCGCGCCGGCCGGCTTCGGCAAGTCGGTCGCGGTGCGGCAATATCTGGCGACCGTCCCGTCCGCGGTCGTCTACGACGTCCCTTCCGATGCGACGTCTCTCGTCCCGTTCGTGCGCGGTTTCGCCGACGCGCTGGCCGAGATCGCGCCGGGGCTGCGCCACTCGCTGGCAACCGCCCTCGACGGCGCCCGCGCCTCGGAGAACCCGGGCCGCGATTTGGCCGCTTGGGCCGCGACCCACATCCGCACCCTCGACACGCTGATCGCGCTCGACGACCTGCACGTCGGCGAGGGGGACCCTGAGGTTTCGCGCTTCGTCACCGCCCTGGTCGATCGAACCAAGGGTGGCCCGCGCTGGCTCTTCTCCTCGCGCACCCCGTTGCAGCTCCCCGTCGCGTCGTGGCTCGCCTACGGCGAGTCGGACCTCATGGTCGACGCCGTCGATCTGCGGTTCAGCGGCGAAGAAGCAAAGCAGAGCGCCCGCGCGAGCCGCCTGACCGTCCGCGACGACGAGCTGGCCGCGATCAACGACTTGGTCGACGGCTGGCCGACCGCGCTCGCGTTTGCGTTCCGGGTCTCGATCCGCGCCAGCGACCTGCGCACCGTCTCCGCGGGAACGCGCGAGATGGTCTACCGGTATCTCGCCGAGCAAGTCTGGCACTCTCTGGACGACCGCATGCGCGCGTTCCTGCGCACCGTCGTCTTCCTGCCACGGATGGACGTGCGGCTCGCCGTCGCGGCCGGGTTCGACGACGCGGCGTCGATCATCGAGCGGCTGCGCGAGCGCGTCGCCTTCGTCACGGTGGTCGACGCCGGCGTCTACCAACTGCACGATCTCTTCCGCGACTTCATCCATCACCAGATCGAGCTCGAGGGCGACGATGCCTTGCGACGCGCGGCAGTCGCCGCGGCTCGCGTGCTCGAAGCCGCCGGCATGCCGGCAGCTGCGCTCGAACGCTACATCGAGACGAACGCGCCGGACGACGTCGCCCGCGTGCTCGCCGAAGCGAACTTCACCCTCCTCGAAAGCGGCCACTACGACGTCGTTGAACGCGCGCTGCGGCTGCTGTCCGGCCCCCGAGCGCAGACTCCCGGCGTCCTTGCCGTCCGCGCGGCGATCGAAGAGGCGCACGGGCGAGTCGAGCAAGCCGAGAAGCTCTACGAAGCCGCGCTCGACCGAAACCCCGAGGACCTCTCGTTCCACGTCGCTGTGGCCTGGCGGTACGGCTTGCTGCTGTATCAACAGGGACGGCTGGATGCCATCCCCAGACTCGAGAAGCTCGCCGGCCGTCCCGATCTCAACGACGCCGACCGGGCACACGTCGAGGGATCGCTCGCGATGGTGAAGGCGATCGCCGGCGATCTCGAAGGAGCGCAGGCCTCGCTCGACCGAGCGATCCCGTTGGCCGAGTTCGTCGACGATCTGACCCGCGCCCGGACGTATGGGCGCGCCGCGACGGTCGCCTTTTTCGCCGGCGAAGACGACACCGTCGAACGGCTCACTCGGGAGGCGATCCGCCTGGCGAGCGACGCGAATGCATTCCAGATTGCCGCGCGCCTCAACGCGACCCTGAGCTCTTCGTATTACTTCAAGAGCCAAATGCCAACCGCCGCGTGGCATCTTTCCCAAGTCGTGGTCAATGCGGAAAAGGCCGGCGATCAACCACTCCAAGTCCGAGGCCTGCGTGATCTGCTCTTGATCGAAGCGGAACGCGGAAACACGGCTCGCGTCGCGGAGCTCGAACGAGACATCGCCGCAATCTCATATCGCGGGCCGTTGGGCATCGCTTCCTACGTCATCGGCAAGGCGCTGGTCTTGATCGGCGAGTTGAAGTTCTCCGAAGCGCAGAGCGTCCTGAGCTCGGTACCACGGCGGGATCTGACCCCCCACCAAAACCGCGAGCGCACCGGCCTCCTCGCCGTCGCGGCGGCATTGGCCGGCGATCGTTCCAGCGCGCACGCCGCGCTGACGGCGTGCGAGAAATCGGGCCGGGAGGACGAGCAGCTGACGGTTCACCAGCGGGCCCACGCCTCCGGCGAGCGCTTCGCGATCCTGGCGAGTCTAGCGCTCGGGCGCAACGCGGTCGCGCAGCGCATGCTGCGTGCCATCAAATCGACCCCGGATGGCTTTGCCGCCCTCGATGCGGGGCTGTACGCAATCCTCGGTCGCGCACCCGAGCGGCTCGAGGAGGCTGTGCGAGCCCTGCGGCTGACGAGTTTGGGCGGCCTCGGGCGGGTACTGGAGTCCGTTGCGGCGAGCCTCGAGACGAGTCAGGAGACGCCGGGGGACCTGACCTCGATGGAGCTTCAGATCCTGCGTGCGATGGCCGGCGGCTGGTCGAACAAGACGATCGCGGCGGAGCAGCACCGCACGATCAACACGGTCCGGACCCACGTCTCCTCGATCTTGCGCAAGCTGGGGAGCGAGAGCCGCGGGGAGGCCGTCGCGGCCGCCCGCCGGCTGGGCCTGGTCTGAGCGCGTAACGGCCTCGTCCTTTCGGACGAGTGTGCAATTCTGACCACCCTGTTAGCGTGAAGGCATCCAAAGAGCCGTCAAGGAGTGCCTGTGCTCACCGTCCTCGCCGCAGTTATCGTTATCCTCGCCACCTCGAACCCAACGGGCCTGTAGGGGGACCCTGAGCCCCATGGATGGCCGGGCCGCCCTCGCGCGGCACCTCGTGGCAACCCGCTCGGAGATCGCCCAAGCGATCGTCGAACGGTTACCTGCGCGCCCGACCGGCCAAGCCTCGGCCCTGATCGCCCGCTCGCTGATCTCCGCCCTGGGCCAGGCGATCGAGACCTCGAGCCCCGACCCGGTGGTGTCCTGGGCGCGGATGGCCCACGGCGCCTATCCGATCGCGACGATCCACGAGCTGGTCTGCGCGACCTGCGACGCGGCCGCCGAGGCCGGTGAACCGCTCGCCCTCGACTTCTCGGCCCTGCTGGTCTTCCTCGAGATCGTCAAGGCCAACGTCGCCGAGGCCTTCCCGCTCGCCCCTGGCGCCCGCTTCGACGACCCCAGCCGCTCGGCCGGGAACGTCCTCGACGGTGTGCTGGCGATGCTCAAGGCCCGCGACGAGGCGACCTGCGCCCATTCGCACGCGACCGGCGCCTGGTGCCGGCGGCTGGCGGAGCAGATGCTGCTCTCGCCGGCCTCGACGGACTTCATCGTCAAATGCGGGATCCTTCACGACATCGGGAAGATCGCCACCCCCGACTCGATCCTCTTCAAGCCCGGCCCGCTGACCCCGGAAGAGTGGCACGTCATGCAGCGCCACGCCGCCTTCGGGGCCGAGATCCTGGCGCAGTTACCGGCGCTCGCCGCCTACGCGCCAGTCGTTCGCGCCCACCACGAGCGCTGGGACGGCCGAGGTTATCCGTACGGTCTGCGCGGCGAAGAGATCCCCCTCGAAGCGCGCGTGGTCGCCGTCGCCGACGCGTTCCACGCGATGATCTCGTTCCGGCCTTACCGCCCCGCGATCGGGCAGCGTGAGGCGATGGCCATCCTCCGCGAAGGCCGCGGCACCCAATGGGATGCCAACGTGGTCGACGTGATGATCGCAATGTTGGAAGCGCCGCGTTCCAGCGGGACAAGGGAAGCAGCGCGCAGGTAGCCCAACTGGGTGTGGGCGGAAAAAGAGCCGTGCCGGCGGGTGGCACGGCTCTTTTTCGTTGGAGCGATCAGTAGTCGTCGTCCGTCGAGTGGGCGAGCGGACCTTCGTCCTCTTCCGGCTCTTCGGTGTACTCCTCGTCCTCTTCTTCGAGGACGTAGCCTTCGTCTTCGCCATCCTCGTCGGTCGCCACCGGGACTTCTTCTTCGGCGACCTCGTCGACGACGATCTCGCCGTCGTCGGTCATCGTCGCGCGCAGCCCACCCAGCGGACCCGCCGGGAGCAACTCCTCGTCCGGCGCGCGTCCACCGCGAGTCGGAGCCGGGGCGACCAGCGGCGCCGAGTCGTCCAGCTCTTCCTCTTCTTCTTCCGGCTCTTCGATCTCGGCCACGCCGGCGGTCTCGCCGGCTTCCTCGTCCTCGGCTGGGAGCGCGAGCGCCGCGGCGGCTTGCACCGAGATCCGCTCGCCTTCCGCCTCGCGCTCGGCGAGAGCGGTCTGCGAGAGCTGCGAATCCTCGTCGCCCATGAGCAGGCCGATCTCCTGAGCGCGCTCGGCCATGTCATCGTCTTGGATCCGAATCTCGACCTCTTCGCGTTGCTCGGTGAGCACCTTGACGTCGAGGGCGAGCGATTGCAGCTCCTTGATGAGGACCTTGAACGACTCGGGGACGCCCGGTTCAAGGACGTTCTCGCCCTTGACGATCGCCTCGTACGTCTTGACGCGTCCGACGACGTCGTCGGACTTGACCGTCAGCAGCTCTTGCAGCGTGTAGGCGGCACCGTAGGCTTCGAGTGCCCAGACCTCCATCTCGCCGAAGCGCTGGCCGCCGAACTGCGCCTTGCCACCCAGCGGCTGCTGGGTGATCATCGAGTACGGGCCGGTCGAGCGCGCGTGGATCTTGTCGTCGACGAGATGCGCGAGCTTGAGCATGTAGATGTAGCCGACGGTGATCGGGCGGCCGAAGCGCGTGCCCGAGCGGCCGTCGCGCAACCACGTCTTGCCGTCCGCCGGCAGACCCGCGTCCTGCAGCCACTCGCTGATGTCCTCGGAGTGCGCGCCGTCGAAGACCGGCGTCGCGATGTGGAAGCCCAGCATCGCCGCCGCCCAGCCCAGGTGCGTCTCCATGATCTGCCCGAGGTTCATGCGCGAAGGCACGCCCAACGGGTTGAGCACGATGTCGACCGGGGTGCCGTCCTCGAGGTACGGCATGTCCTCTTCCGGCAGCACCTTGGCGATGACGCCCTTGTTGCCGTGCCGGCCGGCCATCTTGTCGCCCTGCAGAATCTTGCGCTTCTGCGCGACGTAGACGCGCACCAGGTGGTTCACGCCCGGGCTCAGCTCGTCGCCGTTCTCGCGCGAGAAGCGCTTGACGTCGATGATCTTGCCCTTTTCGCCGTGCGGAACTTTCAGCGAGGTGTCGCGCACTTCGCGCGACTTCTCGCCGAAGATCGCGCGCAGCAGCCGCTCCTCGGCCGTCAGCTCGGTCTCGCCCTTGGGCGTGACCTTGCCGACCAGGATGTCCTCCGGGCGCACCTCGGCGCCGATGCGAATGATCCCGCTCTCGTCGAGGTCCTTGAGCGAATCCTCACCGACGTTGGGGATGTCCCGCGTGATCTCTTCGGGTCCGAGCTTGGTGTCGCGGGCTTCGCACTCGTACTCCTCGATGTGGATCGAGGTGAAGCGGTCGTCCTTGACCATCCGCTCGGAGATGAGGATCGCGTCCTCGTAGTTGTAGCCTTCCCACGGCATGAACGCGACCAGCACGTTCTGCCCCAGTGCCAGCTCGCCCTCATCCGAGGACGGGCCGTCGGCCAGGATCTGCCCGCGCACGACGTGGTCGCCGACGGCGACGATCGGGCGCTGGTTGATGCACGTGCCCGCGTTGGAGCGGGTGAACTTGAGCAGGTCGTAGGTGTGCTCGAGCCCGTCGTCTTCGTGCTTGACGGTGATCTGGTGCGCATCGGCGGCAATGACTTCGCCGGCGGCGCGTGTGAGCACGCAGCCACCCGAGTCCTTGGCCGCGCGGTACTCCATCCCGGTGCCGACGACCGGCGCTTGCGGGCGGAGCAGCGGAACGGCTTGGCGCTGCATGTTGGCGCCCATCAGGGCGCGGTTGGCGTCGTCGTGCTCGAGGAACGGGATCAGCGCGGTCGCGACCGAGACGATCTGCTTGGGTGAGACGTCCATCAACTGGACGCGCCCCGGCGGCTCCTCGACGTACTCCTCGGCGAAGCGCGCGACGACCGACGGCGCGGTGATCTTACCGGCCGCGTCGATCTCGGTGTTCGCCTGCGCGATGATGTACTCGTCCTCACGGTCGGCCGTGAAGTAGCGGATCTCGTTGCTGACGATACCGTCGCGCACGACCCGGTACGGCGTCTCGATGAAACCGTAGCGGTTGACGCGCGCGAACGTCGCCAGCGAGCCGATCAAACCGATGTTCGGGCCTTCCGGCGTCTCGATCGGGCAGATGCGGCCGTAGTGCGAGTGGTGGACGTCGCGGACTTCGAAGCCGGCGCGCTCGCGCGAGAGACCACCCGGCCCGAGCGCCGACAGACGCCGCTTGTGCGTCAGCTCGGCGAGCGAGTTGGTCTGGTCCATGAACTGCGAGAGCTGGCTGGAGCCGAAGAATTCCTTGATCGCGGCGACGACCGGGCGGATGTTGATCAGCGCCTGCGGTGTGACGGTCTCGATGTCCTGGACGGTCATGCGCTCGCGCACGACTCGCTCCAGGCGCAGCAGGCCGACCCGGAACTGGTTCTGCAGCAGCTCGCCGACCGAGCGGATGCGACGGTTGCCGAGGTGGTCGATGTCGTCCTTGTTGACCTGGCGCGTCGCAACCTTGATCAGCCGGCGCAGCACCGCGATCATGTCCTCGCGGGTGAGTGCCTTCTTCTCGATGTTGGGGATGCGCAGGCCGGCCGCCGCGTACTCGCGCTCGAGCTTTCCGCTGAGCTTGTAGCGGCCCACGCCGGCCAAGTCGTAGCGCTTCTCGTCGAAGAACAGGGACTCGAGCAGCTTCTCGGCGTTCTCCGCGTTTTCGGGCTCGCCGGGGCGCAGCTTCTTGTAGATCTCCTTGAGGGCGTCTTCTTTGGTCTTGACGTCCTTGTCTTTGTCCAGGCAGTTCGCGATCAGCGGCGAGTGGTCGAACAGGGCGAGGATCGCCTCGTCCGACTCCCAAGCGAAGCCGAGGTCGGGGCGCGAAAGGGCGCGCACGAACGTCGTCGCGTAGATCTTGCGGTTCTTGTCGATGCGGACGCCGATCGTACCCTCGGTCTCGTCGTTCTTCGTCCCGTTGTCGGTCTCGAACTCGATCCAGGCACCGCGGTTGGGGATGATCGTCGCGTTGAACGTCGGACGGTTGTTGGTGTCGACATCTTGCAGAAAGTAGACGCCCGGCGAGCGGACGAGCTGGCTCACGATCACGCGCTCCGCGCCGTTGATCATGAAGGTGCCCTTGTCCGTCATGAGCGGGAAGTCGCCCATGAAGATCTCTTGGTCCGGGATACCCTTGATCTCGCCCGACTCGGCCGTGATGAGGCGGACTCGCACGCGCAGCGGCGCCGAGTAGGTCATGTCGCGCTCGCGGCACTCCTCGACCGAGTACTTCGGCTCGCCCAACGAGTGCTCGCCGAACTCCAGCACGAGGTTACCGGTGAAGTCCTTGATCGGCGAGATCGATTCGAACGCGTCCTTCAGCCCGTCGTTGACGAACCACTTAAAGGAAGCCTTTTGCAGCTCGATCAGATCGGGCAGTTGCAAAACGTCTGCGATCTTCGCAAACGAGTGGCGAGTCCGCTTGGCGCCAGGATCGTCGGGAAGCTCGACGGTGAATGCTTCCTCGGGAACATGGAAGCTCGCGCTTGCGATGTTCTGTTGCCTGACCGCATTCGGCCCACTTCCCGTGACCGGCACCACGTCGGTCTTCTTGCGGCTGCGGGTCTTGGGCTTGTCTGCGGTCGTCTTCGTCGCCATTCTGCTCTGGGGGTTCTTCCTGCGTGGTTACACGCGCACTCGGCCGGTCGTCCGGGCACAACAAAAGGGCAAGGACCGCCCCACCAGAGTGAGGGGTCCTCGCTCATCCGTTATGCCGCTATCCGCCGAGGGGCATAGGGCGGTATCGTAGCACTTGCCGTCCAGCCGGGTCAAGAGGACCCAATCACGCGGTCGCTCAGGCGGCGCTGATGCGCTGGTCGCTGGATGCCGAGGCGGCGGGCGGTCGGTTGCGTGCACAGTCGACGGCTGACTCGAGCGCGGCGTGCCGGTCGCGCGGGCAACCGCAGCGCCGGAGCTGGTCGCCGGCGCATCCGCCGACGTCGTGGCGGGTCAGCGCGTGGCCGCACGGGCAAAGCACCAAATTGTCCATCTGGGCTGCTTCCTGTCGCGGGGCGCCCCCGGACGCCGAGACGTCCGGCGCGCCGGGCGCTCCTGGGAGCGCCGACCGGCGGACCGGGCGTGGCTGTGAGTTGCGACGAACCCACCCTTGCCCTCTACCCGGTGGAGCGTCGCCGGAAACCTTGCCTGCCGGAGGGTGCCGTTACGCGACGGCGCCGCGGAGCAGTTCGGCTGCGGTTGCGTAGCATGGACAAGCGACCGCTTCGAGACGCCGGTCGTCGAGAATCCGCACCCGGGCGTACCCATGCGCGACGAGCCCGTCGTCGACCAGCCGCCCGAGCACGGTCACGACGCTGGCGCGCCGCACGCCGAGCATCATCGCCACTACGTCTTGGGTGATCTGGATGTCCTCGCCGACTCGGTCGCGCGCCGCCAACAGCCATTTCGCCAAGCGTTGCTCGATCGTGTGGCGCGCGTTGCAGGCGACCCACTGGCCGCGCACGGCGAGGACGGCGGCGATGTAGCGCAGCACCGCCTCGCGCAACGCGGCGTCGCGGTCGAACAACGCGACGAACGCCTGCGCGTCGAGTCGGGCGAAGCGTCCCGGCGACTGCACCAGCCAGGTGTCCGGCGTGCGGCGGCGGCCCAGCGCCAACTCGATCCCCACGAACCCTTCAGCACCGGCCGCATCGACCTCGACGCTCGACTCGTCCTCCAATGGTCGCAGCGTCGAGACGATCCCGGAGAGCGGGAACCAGATCGCGTCGATCGACGTGCTGCCCGCCTGCAGGACGTCCCCGATCCCGCCGCCGTGCACGGTCAAGCGAGGTTCGAGTTGCAAGCGCGTGCCCGGCGCCAACCCGTTCAGGAATCGATTGTTCTCCTCGGTACCGACGACCATACCCCACGGTGTTACCCGCAGCGCTTCAATCCACGGCATAGCGACCGTTCGGCCGGGGCGCGCCTGCTAGGCCGAAGCGCGTTCTTCGTGCAAGCGCAAGGAGAGGCGCACCTCGGTGCGCGCCTGGTGCATGTGGATCTCGAGCGCGTGGGTGAGCGCTCGCATCAGGGGCAAACCGCGCCCGCGTTCCTCGCGTGGCTGCGCCGGCTTCCACTTGCCCTCATCCTCGACGACGACGACGAGCAGATCGTGGTTGACCTCGGCGTGGACGCGCACCAAACCCGGCGAGCCCGTGTACGCGTGTTCGACCGCGTTGGCGAGCGCCTCGCCGGTCGCCGAGAGGATCGCGAAGCCGTGGTCGCCGTCGACGCCCAGGCGGTCGATGAAGCGCGCGAGCGAACGGCGGACCAGCGGCACGGCCAACGGCACGGCGGTGAAGGTGAAGTCGAAGGCCGTGCTCTCGCGGTCGAGCGCCGTCATGACCAGCGTGGCGACGTCGTCGGTGTTGACCGTGTCGCCGAAGACGCAGCGCTGCAACGCCTCCGCCGGTTCGGCGTCGTTCGCGAGGACGGCCTCGCGCACGCAGTCCAACAGCCGGCGCTCGCCCGCGATGACGTCGCGGCCGTATTCGACCAAACCATCGGTGTAGAGCACGAACCGCGCTCCCGGCGGCACGGTGAAGGTCCAGTCGCTGGCCTCGACGCGGTCGACGATGCCCAGCGGTAAGCCGTCCTTCGGGAGGGCCGCGACGGTCCCTGACGGCAGCGCGATCAGCGGCGGGGGATGACCGGCGGCGGCGTAGGTCAGCGTCCCGTCGGCCGGGTCGACGATCGCGAAGATCGCCGTCACCATGACCGGATTGGGGCGCATGTTGACGATCGTGTTGGCGCGCTCGAGGACGAGCGAAGGCGAGGTGGGGTCGAGGGCCGCCGCGCGGAACGCCTGGCGCACCTCGCCCATCACGATCGCAGCCCGCAGCCCATGGCCGGCGACGTCGCCGATCGAGAGGGCGATGCGTCCGTCGGGGAGATGGAACGCATCGTACCAGTCGCCGCCGACGATCGCTTCCTCCGTGCCGGGCAGATAGGCGGCGTCGAACCGGAACCGCTCGGCGACGGGGAGCCGCTCGGGGAGCAGCGCGCGCTGGAGGGTGTCGGCGACGTGGTGCTCGCGCGCGACCATCTGCCCCGCGTCGACCGCGACGGCGATGCGGATCGCGAGGTCCTCCCACAGGTCCGGCACCATCGCCCCGCTGCGGCCGCGCGGCGCGACGCGCAGGACGCCCAGCGCCCGACCGCGCGCGACCAACGGGAAGGACGGCGCACCGGGCCCGAGTGTGCCCCGGCGCACCAGCCCGCGCCGGAGCTCGCCGTCGACCAGCTCGACGGCGAAGCCGTCGGCAAACTCCGGCACGACCAGTACGCCAACGGCCGCCAGCGTCTCGGCAAAATCGAACGACGCCGCCAGCTCGCGGCTGGCGGCCGCCAACAGGCGCATCGACGCGGCGATAGGCCGGTCGCCGATCGCGCTCACCAGCCGGTCCCTGCAGTCAGTGCGGGATCCTCCTCGGACGCTGCGATACCCTCGCCTGCTCGTTCCGAAACGCCTCGGCATCGACCGCCCAACCCGCACTGTCGGCTTCCGTACGGTTCCAGGCCGTTTCGGTCCCCGCGCCGACGGGTAGCTTGCTTCTCAAGATTGCAGAATAACCAGTGGGTGCCGTGCGCGCCGCCCATTTCGCTTGTGCTCGATCCCAACCTCGAGGAGTTCGTGAATGGTGTCTTCGGCCGTCGCCGGCAAAGCCAAGACCAACGGCAAGCGTACCGCTGAGCCCGGGGGGACGGCTGTGGCCGGACCAAACGGAGCCCGCCGGGCGCCTCGTCGGGACTCGGCGGACCACACCAAACGCGCGCTGCTCACGGCCCTGCGCGCGGTCGCACGCGGCGACTTCACGGTCAAGCTGCCGACGGCGTGGGACGGGCTGGACGGCGACATCGCCGAGGCCTTCAACGAGGTCGTCGGCTCCAACGCGCGGGTGGTGCGGGAGATGCAGCGCATCTCGACCGTGGTCGGCCACGACGGCCGTCTCGGCCAGCGAGCCGAGCTGCTGGCACCCGGCGGCTACGGTGAGAAGCTGCTGGCGCTCAATCGGCTCATCGACGACCTGACCCACCCGATCGCCGAGACGAGCCGCGTGCTCGGCGCCGTCGCGCGCGGCGACCTCTCGCAGCAGATGGCACTCGAGGTCGACGGACGCCCGCTCAAGGGCGAGTTCCTGCGCAGCGCGCGCACGATCAACGCGATGGTCGATCAGCTCAACGCCTTCGCCGGCGAGGTGACGCGCGTCGCGCGCGAGGTCGGTTCCGAAGGGATCCTCGGCGGCCAGGCGCACGTGCGCGGCGTCGCCGGCACCTGGAAGGACCTGACCGACTCGGTCAACTCGATGGCCGGGACGCTGACCAACCAGATCCGCAACATCGCCGAGGTCACCACCGCCGTCGCGAACGGCAACCTCTCGAAGAAGATCACCGTCGAGGCGCGCGGTGAGATCCTGCAGCTCAAGGAGACCATCAACACGATGGTCGACCAGCTGAACACCTTCGCGGCCGAGGTGACGCGCGTCGCGCGCGAGGTCGGCTCCGAGGGCCGCCTCGGCGGTCAGGCGGACGTCCGCGGCGTCGCCGGCACGTGGAAGGACCTGACCGACTCGGTCAACACGATGGCCGGCAACCTGACCTCGCAAGTCCGCAACATCGCCGACGTCACCACCGCCGTCGCCAAGGGCGATCTCTCCAAGAAGATCACCGTCGACGTCAAGGGCGAGATGCTCGAGCTCAAGGCGACGGTCAACACGATGGTCGACCAGCTCAACGCCTTCGCCTCCGAGGTCACCCGCGTCGCGCGCGAGGTCGGTTCCGAGGGCCGCCTCGGCGGGCAGGCGCAGGTCGAAGGCGTCGCCGGGACGTGGAAGGACCTGACCGACTCGGTCAACTCGATGGCCCGCAACCTGACGGCCCAAGTCCGCAACATCGCCGAGGTCACGACCGCCGTCGCCAAGGGCGACCTCTCCAAGAAGATCACCGTCGACGTCAAGGGCGAGATGCTCGACCTCAAGTCGACCGTCAACGTCATGGTCGACCAGCTCAACACGTTCGCGGCCGAGGTCACCCGCGTCGCACGCGAGGTCGGGACGGACGGACGGCTCGGCGGTCAAGCGATCGTCGAAGGCGTCGCCGGGACGTGGAAGGACCTGACCGACTCGGTCAACTCGATGGCGGCGAACCTCACCAACCAGGTCCGCAACATCGCCGAGGTCACCACCGCCGTCGCCAACGGCGACCTCTCGAAGAAGATCACCGTCGTCGTGCGCGGCGAGGTCGCCGAATTGAAGACGACGGTCAACACGATGGTCGACCAGCTCAACGCCTTCGCCGCCGAAGTGACGCGCGTCGCGCGCGAGGTCGGCACCGACGGCCGCCTGGGTGGTCAGGCCGACGTACGCGGCGTCTCGGGGACGTGGAAGGACCTGACCGACTCGGTCAACTCGATGGCCGCCAACCTCACCAACCAGGTGCGCAACATCGCCGCCGTGACGACGGCCGTCGCGCGCG
>JBEKLD010000076.1:0-14588 GCA_050010375.1 Vulcanimicrobiaceae bacterium
CTGACCCTGATCAGCCTCGTCAACGCGTGGTACTTCCTGTTCGGGTCGATCGACTGGATCATGCCGGGCTCGACGAACCCGGTCGCCAACGTCACCTACGACATCGATGGACTCTTCAAGTTCATGGCGGTGTTCGGCGGCGCGATCTGCATCTACGTCACCGGCTATGTGATCTATTTCGCGATCGCCTACCGCGCTCGGGCGGGCGAACCACCCGACGCGGTCGGCGCCGCGCTGCACGACGCGCCGACGCTCGAGTTCTGGTGGACCGCCCTGCCGACGTTGCTGCTGATCGTCCTGACCGGCCTGAGCATCGTGGTCTGGTACAAGATCCAGTTCGGCGTCGGCAGCGCAACAGGCTTGACGACCGAAGTGATCGGCCATCAGTTCTATTTCGAATTCCGCTATCCGGGCTTGAAGACGTCGGTCTTTTCGAAGACCGAGCCGATGCATCTGCCACTCGGCGTCCCGGTGCGGGTCCTGATCACCTCATCCGACGTGATCCACCAGTTCTGGGTGCCGGAGATCAGGCTCAAACAGGCCGCCGTGCCGGGGCTGGTGCAGAACCTCAACTTCACCCCGCTGCGCAGCGGCACGTTCGACATCGTCTGCTCCGAGTTCTGCGGTGTCGACCACAGCAAGATGCAGGGGAAGCTGATCATCGAGCCCGTCGCCGCCTTCAACAAGTGGCTCGACGGCGAGAAGCAGGCCGCCGCGGCGGGCGGGGGCGCGGTCGTCCTCACCGGCGGCACGGCTGCCGCGGGCAAAGCGCTGTTCGCGCAGAAATGCAGCGCCTGCCACCAGATCGCGCCGTTCGATCAGAGGCTGGTCGGACCGGGCCTGCTGCACATCACCGACGATCCGGCGCATCCGACGCTGGTGACCGGCCTGACCCCGACGCCGGATCACATCGCCGCGATCCTGCAGAACGGGTACAGCGGACCGATCGGCACGATGCCCAACGCGCAGGCCAACGGACTGGCCGGCCAAGACATCGCCAACCTCGTCGCCTACCTCGACAGCCTCAAGTAGCCTCTGGCGCCCACTTAAGAGAGATCGCGCATGCACGCCGCAACGGGTACGACCCACGAAGCACACGACGTTCACGATCATATCCATCCGCCGCCGGAAGGATTCGTTCGCAAGTACGTCTTTTCGCTCGACCACAAGGTGATCGGGTTCCAGTACTTCTTCACCGGTCTGCTCATCATGCTCATCGCCGGGTCGTTCGCGGAGCTGGTCCGCTTGCAGTTGACCGATCCCAAGGGCGCGATCATGAGCAACACGGCCTACAACGAGATGTTCTCGATGCACGGCACGGCGATGGTCTGGCTGGTGCTGATTCCGCTGGTGACCGGGGCGCTGGGCAACTTCGTCATGCCGCTGCAGATCGGCGCGCGCGACGTCGCCTTCCCGTGGCTCAACATGGTGAGCTTCTGGATCGTGCCGATCGCGGCCATCCTGCTGTTCAGCTCGATGTTATGGGGCGGCCCGCACGCCGGCTGGACCGAGTATCCGCCGGTCTCGCTGTTGGATGGAACGGCCGGTGCGCTCTGGTGCGCGGCGATCTTCACCGTCGGGATCAGCTCGACGATGACCGGCCTCAATTTCATGACGACGATCATCATGATGCGGGCCCCCGGGATGACCTGGACCCGCATGCCGCTGTTCGTCTGGGCGACCTTCGCGACCGCGCTGATGAACATGATGGCCACCGTCGCGCTCTCGGCGGCGGTGGGTGCGCTCTTCCTCCAACACGTGTTCCACGTGCCGTTCTTCGACCCGTCCCGGGGCGGCAGCCCGGTCCTGTACGAGCACATGTTCTGGTTCTACTCGCACCCGGCCGTCTACATCTTCATCATCCCGGCGTTCGGCGTGATCTCGGAAGTGGTCTCGACGTTCGCGCGCAAGCCGATCTTCGGCTACAAGATGATCGCGTTCTCGTCGATGGCGATCGCGATCTTGTCGTTCACGGTCTGGGCGCACCACATGTTCCCCAGCGGTCTGGCTCCCTGGCTGCAGCTGCCGTTCATGATCCTGACCTATGCGATCGGCATCCCGACGGGGATCAAGATCTTCTCGTGGGTGGCGACGCTGTGGGGCGGGCGAATCTACTTCTCGACGGCGATGCTCTACGCGCTGGGCTTCCTGATCACGTTCACCTTCGGAGGTATCACCGGGATCTTCTTGGCCTCGGTCCCGGTCGATCTCCACGCGCACGGCACGACCTTCATCGTCGCGCACTTCCACTACGTGGTCGCCGGTGGCTCGCTGATGGGCTTCCTGGCCGCAATCCCGTATTGGTACCCGAAGGCCACCGGCCGCTTGATGAGCGAGCGGCTCGGACACATCGGCTTCTGGCTGTTCTTCATCGGGCTGAACGGCACGTTCATGCCGATGCACTGGCTGGGCCTCGAGGGGATGCCGCGCCGGTACGCGACTTATGAGTACTTCGCCAAGGCCTTCCCGGACGCGCAGTTCTGGAACCAGTTCGAGACCGGCTTCTCGTTCCTGATGGCGGCTTCGATCGGCCTCTTGGCCTTCAACGTGCTCTGGAGCATCAAGCACGGCAAAGTCGCCGGCATCAACCCGTGGGGCGCGCGCACGCTCGAGTGGACGATCGACTCGCCGCCGCCGTACTACAACTTCAAGAAGATCCCCAACGTCTTCGACCGCCCGTACGACTTCGATCAACCGATGCCGTACCGCAATACCGACAACGTCGTCGCACCATACCCCGAGTACGGGGCGGTCGTGATGGCTCAGCCCGCCGGCGCCGGAGCGTAACGGATGGCTGCTGCCGCAGTGCAGGTCGCCGTCCATGACGGCCATGACGACGTCGCGGCCCGTTACCGCGACGTCGACCCCGTCTATGCCGAAACGCGCAGCATTCGGCTGGTGGGGTTCATGCTGTTCCTCATCAGCGACTGCATCCTGTTCTCGGCGTTCATCTTCGCGTACATCTACCTGCGGACGTCGGCCCCGACCTGGCCGCCGATCGTCGACGGCCACCAGCTCCCCTGGTTCGATACCAGCTTCGCGGCGATGAACTCGATCGTGCTCTTCGGCTCAGGGGTGACGATGCACTTCGCCCTCGAGAACTGGAAGCACCTCAACAAGCAGAAGTTCAACCGGTGGCTCATCGCGACGATCGTGCTGGGCTTGGGCTTCTTGCTCGGTCAAGCGCACGAGTACTCGGTGGTGAACATCACCTGGGCCGGCAGCACGATGGGTGCGTCGTTCTTCACCTTGACGGGCCTGCACGGATTCCACGTGTTCGTCGGGGTGTGCTACTTGACGATCCTGGGGATCCAGGCCAATCGTGGGGTCTATACCGGCTCGAAGTATTTCGGGTTGACCGCCGGGACGCTGTACTGGCACTTCGTCGACGTGATCTGGGTCGCGCTGTTCTTCCTCTTCTACCTATGGTGAGCGAATGACTGAAGCACTGGTCGAGAGAGGGGTCGCGTTCGTGGGTGCGATCCTGGTCGGAATCACCGCGATCGTCCAACTGAAGAACGATTGGGCGGCCCGCGGGCTCGACGCGGACGTCACCAAACTCTTGCTCGGCCTGATGGCGTTCGGCTGTGTCCTGGCCCTGTTGGCCGCGCTGCGAATCCTGGGAGTACACGCATGAGTCACGGCGCACCGATCAGAGCGGGTAACGAGCCGCTCCTCCCGGCCTCAGCCGGCATCTCCAACGGCGTGCGAGTCATGCTGGTGGCGGCCGTCCTGCTCGCGATCATGCAGGGCGCGTTCGTCGAGATCTCCTCCGTCTTCGGTCACGTCTGGCCCGCCGTCGACTCGGCGAAGATCGACTTGCCGCCCAGCTCGTTCTAGCGCAATCGTGATGGATCGCCGGTCGCTCATCGCGGGCGCTGCGCTCCTGGGAGCCTCGGCGCTCGCCACACCCGGTCCGGTTCGGGCCCAGGGGACGGGCGAGTCGCTGGTCGACCGGTTCGCCGCGACGTTGTCCGCGCACGACATCCCCGCCTTCGCCGCTCTGTTCGCCGAGGACTACGTCAACCATCAGGTGAGCGCCGCGACCGGGCCGCCACCGGCCAACGGGAAGTCGCCCAAGCGCACGACGGTCGATCTCTTCGCGGCGCGGCTGGCGGGTATCCCCGACCTCAAGGTCGCCGTCGAAACCTCGGTGATCACGGTCGACAAGGTGGCGGCGAGCTTCGTCTACACCGGCACGCACGGCGGAACGTATTTCGGGATCGCTCCGACCGGCCGTCCGCTGCGCTTCACCTCGTGCGACATCTTCCGCGTGCAGAACGGGCTGCTGGCGGAGCATTGGGGGATGGGCGACATCGCCGGCATCCTCGCGCAACTGCGCGCTCCGGCTACCTAGCGTTCTACTGGAAGGGCGAGGCGCGGTGCTCCGCGTTGCGCGCGATCCCGATGCCCAGCGGCGTGGTGTCGCTCGGCAGGACGCCGGTCTCGCGGCCGTCGATCCGGTGGATGCCGCCGTGGCGGCTGAACTCGACCAGCACCGGCCACAGCACGCGTTGCCCGATCGAGGCGGGCCACTCGCGCAGCGGCCATTCGCCGAGCATCTCGCGGTCGGCGCTCAACACGGCGACGTAGTATCTCGGCTGCGGCGCGGGAGCAGCGCGGTAGCGAACGTAGCCGTCGACCGTGTAGATCGGCGCGAACGTCTCGAACACCGCGCGCGCCGACGGCACGATCAGCACGATCGCGTACGCCAAGAACGCGAGCGCGGCGAAGGCGAAGATCGGCGTGAGCAGCAGCACGATCTCCTGCCCGCGCAGCAGCATGCCGATCGGTAAGAGCGCGAAGAACACCGCGACGATCAACGGCTCGATCGCGATCGTCAGGCGTCCGAAGAAGCCGCGCAGCACGACGCGGCGTTCGGCGCGCGTCCAGGCCCGCTGGGCGACGCCCGAGCCGTGCCACGCCTGCTGCTGGCGTCCCATGGGCGGCGCATTCGCTACCGAGTCCGGCAAGACCGCTCCTGTGGCTAGGCAGCCTCGGCGGTAGTTCGCGGCGCCGTCCCGAAGCCTCGCGCAGAACGATGAATCGGTACTGGACTCGGCTGGTGGCATGCGGCTTCCTGGTGACGGCGATGCTCGCTGCCCAAGCCGCTTCGGCCCATCCAAAGCGCGTCACCGGCCTCGTGCTCAGCGTCCTGCCCGAGCGCCGGCAGGCGATCGTGCGCTGCGATGCGGTCGGCGCGAAGCCCGCGCAGACGACGCTGTTTCGGCTCCCGCCGAATCTGCGCCTGACGGCGCTGCATGCGGGCGACCGCATCGTCGCGCTCGTCGACGAAGACGGGCAGCAGGCCGGCGGGTTGCCGCTCGACGACCTGCGCGTCATCCCCCAAGCGGCGTCGCCGAGCGCCGTGCGCATCGTCCATCCGCTCAACGTCGGCGACCACATGCCGGCAACCCGCTTCGTCGACCAGCTCGGGCACGGTTTCGACTTCGCCGCCTTCCGCGGCAAGGCGGTCGTCCTGGCCTTCATCTACACCCGCTGCCCCGATCCCAAAGAGTGCCCGCTGATCTCGAGCAACTTTCGCGTGCTGCAGGCGCGCTTCGCCAACGGCCCCTACCACCTGGTCGAGATGACGCTCGATCCGAACTACGACCGGCCGGCCGTGCTGGCTCGCTACGCCGCGCTGTTCGGTGCCGACGCCAAGCACTGGACGCTGGCCACCGGCGATCCGAACGCCGTGCTCGACTTCGACGCGCGCTTCGGCATCGACCCGTTCGCCGATCCGCGCCTCGGTTTGATCCACACCGAGCGGACGGTCTTCATCGACCCGCACGGCACGATCGTCGACTCCATCGACCAAGCCGGCTGGAGTCCCGCCGACGTCAGCGCGCGCCTGCTGGCGGTCGAATCGCAGTCCTCCAATCCGCTCGCGCGGCTGGATTTCGAACTCTCGAAAGTCGCCGTCGCCGTCTGCGGTAACCGGGTCGCCGGCTTCTCGGGCTTGGAAGATCTGGCGATCGTCTTGGTGATCATCGGCGCCGGCGCGTGGCTCTTGCAGCGCTTGGCCCGCAAGATCTTCGCCGAGCAGATCTAAGCGACCGGATCTCCGTCGAGCGCCGCGAACGCGGTTGCAACCACGAAGGCGAGGAAGGTCGCGATGGCGTTCGCCGCGTGCGCTTCGCGTAGCGCGGTCGGCAGCGACCAGAGCACGTTGAGTACGCCGAGCGTGATCTGCAGGGCCAGCAGGACCAACGCCACCCGCAGCGCTGTGGTCGCCCGCCGATTCGAAGGCGGGAGCAGGACCGCCGCCACGACGGCGCACAGGACGAGTGCCGCGGCGAGCAGTCGATGCGTCATCTGGAGCGCTTGGGGGATCGTCTGACCGAAGAAGGCCGAGTCGCAGCCGGGGACGCTCGGGCAGGCCAGGCCCGCGCCACTCGAGCTGACCACCGCGCCGGCGCACATCGCGACGAAGGCGCAGGCGATCGTGATCAGGAGCGGCGCCACCCCGGGTCGCCAAGCAAAGGTCGGCGGCGGCCGCGACGGATCGTCGACGAAGGCGACGACCGCGAGCAGCGTCAAGACCCACAGCAACACGGTCGCTGCGCCCCAATGGAACATCACCGAGAGCGGACTGTTGGCGAGGAAGATCGTCACGCCGCCGAGCAGCACCTGCAGCACGAACGCGGCCGCCAGCGTGATCAGCAGCGGGACCAAGGCGGGGATCGCCGCCCGCAACCGCAGGCCGGTCACGACCAGCGCCGCCACGACGAAGGTCTCGCAGAAGGCGAGCAGCCGGTGCAGCCATTCCAGCACGACCCCACCGTGCAGCACCGGCACGACCGCGCCGCGACACAGCGGCCAGTCGGGGCAGGTCATCCCCGCGCCGTTGATACGCGTCCAACTGCCCAACATCGCCAGCGCGAAGGCGACGATCAGCCCGACGACGACGAGTCCACGAAACAACTTCACGATACAGGGGTCCTTGCGCGTTCTGCGGAGCGAGAGGCGAGGGCGAAGGTCAGCAGCGTCGCGAGGATCGCGACCGCGGCGAAGACCAGGTAGGCGATGCGGTACCCGGCGACGAGCGCGCCGTGCGAGCTGGCGACGCCGCCGCCCAGCGAGCCGCCGACGATCTGGCCGATGATCAGCACGATCGAGAGCAGCCCGACGGCCGAGGCGCGTTGGTCGCTGCCGACGCGGCCGGTGACGATGTAGCGGGTCGGCGCGCCGAGCAGCGCGCCGAAGCCGACGCCGGCGACGACCATCGCCAGCAGCGCGAACCCCAGGTGCGCGAAGCCCAGTGCGAAGATCGCCAGGCCGGCCGCGGTCAGCGCCGCGCCGACGGTGAGAACGGCGCGGCTGCCGACGACGTCGAGCGCGCGTCCCGCGAGTGGGATCACCGCGACGAAGCAGACCGCCCCGAGCGCCGCGACGCCGCCGGCGGCGGCATACCCGAGGTGTTCCCCGGCGACCAGCGCGGCGGGGATGAAGAAGAGCGCACCTTCGAGCGCGCCGATCAGCAGCTCGAGCAGATACGTCACCAGTAGTTGACGGTCGCGGAAGAAGGCCGGTGGGATCACCGGCTGCGCGGCGCGCCGCTCGGCGGACGCGAACAGCGCGAAGGCGAGGACGGCGATTGCGACCAGCGTCCAGGCGCGGGTCGGGTCGACGACGCCGTCGACGGTGTAGAGCCGCGTCAAGAGGCTCATCAGCGCGAGCAGCCCGATCGCCAGCGTGATGATCCCGTTCACGTCGAGCGGGCCGCGCGCGTGCGGCGCCGTCGCCGGGACGTAGCGGCGCGCCAGCACGATCACCACGATCGCCAGCGGGACGTTGAGCACGAAGACCCAGTGCCAGGAGACCAGGCGCGTGACCGCGCCGCCGAAGGCTGGCCCGATCACCGCGGCTAGGCCCCACGTCGCCGCGACCAGGCCGAGCGCCGCGCCGCGCCGCTCGGCCGGGACGCGGTCGGCGATCGCCGCCGTCGCGACCGGGAAGATCCCGCCCGCGCCGATCGCTTGGATCGCGCGCGCCACCAGGAAGATCCCGTAGGTCGGTGCCGCGATCGCGAGCACGCTGCCGGCGCCGAAGATCGCCACACAGGCGATGTAGACGCCGCGCCGGCCGTTGCGATCGGCCAGCGTCGCGGCGATCGGGATCGCGACGACGTTGGCCAGCAGGTAGAGCGTGAAGACCCAGGCCAGCGCGTTCGGCCCGACCGCGAACTGCGTCCCCAGCGCCGGCAGCGCCGGCGAGAGGACGCCCAGGTCCAGCGCGCCGGCGAACACGCCCAGGCCCAGCGTCAGGAGCAGTGGGCGCGTGCTCGGATCGAGCCGGTGCCCCGCGACCGTCATCGTCTCGGCGGTGCGCACCCCATCGACCACGCCTAGATCACGCGATCCGCCACCATCGCGACGCACATCAGCGCCAGGTACAGCAGCGAGTACTTGAACAGCACGCGCGCGTAGCGTTTGGTCGAGTCGCCGGAGACCTTCCACGCGTCCCACAGGAAGACCGCGCCCAGGATCAGCGCGCAACCGCCGTAACACGGCCCGAGCACGTGGAGCGGGAAGAAGGCCAGCGAGACGGCGACCAGCACCAGCGAGTAGATCACGATCTCCCGCTTGGTGCGCGCGATGCCGGCCACGTTGGGGAGCATCGGGATGCCGGCCCGCTCGTAGTCGACGTTCGTCATCAGCGCGAGCGCCCAGAAGTGCGGCGGCGTCCACAAGAAGATCACCGCGAACAGCGCGAACGCGGGCGAGCCGAGATGACCGGTCACCGCGGCCCAGCCGACCAGCGGCGGGACGGCGCCGGCCGCGCCGCCGATCACGATGTTCAGCGGCGTCACGCGCTTGAGCCACATCGTGTAGATCACGACGTAGTAGACGTTCCCCGCCAGCGCGAGCCAGGCTGTCAGCGGGTTCACCAGCAGGTAGAGGATGGCGAAGGCGATGCTCTGCGCGGCGGCGGCGAACAAGAGCGCGGCCGGCGGGCCGATCGCTCCGCGCGCGACGGGCCGCGACTTGGTGCGGTTCATCAGCCGGTCGATGTCGCGATCCCAGACGCAGTTGATCGCGCCGGCCGAGGCGGCCGAGAGCGCGCCGCCCAGCAGCGTCCACAGGCTCAGGGTCAGGTTCGGGATCCCCCGCGCGGCCATCAGCATCGCCGCGTAGGTCGTGATCAGCAGCAGGACGATGATGCGCGGTTTGGTCAGCTCGTAGTAGTCGGCCAGCCGGCCGCGCCAGCCGGTCCCCAGGCCCGTGGGCGCGGCGTCGCCGTCGACGCGCGAGAGGGTCGACCTCATCGGAGGGTCAGGCAGCAGGCCCGGAACATCGTCGAGAGCGTACCGCGAACGCCGAAGCGCCGAAACGACTTCGGTGCGTCAGCAGCCGGTCGTTGCGGCGAGGCTGTGATCCGCCGCGACCCCTTCGTCCTGCAGAATCCCGGCCGTCTGCTCGTTCAGCGCGGCGCCGATCTGGGCGAAGACCTTGTCGAACTCCCCCGGCTGCACCGGCGGGGCCCCCCCGACGTGGAGTTGTGGCTGCTGCGTGTAGCCCACCGGCTGCTGGGCGTTGGTGGCCGAGGTCGCGCTGATGTTGTCCGTCATGGTGGCGGCGTCCGCGCGGTCCTGCCGACCGTTGATCACGACGACCGAGGCCACGAAGTCGGTGGCCGCCTTGTCCTGCCGCGCGAGCGCGCCGCCCAACGCGTCGGCGAACGCCTTGAGCTCGGTCTTCCGGGTCGCGTCGCTCGAGGTCCGCGCGTACTCGCGCAAGCGCTTGATCTCGTCGTACGCGGCGCGGGCGCCGAGGCGGACGCTCGAGGCCTGGTCCAGCAATGCTTCGATCGCGTTGCGCCGCTGCAGAGAGTTGAGCCGGTCGAAATCCGTTGCCCGCAGGTTCACCGCCAGGATCGCCAGACCGCGGTCGTTTTCGAGCGCCGCGCTGATCGCTCCGTTCGCGTGCGCGACGATCGTCGTGCAGACCGGGAGCGCGTGTGTGTGCCCGATCTCGGTCAGCGGCGTCGGTGCGGCGGGTGCAAGCGAGGCGGCTGGAGACGGATCGCTGGCAAGCGCCACCAGGAGCGGCAGCAGGCTCAACATGGCTACGACTTCCGTCGCCGCGGCGGGGTATCCTCGCCGCGGCCCGTCGAACGCTCGGTGCCGATGCGGCGAGTGTGCGCCGCCCTCGTGTTGGCCGTCGCCCTCGTCGGCTGCCGGGAGGTGCGGGTCAACCAGGAGAGCAGTGGGACGACGCCCGTCGTCGGCCCGGCCGAGGTCGTCGTCCTGCGGGACAAGCGCGCCCTGGACGCGCTCGAGATCGCCGCCCCGGTCGACTTCCGCAAGGAGTTCGCCGTGGTGCTCCTGATGGGACCGCACAAGGAGACGGGCTGGACCCAGATCGTCGAGTCGATCCGCGCCAACAGCGACCGGGTCCGGATCGTCGCCTTCGAACGGGGGCCGCTGGCCGGCGGCGAGCCGGCGCCCAAGGCCTACCGGACCTTCACCATCTGGATCGTCCCGAACATCGTCTATCGCCCGGGCGGGCGGGTCGAGGTCGTCTCGCCCTCGGGCGACTCGATCGCCGCGACGACCCTGCGCTAGTGCAGCCCTCGATCCAGCTCGATGGCCCGGCGCTGCGCGCCAACGCCGCCGCCTTCGCGGCGCTGGGGGCGCCGGTCGCCGCCGTCGTCAAAGCCGACGGCTACGGCTGGGGGGCACGGCGGCTGGCCCGCGAGCTCGACGACGTCGTCGAGTCCTACGTCGTCGCCGACGACGACGAGCTGGCGGCGCTGCGCTCGGGCACGACCAAGCCGATCCGCTTGTTGGCCGACGCGCCGCCCGGACGGCTGGGCCGCGTCCTGGACCTGGGCGGGATCCCCAACGTCTCGACCGCCGCCGCCCTCGCCGAAGCCGCGGCCGCCGCCGCCGAGCGGGGCGGGCTGACCGTCCGGGTCGGCGTGCTCGACGCCGCCGGCTGGTCGACGATCCGGCCGGCCGACGTCCCGGCCTTCGCCGCGGCGCTCGCCGCCGGCGGCCTGGCGGTCGAGCTGTGGACCCACCTGATCGCGCCGGCGCGCGACGCGGCGCTGCTGGCGGCGCTCGAGGCCGCGCGCCGCGCCTTCCAGGCGGCCGGGGTCCAAGTCGTCGGGGTCGACCTGGCCAGCACCGCGGCGGCCCGTCCCGCACTGGCCGCCGACCGGCTGCGGATCGGGGTCGGGCTGTTCGGCGCGCGGCTGGGGGCGCCGGTGCCCACCCGGTGCGCGTTGCGGGTGCGCGCCCCGCTGCTCCGCCGCTACGCCCCGGGCGAGCTGGGCTGGGCCGGCTACGGCGAGGTTGCGGTCGCCGGCGACCGTTCCGTTTCCGTCCTGCGTTGCGGATACGGCGACGGTTTGCCGAAGACTTTGGCTGGGAGTGGCGATATTCTCTCGATAGGCATGCAGTACACGACGCGGACCGCCGGCGAGGCTTCCGACGTCGAGCAAGTGATCGGTGCGGCGGACGACGTCGACGAGCTCGCCATCCGGGCGGGTATGACTCCGCATGAGCTCGTGGTAGGTTTGGCTCCGCGATGATGCTCGACGCGTTGGCGCGTTTCGACGGCACGATCACGCGCCTGGGCGTCGTGCTGAGCCCCGACGGGACGCCCGAGCAGGTCGAAGGAGTCCTCAACCCGGCCGGCGCCACCGCGCGTGACGGCACCTGGCTGCTCTACCCGCGCGTCGTCGCGGCCGGGAACGTCTCGCGCATCGGGCTCTACCGCGGTCAGCGCGACGGCGACGACGTCCACTTCGAGAAGCTCGGCTACGCCTTGCAGCCCGAAGAGCCGTACGAGCTGCGCACCGTCCCCGGCGGGATGGGCTGCGAAGATCCGCGCGTCACCTTCATCCCCGTGCTCGACCGCTACGTGATGGTGTACACCGCGTTCGGCCCTGACGGGCCGCGCATCACGCTCGCGCTTTCGGAGGACGGCTACCGCTGGGAGCGGCTGGGGCAGATGCGCTTCGCGCCCGGCTTGCCGCAGGGCGACGACAAGGACGGCGTCTTCTTCCCCGAGCCGGTCCTCTCGCCGACCGGAGTGCGCTCGCTCGCGCTCTACCACCGGCCGATGCTGCGCCTCTCGACGCTCGACGGCCACAGCGCGGTCCCGACGCTGCTCGACCTCAAGCCCGAGGAACGCGAGTGCACGCGGGTCGGCTACATCCCGCTCGACGCGGTGCTGCGCGACCGCGCCAACCTGCTCGACGTGCAGGAGAGCGTGATCGTGCTCGTCCCCGACGCCCCGTGGTGTCGCATCAAGACCGGTGCCGGGACGCCGCCGGTGCAGATCGCCGAAGGCTGGTTCTCGCTCTACCACGGCGTCGAGGCACGCGAGAGCGGCGAGGGTCGCTACAGCATGATCTACAGCGCCGGCTTTGTCGTCCACGATCTCGAGCGCCCGCACGTGGTGCGCTACCACTCGGCCAACGCCGTGATGCGGCCCGAGGGCGCCGAAGAGACGCACGGGATCGTCAGCAACGTCGTCTTTCCGACCGCGCTCGACGTCCGCGGCGAGCGGACCTTCGAGTTCTATTACGGGATGGCCGACGCGCGGATCGGCCGCGCGCGCATCGAGCTGGCCGCGCCGTTCGCCGGCGCCGAGGAGCCGGCCGCCTGAACCGATGTGGCGCTACTACCTGATCGCGACGGTACTGGTCGTCGCGGTCGGCTCGTTCGCGTTCGCGTTGCACCTCCGTCGCGCGGCGGCGCCGAACGCCGCGCCGATGCACGAGCAGGCGCCGGTTGCGGGGCACGCCGCCGCGGGGCTCGCCGGCGGCGGCGCGGCGCGGCCGCCGCGCGCCTTCGTCGGCGAGGGCGGCTGGGTGCTCAGCGCCCTCCCCGACTGCTTCGATCAGAAGTCGGTGATCGAAGGCGCGGCGCTCGCGCTGACCTTCGACGTCCCACCGGCGCGCGAGCGGCTCGCGCCCGGAACGGTCCTGCACCGCGGCCCGTGCACCGTCCACGTCCGCGGCGACGACGTGTGGGTCGAACGCGGCGTCGATCGCCTGCGCGTCCCGCCCTCGGCGCGCCTCTACACGACCCCTACCGGGCTCGTCCTCGTCTACAAACACGCCGGCCGCACGGAAATCCGCCGCTATTGAGAGAATCACGGTAATGGTGATGGAGCGAGCGCAGAACCATCGCGCCCTATCTCCCTGGTCATTGCGAGCTCGGGTTGGGGGCCCCACGCAACGCGTGGGGGGCGCGGAGCCTGGGGCGGAGCGCCGTTATAACTAGGAGCGACAAACTCGAGCAATTGGTGCTCGAGTGGCGGGCGGTCGACGTGCGGCGGCACGCGGCGTCGACGCCGCAAGATGCGAACGCGCTGTTCGGCGTGCTCGAGCTGCTGCACATGCGCATCTTCGGGCAGGGTGAGCGCGGGATCGACGCCTTCACCCTGCTGCTGCGCGACAAGGACGAGCAAGTCCGCGTCGACGCGGCCGCGGCGCTCCTCCCGTATCGCAGCACCGAGGCCGAAGCGATCCTGCGCGAGGCGGCGAACCGCTCGCTGACCGCGCGCTACGTCCTGGCCGAATGGGGGAAAGGTGCGCCCAAGCCGCTGCCGGCGCTCGAGTCGGCCCCGGTCGAGGACCGCATCGGCGACGCGCACGTGCTCTACCGGATCCGTTTGAGCGAGCCCGAGCGCACGCGCGCCCAGCACGCACCCAAGACGATCCACCTGGCCGGTAACGTCCCGCAGCAGGTCGCGCACGCGCTCGCGGTCGCGCGCTACGACGGCGAGCCGACGTACTACCTGCTCTATCTCGACCAGGCGGGCAACGTGCAGAGCGATTCGCCGCACGACTCGGCCGAAGCGGCCTTCCGCCAGGCCGAGTTCGAGTTCGGCCTCCCGCCCGAGGAATGGGCCGTCACCGCGCGGGGAGCGAAGCTGGAGGCGTCCGGCGAATAGACTCGGGTCATGGATTTGCGCGAGGAAGTCGCCAAGCGCCGCACGTTCGCCATCATCTCGCACCCCGACGCCGGAAAGACCACCCTGACCGAAAAGCTGTTGCTCTACGGTGGGGCGATCGTGACGGCGGGGCAGGTGGCGGCCCGGCGGCGTGCCCGGGCGGCGACCTCGGACTGGATGGAGCTGGAGCGCGAGCGCGGGATCTCGATCACCTCGACGGTCCTGCAGTTCCCCTACCGGGGCTACACGATGAACCTGCTCGACACCCCGGGTCACCAGGACTTCGGCGAGGACACCTATCGCACGCTGCTGGCCGCCGACGCGGCGGTCATGCTGATCGACGCCGCCAAGGGCGTCGAGCCGCAGACCCGCAAGCTGTTCGCGATCTGCCGGGCGCGGCGCATCCCCCTGTTCACCTTCATCAACAAGTTGGACCGGCCGGCGCGCGATCCGCTCGAGCTGCTCGACGAGCTCGAGACGGTGCTCGGGATCGGCGCCTATCCGATGGTCTGGCCGCTGGGCAACGGCGAGACGTTCCGCGGCGTCTACGACCGCGGCTCGGGGGCGGTGCACCTGTTCGAGCGCACCCAGCACGGCGCCACCCGCGCGCCGGTCACGACGACCGATCCGCGCGATCCCCAAATCGCGGCGCTGGTCGACGAGCGCACCTAC
>JBEKLD010000077.1:0-14557 GCA_050010375.1 Vulcanimicrobiaceae bacterium
CATCTCGCCCGCCAACGCGTCGACGATCCGCGGCTCCTGGCCGCGCGCCGCTTGGATCTCGGTCTCGACCTGCGTGCGGGCGCGCCGGACGATCTCCATCGCCTGCCCTTGCGCCTCGGCGACGATCGCATCGGTCTCCTTGCCGAACGCGATGCGCGCCTGCGCGATCGCCTCGTCCGCCTCGCGGCGCGCGGCGGCGCGCTGCGCCTCGGCCTGCCCGCGCAGCGACTTCACGTCCTGGTCCAACGTCTCGATGTCGTGCTTCAAGCCGTCGATGTACGCCCGGCGACGCGCGATGGCGGCGCCGACCGGCCGGAAGAAGATCACGTCCATGATCGCCAGGAAGACGATGAAGTTGACGATTTGGACGACGACCGTCCCGTCGAGTGCGAGCAGCATGGTGTTCTAGGTGCGTCCTCGCGGGCGCATGCGCGCAGTCACGTCGGCCTCAGTGCGTTCCCAGCAGCTTCGCGACCATGCCGGCGACGCCGCCGCCGACCACGAAGAACAGATAGAAGCCGAGCACGAGCCCGATGATCGGGAAGGCTTCCAGAATACCGACGCCCAGGAAGAAGAACGTGAAGATGTTGCCGCGTGCCTCGGGCTGGCGCGCGATCGACTCGACCGCCTTCGATGCGACGATACCGTCGCCGACGGCGGAGCCCAGGGCGACGGCCGCGACGATGAGGGCGAAGCCGAAGATCAGGACGGCGGCTAGGACGGTTTCAGGAGTCACGATTGACCTTTCGGATGAAGATGATGGAGCCCATCAGTGGCCTTCCTCGGTGGTGGCCAAAGAGAGATAGACGATGGCGAGCAGGGTGAACACGAACGCTTGGATCGTGCCGATCAAGAAATTGAAGAACTCGATCCCGATCGGCGCGATCGCCGCCGCCAACGAGACGTTGAACGGCCCGACCGTGACGTTGGCGACGATCAGCGTCGCGACGACGAAGAGCAGAATCTCGCCGGCCAGGATGTTGAAGGCGAGACGCATCGCCAGGACCACCGGGCGCGCGATCTCCTCGATCAGGTTGATGGGGAAGAGGAACCAGTACGGCTGGAACAGGTGCGCGTAGGCCCGGATCCCGCTTTTGCGGATGGCGAGGAACTGGATCCCGAAGAAGACGCACAGCGCGAACGCCGCCGTCGTGTTGAGATCGGCCGTCGGCGAACCGCCGAACGGCAGGCCGAACGCCTTCACGAACAGGACGCCGAACTCGTTGAGGATCCAAATGAAGAAGAAGATCCCGACGAAGATCGGGACGTAGCGCTCGCCCGTCGGCCCGAGCGTTCCGACGGCCAAGTCCGAGAGGAACTGGATGATCCCCTCGAAGGTCGCTTGGCGCTTGGAGACGCGGTTGGAGCGATACGAGGCGCCCACCCACCAGAAGAACGCCAGCGCGAGCACCATCGCGACCCAGGTGGTGAGGATCGTGTCCTTGTGGACGGTCCCCAACACGGGCCACACCCAGGTGGTGTGTTCTCCGATGGTCTCTTGGTGCACTAGTCTCCTCGTTGGATGCTGCGGCGGTAGTCGAGCGCGTACAGCGCGAGCGGTGTGAAGAACCCCGCGATGTACAGGCCGACCGTCCAGAACTGACCGAGGCGGAGCGCGACTGCCACCGGGATGATGCCGACCGCGAGGATTCGTACCTGTGCGCTGAGGGCGAAGAGCGCTTTGGAGCGGCGGCCATCGAGCAACCGTTCGTTCGAGCGCATCACCGCCAACATGTTCAGGACGCCGAGCACCCCGCCCAACGCGAGCTGAATACCCGCGACAGGATTCCGCACCGCCGCGAGAGCGACGAGCGGAACGAGGAAGATCGACGTCCGCACGCAGATCAGCCGTTTCCGCGCAACGTATGCCCGGAGGTCGGCCGATGGGTCGGCGCCGCCCTTATTGTGCCCGATATCGGGCCGGCCCTCCTCGACGTTTCTCGCAGTCATCCTTCTACCGCTGGGCCAGGAAGGGACGCAGCGCCGCGACGATCGCCCCAACCCCGGCGAGCAGCCCCACCAGCAGGCCGACGAGCGGCCACTCCACCCCGCCGGTCAGCCGTGATACAAGGATGCCCACCAAGAAGCCGCCGACCACGGTCACGGCGAATGCCGCCGCGGCCGCGAGCAGCCGAATCACGCCGGGACCGTGACCGGCGCGAACTCCTCGGGCGCAGGCCCGGCCCGCAGCGCGTGCAGCAATCCGGCCACGATCCGGGCGGCCGCGTGCCCGTCGCCGTAGGGGTTCGAGGCGCGGGCCATCTCGCCGTAGAGGACGGGATCGGTCAGGAGCCGGCGCGTCCAAGTCACGACGTCCTCCTCCTCGGCCCCGATCAGCCGCAGGGTCCCGGCTTCGAGACCCTCGGGCCGCTCGGTCTCGCGCCGCATGACCAGAACCGGCTTGCCCAGGGTGGGCGCCTCCTCCTGGAGCCCGCCGGAGTCGGTCAGGACCAGGCGCGACGCCGCGACGGCGGCGACGGTCGCGGCGTAGTCGAGCGGCGGGACCAACCGGACCGCCGGGACGCCGTCGAGGATCCGATGGACGACCGGCTGGACGTTGGGTGAGGGGTGGACCGGCCACAGAAACTGGGGGCGTTCGGGCAGGGCCGTCAGCCGGGCGACGGCACGGGCGATCCCGGCGATGCCGTCGTGGTTCTCGCGCCGGTGGGCGGTGACGAAGACCAGCGGCCGGCTTGGATCGAGCCCGGTCAGCTCCGGCACCGCGAGGTCCCCACTGCGTACTCGCCGTTCCGTTTCAAGGAAGGCGTCGATGACGGTGTTCCCGGTGACCAGGACCGAAGCGTCGTCGATCCGCTCGGCCAGCAGGTTCTGCTTCGCGCGCGGGGTCGGGGCGAAGTGGAAGCGAGTCAGCACCCCGGTGATGCGGCGGTTGGCCTCCTCCGGGTACGGCTCGGCGATGGTCGAGGTGCGCAGGCCCGCTTCGACGTGGCCGACCGGGATCTGCTGGTAGAAGGCGGCGAGGGCACTCGCGGTCGAGGTCGTCGTGTCGCCGTGGACGAGCACCACGTCGGGCCGCGTCTGCATGAGCGCGCGCTCCATCCCGATCAGCACGCGGGTGGTGATCTCGGTCAGCGACTGTCCCTGCGTCATCACGTCGAGATCGAGGTCGGGGACGATCGCGAACAAGCGCAGCACGTCGTCGAGCATCTCGCGGTGCTGCGCCGTCACGCAGACGATCGCTTCGATCGCCGGCGCGGCGGCGCGCAGCGCGTGGACGACCGGCGCCATCTTGATCGTGTCGGGGCGCGTCCCCATCACCGCCATCACGCGCAACGGCCGGTCCGTGCGCGGCACTAGGTGAGCTTGAGGGCGTGCGCCCCACCGGAGAGGAACAGCGCGACCAGGCCGAGCGCGACGCACAACGCGTAGATCAACAGCACCGCTTGGCGGACGTCGAGCCCGAAGCGGAAGATCAGCTGGTGATGGAAATGCCCGCGGTCGGCTTCGTAGAACTTCTTGCCGGCGCGGGTGCGGCGCACGATCACCGCCGCCGCGTCGACGATCGGCAGTGCCAGCACGATCAGCGGCACGAGCAGCGAGATCGTGAAGGCCTGTTTGCTGCCGCCCAGGATCGAGACGGTCGCGAAGACGTAGCCGATGAACAGCGCGCCCGAGTCGCCCAGGATGATCTTCGCCGGATTGTAGTTGTAGGGCAGGAAGCCCAGTGAGCCACCGACCAGCGCGGCCAGGATCAACGCAATCTCCGGGTGCCCCAGCGTCAGGTTGATGACCAGCAGGAACATCCCCGAGATCGCCGCCACGCCCGAGAGCAAGCCGTCGAGCCCGTCGATGAAGTTGATCGCGTTCATCATCCCGACGTACCACAGCAGCGTGAACGGGATGCTCAACCACAGCGGCAGGTAGATCAGCGCGGCGTGATGGTGGAACGGATCGCGCACGAAGTAGATCCCGAAGCCGTACAGCATCGAGATCGCGGCGACGACGACCTGCGCGATGATCTTCATCCGCGGGCTCATCCCCATCACGTCGTCCCAGATCCCGACCATCAGGATCAGCGTGCCGCCGAAGATCAGCCCGACGATGTCGTGGACTTGGGTGAGGTCGCGCAGATAGTGCGCGTTGATGAGGTACCCGATCGACGAGAAGAGCGCGAAGGCGAAGCCGAGGTAGACGGCGATCCCGCCGATGCGGGGCTTGGGGACGTCGTGCATGCGCCGCTCGCCGCTCTCGTCGAGCATCCCCACCGCGAGCGCGAGCTGGCGCACGTAGGGCGTCGTGAAGAGCGTCGTCGCGAAGGCCAGCACCAGGACGGCGACGATCAGCAGCGAGGTCACGGACCGACCGCTTCGACGTCGGGGGCGTAGGGTTCCAGGACGACCCTCGCTTCCGCCAGCAGTTGCTGCGCGACGGCGTCCGGGTAGGCGTCAGCGTAGACGATCCGGAGCACGCCTGCGCTGATCAGCAGCTTCGAGCACCCCGCGCACGGCTGGTGGGTGCAGTAGGCGGTCGCCCCCTCGAGGCTGACGCCGTGCAGCGCGCCTTGGACGATCGCATTGGCCTCGGCGTGGGTCGCCCGCAGGCAGTGCCCGTCGACCATCAGGCAGCCGACCTCGGAGCAGTGGGCCACCCCACGGGGCGCGCCGTTATACCCGGTCGTCAGGATCCGGTGCTGGCGGGTTAGGACCACCCCGACGCTCGCCCGGGGGCAGGTCGCCCGCGTCGCGACCGTCCGCGCGATCTCCATGAAATACTCGTCCCAGCCAGGCCGCGTTCCACCTATCGCCTCGACGCCGGAAACTCGCTCGTCGCGTTGCACTCCGAGTCTGTCTATTCGCCGAACGGCCCGCGCGGACCGTCCGGCGAGCGCGCGGAGCCTCGGTCCCTACGCGGGCACCACCTGCAGACTACCTCCAGGCGTACATCGGCCGGGGAATCGGACGATGCGAAACCGAATCGGTAGGCTCACGGGGGTTGGAAATTTGACGCGACTTTTCGCCGCATGTCTGGGCGCCGCGCTGTTACTCACTACAAGTGCGGCAGTGGCGCAGACACCGTCAGCATGTAGCGTCCGCGCCGGTACGCCGCCTTCGCCGCTGCCATCCGGCACGCGGGTTTTTCAAGTTGAAATGCTGGAGTTTGTTCGCGATGACGGGAACGGCGCCGAGACGATGCCGCCGTGGACCGTGGTCTCGTACGACGAGCACGACGTGACGTTGCGACTTCACGATGGGTCGTTCAGAACGGACCGAGGCGTGCATTTCGCTTGTCGCTGGACGCAACAGGTCTATGTTCGGCCGAATGAGCAATTGCCAGGCTATCTGCTAGGCCTAGAGCCCGTCGAGATTAGTCCTTAGCTCGCTGACTGTTCCGCTCGACCCAGTTGCATCGCTGGGTTGCACGTTCGTTCACTGCGTGCCGCACAAGGGTTAGGCCAGGCTAGCGAGCTGACGTTCGGTCGGTGGGGCCGAGGCTGCAGAGTCCCGCGACCCGGAACCGCCTGACGGTCGAGAGCAGCTGCTCATACGGACCGCCCCGGCGCCATCCGGGCTTCAAGGCAAGCGGCGAAACTCTGGACCTGCGCCGAAGCTCGTCACGAAACTCCGTGCCTTCCGCTCTCGAAGCCATCCTCCAGACGCTGGACTCGGTGCTCGCGCAGTGGCCGCGAGCGGTGAGCTTGCTGTTCGAGCGTGCGCGCGCGCTCGATGCGCTCAAGCGCGACGACCTGGCGGAGGCGGCGTATCTGGCCGTGATCGCCGAGGACCCGCGACACTTTCGCGCGCTGAACGATCTCGGTTTGCTCTGCAGCCGTCACCGTTTGACGAACGAAGCTGAGAAGTACCTTCGTGCCGCCGTCGAGGCCGATCCGAAGAGTGCGATCGGCGCAGCGAACCTCGCGTTCGCGCTGCTGGAGCGCGGCGATCTCGCCGCGGCCAAGACGGAATTCGAGCGCGCGCTCGCGATCCGGCCGGACAACCTCGCTTCGCAGCGGGGGTTGTCGGACGTGTCGCGGCGGTTGGGCCTGAGCGCACCGCAGTTTCCCGCGCCGGAAGCGGCGGCCGCCGCAGCGCCGCCCGCCGCCGCGGTCGACCCATACATCGAGTACGTCTACGATCTCGCCGCGAACTCGATCGTGCAGGGCGAGAACGACGCGATCCGCGCGTTCCTCGAGCGACTGCTCGGCCGCGATCCGCGTTACGTCGGACTGCTCCGGCGGCTGGCCAACTTCGCCTCAGCCCAGCACAATTCCAGCGCGGCGCGGAACGCTTTCGTCGACGCGCTGGCGATCGAGCCGCTCAACGTCGAGCTGCACATTGGCCTGGCGACCGTCGAGGAAGAGCTGGGCAACACCGAGGCCGCTAACGCCGCCTGGAGCAGCGACCTGTTGCGCGGCGCCGTCCGCGTCTTTCCCTACACCGGCACGGAACCGCCGGTACGCCTGCTGACGATCGCTTCGGCGTTGCACGCGATGCGCTACGAGCTGCTGATCGATTCGACGGTGATGCAAAACGTGACGCTGTATACGCAGGCCTACGCCGCCGGTCAGGCGCTGCCGGAGCACGACGTCGTCTTGGTCGCCGTCGCGGACGTCGAATCGGATACCCGCGCCTTAGAGGTCGCGCGCGCCATCGTCGCGCGAACCGGCGCCCCCGTGCTGAACCATCCGGACCGCGTCTTACGCACCAGCCGCACCGAACAAGCCGGCCGCCTCGCTGCGCTCGACGACGTCGTCTCGGCCCAGGTCGTGTCGGTGCCACGCGACCGGTTGCTGGCGGCCGGCGCCGCGCTCGTGCACGAGCTGGGCTTCTCGTTCCCCCTGCTGGTGCGCAGTCCGGGCTTTCACAACGGCCTGTTCTTCGAGCTGGTGAGCGACGCCGGCGCGCTCGGCGCGGCCGCCGCGACGATGCCGACCGACGAGGTCTTGCTGATCTCGTATCAGGACACCCGAGCGCACGACGGGATGATTCGGAAGTTTCGCGTGATGACGATCGACGGCGGGCTCTTTCCCGTGCACCTGGCAATCTCGCCGAACTGGAAGGTCCACTACGCCTCCTCCGCCATGCGCGACAACCCGTCGTTCCGCCGCGAGGAAACCCGGTTCTTGACCGACATGACGGGCTTCATCGGGCCGCGCGCGGTGCGGGCGCTCGAGCAGGTCGCCGCGATGATGGACTTGGACTACGGCGGGATCGACTTCGGCTTCGATCCGCAGGGCCGAGTGGTCGTCTTCGAGGCCAACGGCGCGATGGCGATCTTCACGCCCGACGACGACCCGCGCTGGGACTACCGGCGCGCGGCGATCGCCGACGCGCTCGCGGCCGTCAAGCGGATGATCGTCAGCCGCGCATCGGCGTTCAGCCGAGACGCGCGCGGCTGACGCTACGTCTTCGTCTGGCTGGCCTCGGAGAGCACCTTCCAAAGGGCTTCGCCGGCGTCGACGACGTGCGATACGCGGCAGTGGCCGCAGTAGTAGGTCCGCATGTCACGGCCGGACGAGGTGTCCTTCTCCTCTTGGTGCATCTCTTTGCCGCAGCGTGGGCAGGTCATCGACCGCTCTTCGCTGCCCCTCTCCCGAGGGCCCGTGGCCACTAGTCCAGTCGCGCGCTGACCGGAACGCTACTGGTGGAGCCGAACATGCGGTCGCCCGCATCGCCGAGACCTGGCACGATATAACCATGGTCGTTGAGGCGCTCGTCGACCGCGGCGGTGACGATGCGGACGCTCGGGTGCTCGGCGCGCAGGGTGGCGATCCCCTCCGGCGCGGCGATCAAGCAGATGAAGGTCGCCCAGTGCGCGCCGCGCTCGGCCAGGACCGAGAGCGCGGCCGAGCCGGAGTGACCGGTCGCGAGCATCGGATCGAGCACGAAGACTTCGCGCGCGGCGAGGTCGTCGGGGATGTTCGCGTAGTACGGGACCGCCGCCAGCGTCTTCGGGTCGCGGTAGAACCCCAAGTGCGCGACGACCGCGTCGTCGACGACGGCCAGGAACCCCGGCAACAACCCGAGCCCAGCGCGCAGGATCGGGGCGACGACGGGCCGGGTCGCGATACGCTGCACCCGCGCCAGCTGGATCGGCGTCTGAATCTCGAGTTCGGTGCGCGGCAGCGACCGCGTCGCCTCGTAGGCGAGGAACTGTCCGGCCTCTTCGACCAGCCGGCGGAACACTTGGGTTGGGGTCGAGACGTCACGGATGCGGGCTAGGCGGTCCTGGACGGCCGGATGGTCGACGACCAGCAGTGTCTCGCTCACGTCGAGGCGGGTTCGCGGCGCGGCCGGCCGCCCCTGGAGTTCGCGCAGCACGCCGTCTAATGGATCCCCATCCGGGCGAGCAGCAGCAATCCACCCGCGAAGAGCAGCGAGCCGAGGAAGACGCAGACGGGCAGCGTGAGCAGCCACGCCAGCACGATGCTACGGATCGTCGAACCCTGCACGCCCGAGCCGTTGGCGGCCATCGTTCCGGCGACGCCCGAGGAGAGCACGTGCGTCGTACTGACCGGCAGACCGAAGGTGTCGGCGGCTTGGATCGTGCCCCAGGCGACGAGTTCGGCCGACGCACCCTGGCCGTAGGTCAAGTGCGCCTTGCCGATGCGCTCGCCGACGGTCACCACGATCCGCTTCCAGCCGATCATCGTGCCCAACCCCAGGCAGATCGCGACCGAGATCTTCACCCACAGCGGGATGAAGTTCGTCACCTGCGTGAGCAGCTTGCGGTACGACGAGAGCGTGGTCGCCTCGGTCGCGGTGATCAGGTGCTGCGACTGCAGCTTGGCGAGCGACGAGCCGACCAGGTACGCGTCGCTGCGCAGCTCCTTGCGCTGCGACTGCGGCAGATCGCCGAGCGACTTCACGCTCGCAACGGTGTGCACGAGCGCGAGGTTCACCGCCGCCAGCGCCGACCAGGTGCGGGCATCGGCTTTGCCGCTCGCCTTGAGGTAGGCCGAGAGGGCGACGTCGTTGGTGGTCTTCCCGGTCACGACGCTGCCGGCGCTCGTGCTCGCAAGCAAGGCGTTCGCGCCGCGCTCGCCGATCGGGACGTGACGCTCGATCACGCCCTGCGCGCTCTGGCTCGACGCGGTGAACGCCTGCAGCGCCGCGCCGCCCAGCGACGGGTTGACGGCGAACACGCCGGGCAGGATCCCGATCAGGATCAGCATGATCAGCCCCATCCCTTTTTGCCCGTCGTTCGAGCCGTGCGAGAAGCTCACGCCGGTGCAGGTCAGGATCAACAGGCCGCGGATCCACGGCGTCGGCGGCGCGTCACCCTCCGGCGGTTTGAAGAGCTCGGGGTGTTTTTTGAGGACCGCCTTCGACGCCACCAGCAGCACCGCGGAGACGGCGAAGCCGATGATCGGCGAGAACAACAGCGCCTTGCCGGTGTCGCTGACCTTGCCCCAGTTCACGCCTTCGCCGAACACGTGCCCGGGCGAGAGCACCGAATTCGCCAGGCCGACGCCCATGATCGCGCCGATCAGCGTGTGCGAGCTCGAGGCGGGCAACCCGAAGTACCAGGTGCCCAGGTTCCAGATGATCGCGCTGACCAACAGCGAGAACACCATCGCGAACCCGGCCCCCGAGCCGACGTTGAGGACGAGCTCGACCGGCAACAGCGCGAGGATACCGAACGCCACCGCGCCGCTGGAGATCAGTACCCCGATCAGGTTCCAACCGCCGCTCCAGATGACGGCTTGCCACGGTCGCAGCGCCTTCGTGTAGATGACGGTCGCGACGGCGTTGGCCGTGTCGTGGAAGCCGTTGACGAACTCGAACGAGAGCGCGAGTCCGATGGCCAGGAGAAGCAGAATAGCCGTCCCGGCTGAGATGCCGAACGCATGATCCATACCTGGAAGCCTGGCAGGCGCGCGTTAAGAACACGTTATCCCACCGCACCATCGGGCGCAGGCTGTTAAGAGTCGGTTTCCTCCGCAGGTTCGCTCCCTCCAGCCACGCAAGCCCAACGCTCCTCACCACCCAGTTCGAGAATGACGAGGCACCGCGGTCGTGTTGGCGCGCCTCCCGCTCGCCGTTGACGCACCCGAACCGGAACGCCAAGCGTTGCGCGTGTCGGACTTCGTCGCGTCGCTCGCCTCAGCGGCGACGCTCGACCTACGCGCCCGGCCGGCGCTCCCGCCCGACGCGCCGCCCGAAGAACGCGCCCTCGCGACGGCGCTCGACGGCGTCCTGACCCGCTTCGCGACCGACCTGCGCGCGCTCGAAGAGGCGATCAACGAGGCGTCGACCCGCGCCCGGACCGGCGAGCTGCTGGCCGGCGTCGCCGAGGACGCCGCGGTGCAGTCGCGGCGGGCCGATGCGATCTTAGCCGCGGTCAGCGAGAGCGCCGCCGGCGCCGCGCACGTCAGCGAGTTGACGACGGCGACCAGCGCGATCGCGGTCGAGCTGCGGGCCGCCTCGGCGACCTCGCTCGAGGGCGTCTACGCGGTCCTCGGCAAGCTCCAGCACTGCAGCGACGACACGACGCAACTACGCGAAAAGGTCGACGCGCTCGACGCCGAGGTCACCCGGATCAACGAGTTCGTCAGCACGATCCGCGAGATCGCCGAGCGGACCCACCTGCTCTCGCTCAACGCGACGATCGAGGCCGCGCGGGCCGGCGAGCACGGGCGCGGCTTCGGCGTCGTCGCGGCCGAGGTCCGCAAGCTCGCCGACAAGGCCGGCGTCGCCGCCAAGGACGTCGAGAAGACGATTCGCACCGTGGTCGCTTCGGCGCACCGCACGCGAACGGTCGTCGAGGCGAACGCCACGACCTTGGCCGACGCGGCGAACGAGGGCGCGCAGGTGCGCGAGCAGTTGCAGCAGATCGGCACGCTGATCGAGCGCTCCGGCGAGCGGGTCGCCGCGATCGCCGCCGTCGCCGGCCAGCAGTCGGCCGCGCTCGACCACGTGCGCGGCACCGTCGCCGAGGCGACCCACGAGGCGGTGCGCGGCGCCGAACGCGCGGCGGCACTGCGCGACGCCGGCGGCGGCGAGCTGAACCGCACCGCGCACGCGATCCTCGGCCGCTACCGGGTTGGGAGCATCGTCGACCGGATGTACGACCGCGCGGTCGCCGCGGCGGTCGACGCCGAGGCGGCCCTCGATGCGGCCTGCGAGCCGCTGCGCCGGCGTGGGATCGACCTGTTCGCGACCGACTACCGCGAGATGAACGGCATGACGATCCGGCGGCTCGCGCCGCTGTGCGACGTCTCGCGCGCGCCCCGCGACGGCTTCGACCCGCCGAAGTTCTACACGTCCTGGGACGCCGAGGTCGACGCCCCGCTCGCGGCGGTCGTCGACGAGCACGGCTACCGCGACCCGGCCGTCGTCTTCATGTGCATCGTCGACCTGAACGGCTTTCTGACGATGCACCGCCGCGACTACCGCCAAGACATCACCGGCGACCGCGCGCGCGACCTGAGCGGGAACCGGGTCAAGCGGTTCTTCGAAGACCCGGTCGCGCTGCACGCCGCGCGCGTCGGATTGAAAGCCGCCGATCGTATCCCGCTGCGCGCCTCGCGCGCCGCCTTCGAGTCCGCCGGGGTCGCGCTCGACCGGCCGGCGAGTGACGACCGTCCGATGAGCGTCCAGAGTTACGCCCGCGATACCGGCGTCGTCCTCAACGACCTCGCGGTCCCGCTCTACGTCGCCGGCCGGCGCTGGGGCTCGCTCCGACTCGCCTACCGCGCCGACGCGCGCTAGGGGCTCTTAATCCGGCCGCCAGGCCGGATTCGTCAAGCCGACCAGGATCGCGTCGCGCCAGGCGCCGTCGATGTACAGATAGTCGCGTGCGTAGCCTTCGACGCTGAAGCCGAGCCGTTGTAACACGCGGCCGCTGCGCTGGTTGGTCGGATGGTAGCTGGTCTCGATCCGGTGCAGCGCCAGCGCACCGAAGGCGTACGCGATCACCGCCCGCACGGCCTCGGTGACGTAGCCGTGTCCCTCGTGCGCGCGATCGACCGAGTACCCGAGGATCGCGGCCTGGATCGCGCCACGCCGAATGTCCCACAGGTTGATCAGCGCCAGCACCTCGTCCCGGTCGTGCAGATGGACCGCGAAGCGCGCGCACTCGTCGCGAATCTGCGCGCGCCAGGTGATCTCCAACTCGCGCCGGTGATACGCGAGCGTGAAGAAGTCGGGCGCGCGCGCCGGCTCCCACGGATCGAGGTGGGCGCGGTTGCGCGCGTAGTAGCCGCACACGGCCTCGGCGTAGTCCGGCACCAGCGGCGCCAGCCGCAGCCGCTCCGTCGTCAGCCCGCTGCTCGCCATCGCGGCGTGTGCGCTACGGGACGTCGTGGCTCCCGGCCAGCTCGGCGACGCGGGCGCGCAAGGCGTCCTTCTTCGTGCCGTTGGGGACGTCGTCGAGCGCCGCGCCGATGATGCGGCCGACTTCGCGCGCCTCGGCCTCGTCGAAGCCGCGCGAGGTGATGGCGGGCGTGCCGATGCGGATCCCGCTGGTCACCGCCGGCTTCTGCGGGTCGAACGGGATCGCGTTCTTGTTGACGGTGATGCGAATCCCGTCGAGGTATTGCTCGACGGCCTTCCCGGTGAGGCCTTTGGGCGTCAAGTCGACCAGCAGCAGGTGGGTGTCGGTGCCGCCGCCGACCAGCCGCGCGCCGGCGCGCTGCAGCTCCTCGCCCATCGCCTTCGCGTTGGTGAGGACGTGCTGCTGGTAGGTGCGGAACGACGGTTGCAGCGCCTCGTTGAACGCGACGGCCTTGGCCGCGATGATGTGCATGAACGGGCCGCCCTGGATCCCCGGGAAGACGCTCTTGTCGATCGCCGCACCGTACGGTTCTTGGCACAGGATCAGGCCGCCGCGCGGGCCGCGCAGCGTCTTGTGCGTCGTCGAGGTGACGAACTCGGCCAGCGGGACCGGCGAGGGATGCAGGTCGACCGCGACCAGCCCCGCGATGTGCGCCATGTCGACCATCAGCAGCGCGCCGACTTCGTCGGCGATCTCGCGGAAGGGCGCGTAGTCCATCTCGCGCGGATACGCGCTCGCGCCGGCGACGATCAGCTTGGGCTTGTGTTCGCGCGCCAGCGCCAGCACCTGGTCGTAGTCGATGCGCTCGGTGTCGCGGCGCACGCCGTAGGCGACCGCGTTGTAGAGTTTCCCGCTGTAGCTGACCTTCGAGCCGTGCGTCAGGTGGCCACCGTGCGCCAGCGACATCCCCAGGAACGTGTCGCCCGGCTCCAGCACGGCCATCATGACCGCCATGTTGGCCTGCGCGCCGGCGTGTGGCTGAACGTTGGCATGCTGGGCGCGGAAGAGCGCCTTGACGCGCTCGATCGCCAGCGTCTCGGCGACGTCGACGAACTCGCAGCCGCCGTAGTAGCGCCGGCCGGGATACCCTTCGGCGTACTTGTTGGTCATCACGCTCGCCGTCGCTTCGCGGACCGCGCGGCTGGCGTAGTTCTCCGAGGCGATCAACTCAAGGTTGTCGCGCTGACGGCGTTCCTCGTGCTCGATCGCGGCGTACAGCGCGGGATCTTGGACGGCCAGCGTCGGGGATTCCAGGAGTTGCATCGGTGCGGTCTATCCTCGGTCGTCGGTATCGGAGCGGCGGCGAATCAGCGTGGTGGCGGAGTAGTCGGGTTTCGCCGTGGGGGTGCGGCGCGCCCCGGTGAAGCGCAGCACCTGCACGAGCACGAGCAACCCGACGGTCGCGACCAGCGTCAGCCAGAACCACGGGCTCGCATAGCGCGGCACGGTGTGGTCGAACAGATACTCCGCCAGCGCCAGCGTGACGGCGGCGAGCGGGACGAGGTTGGCGAGCGTCTGACGGTCGATCATGGCGGTACGATGGTCGCAGCGGCCTTCCGGTGAAAACGACGGGCGATGCGTCTCGCCCTTTCGAGTTCGTCGTTCCGCCGACCGCTTGCGGCCGGCGCCCTCACGCAGCTCGAGTGGGTCGAGCGCTGCGCGAACGCGCTCGACGTCGACGGCGTGCTGGTCGCGGCCGCCGACTTCCCCCGCGGCGACCCGGACTACGTCGCCCAGGTCCGCAAGGTCGCGGTCGACCTGGGCATCGTCCCGTTTGGCCTCGAGGCGCCGGGGCTGCTCGACCCGCTGACGCCGGCGGAGGCGCGCGAGCGGGTGCTGGGGCTGGCGGCTCGCTTCGGCGCCGCGGTCGTGCGCACGACCCTCCCGCCGCCCGGTGAGGTCCCGGCGGCGACCTTCGCGGCGACCGTCCTGGCCGCCAAAGCCGTATCGAAGGCGGCCAAGGCAGTCAACGTCACGGTCGTCGTCCCGCCCCAACCCGGGACGCTCGGCGACGACCTCGCCGCGGTGAAGCACCTGCTCAAGGACGTCGACAGCGCCTGGTTACGGGCGTGCCCGCCCGCCTTGCTCCCACCCGGCGAGCCGGGTGGCCGCCGGCTGCTGCCGGCCGTGACCGCGACGCCCGACGACGATCCGGCCGCGGTCGCCGCCGCGGCGGGCGGCACGTGGGTGGTGCTGGAGCTGCCGCCCGACGACGCGCCCTGGGAGGCGGCGCGGGCCGCGCTCGACCGCTTGCGGGACGCCGCGGCGGCGCACCGCCTCGCGGCGCGCGCCTGACTTTATCGGCGAGGAGAGAGAAACG
>JBEKLD010000078.1:0-13493 GCA_050010375.1 Vulcanimicrobiaceae bacterium
TCGTGCGCCGGCCGCCAGGCGACGATCGGCAGCGGCGCGAGCGGCGCGGTCTCGTCGACCAGCGCGTCGCCGCGCGATCCGTAGACCCACGAACCGCTGGTGTAGACGAACGTGCGACCGGGCGGCAACGCGTCGAGCAGGGCCTCGAGCGCCGCGCGCTCGAGTGCGACGCCGTTGCCGCTGTAGTCGAACGCGCAGTGGACGACGGCGTCCGCCTGCGACGCCTCGGCGCGCAGCAGGTCGAGGTCCGCCAGCGAACCGCGCACCGGCTCGGCGTGCAGCTCGCGCGCGCTCCGCTCCGCCGCGTCGCCGCGCGCCAGCGTGCGCACGAGGTGGGTGCGTAGCCGCAGCTCGCGCACGACGCTGCGCCCGATGAAACCCGAACCCCCAGTGACGAAAACCGGCATGTCAGCCTCCGACGGCGCGCGGTCGCGCCACGATCGTAACGATATCGAACGCGACCGCTACCTCGGCCGCGGTGATGCAGGCGCGGATCGCCCAGTGCGGACCCCAGTCGATCGTCACCAACGCCAGCGCGGCGGCGACGCAGTAGGCGACGTACTTGGTGACGTCGGCGCGCACGGTCGGCGAGGCCGGATCGTAGGCGCGCCGGATCGCCAGCACGGCCGCGACGAGCGCGACCGCCAAGACGATCGTCCCCAAGAGCCGGTTGGCCGCGAGCAGATGCAGCACCGGCTGCGCGCCGAGCGCGATCAGGACGGCGATGAGCAGCAAGAGCGCGATCTCCGGCAGACGTGGATCCCTCACCGGCGCGCTCTTCGTCCAGCTGGGCGGGGGTCCCCAGCGGCAGCGGGAAGCGGGCCGGGTGCCGATCCCGTTGGCCCCCCACAACCCGCGCATCCAAGCGGTCCGCGACTTGCGCACGCCGCGCGGCCGCCGCACCGCGCAGCGCTTCGCCGCCGAGGGACCGACGCTGCTCGCCGAGGCGCAGCGCAGCGGGCTGCGGCCGCGCGAAATCTTTGCAAGCGAGGCAGGGCTCGCCCGCTTCGACGCCGCCGCGTACGAAACCGAGGGGATCCCGGTACACCTGGTCCCCGAACGCGTCCTGGCTCGCCTTTCCGACGTCGAGACGCCCAGCGGCCTGGTCGCCGTGTTCGATCTCCCGGTCGACGACCCGGCGGCGGTGCTTGCCCGGCCCGGCGTCGTCTTGCTGCTGGCGGGGGTCGGCGATCCGGGCAACGCCGGCACGCTGGTGCGCTCAGCCGAGGCCTTCGGCGCGGCCGGCGTGCTGTTCGGGCGCGGCGGGGCCGATCCGTACGCGCCGAAGGTCGTGCGCGCCGCGATGGGGTCGATCTTCCGGCTCCCGGTCGCGACCGTCGACGCCGACGAGGTGCTCGATCTCACCGCCGCCGCGGGCCGGCCGCTGGTCGCGACCGATCGCGAGGGCGAGGACCTGCGGCAGGTGGGGCTCCCCGCCGACGCCGTCCTGGCCGTAGGGAACGAGCGGCGGGGGGTACGTGATTGGCTCCCCCGTTGGGACCGCGCCGTCCGCATCCCGCAGACCGAGGCGACCGAGAGCTTGAACGCGGCGGTGGCGGGGAGCATCGTCCTGTACGAATCGGCGCGTGTCAAGTAGGCTGTCAAGTCGCCGAAAAACCCTGTCCTGTCAAGACTTGGCGGCCATTTCGACCGGTGCTATACTCCGCCTACACCTCGCCGCGCCAGCGCGCGCAAGCACCGAGAACGGGAGAGGGGAACGGCCGACGCCATGCGCACTTCCGAAGTCTTCTGGAAACTGTTCGCCACCACGGGCTCGGTCCGCGCATACTTGATGTACCGGCATCTGCACCCGTCGGCGACCGGCTGACGCGCCGGTGCGTCCAAAGCGGACGCGCGCGCATCGAGAACGAAGCCCCTGAACGCCCGGTCCACCAGGATCGGGCGTTTCGCATAGACGTATGACCACGATCGGCATGAGTGAACTCGAAGCGACCCTCGCGGCGCTGGCGGCGCGTTTCGACGAGGCGGTCGCCCAGGCGTCGGACGCGCACGCCCTCGACGAGGTCCGCGTCGCGTATCTCGGACGCAGCGGTGAGGTGACGGCCGTGCGGCGCGCGATCGGCGCGCTGCCGGCGGCGGAACGCCCCGGCGCCGGGAAGATCGTCAACGCCGCCGCCGAGGCGCTCGAGGCGAAGCTGGTCCAAGCGCTGACGCGGGTCGAGCGCTCCGCCCTGGACGCCGCGCTGAGCGAGACGATCGACGTCACCTTCCCTGGTCCGCCGGCCTCGCTCGGCGCGCTGCATCCGGTGCGCCGGGTCGCGATCGAGGTCGCGCGCTACTTCACGCGCCACGGCTTCGCCGTCGTGCTCGGCCCCGAGATCGAGACCGACGCGAACAACTTCGACGCGCTCAACATCCCGCCCGACCATCCGGCGCGCGAAGGGCTTGACTCGTTCTATCTGCGCCCGGACCTGTTGTTGCGCACGCATACCTCACCGATGCAGGTGCGCTCGATGCGCGAACACGGTCCGCCGATCGCCGTCATCGTCCCCGGCAAGTGCTATCGCCGCGACGCGGTCGACGCGCGCCACCTCTACCAGTTCCACCAGGTCGAAGGGTTGCTGGTCGGGCACGGCGTCCACTTCGGCCACCTCAAGGGGATGCTGGTCGGCATGTGCCGCGAGCTGTTCGGCCCCGACGCCGACGTGCGCTTCCGGCCGTCGTTCTTCCCGTTCACCGAACCGTCGGCCGAAGTCGACGTGAACTGCCCGGCGTGTCACGGCGCGGGCGGGACGTGCCGCACCTGCGGCGGGAGCGGCTGGATCGAGATCGGCGGCAGCGGGATGGTCCACCCGAACGTGCTGCGTGCCGTCGGGTACGATCCGCAGCAGGTCACCGGCTGGGCCTTCGGCTGCGGCCTCGAACGCATCGCTATGAAGCGCAACGAGATCGACGACATCCGCGCGTTCATCGAAAACCCGCCGGGCTTCGCAGCGGAGCTCTCGTAGCGTGCGCGTCCCGCTGGCCTGGCTGCGCGACTACGTCGACTTGCCCGACGACACCCCGGCGATCGTCGCGCGCTTGGCGTCGCTCGGCTTTCCGGTCGACGAGGTCGAGACGCGGCCGGCGTTGACGCACGTCGTGGTCGGCAAGCTCGCCGCGGTGGCGCCGCATCCGAACGCCGACCGGCTGCAACTGTGCACGGTCGACGTCGGCGGCGAAAAGACGCTGACGATCGCGACCGCGGCGACGAACGTCGCGGCCGGGCAGATCGTCCCGGTCGCGTTGATCGGCGCGCAACTCGCCGGTGGCCTGACGATCGCGCCGCGGACGATGCGCGGGATCGCCTCGGAGGGGATGCTCGGCTCGGCCGACGAGCTGGGGTTGCCCGCCGAGTGGTTCGAAGACGGTATCTTGCAGCTCGACATCGACCTCGCACCGGGGACCGACGTCGTCGCGCGGTTCCGGCTCACCGACCCGGTGCTCGAGGTCGACGTCACGCCGAACCGGCCGGATGCGCTCTCGATCGTCGGTTTGGCGCGCGAGCTGGCCGCCGCGTTCGGCACGCGGCTGCGCGAGCCGCAGACGGGCGTCGGCTACATCGACGGGCCGGACGATACGCGGGTCACGATCGAGACCGTCGACTGCCAGCGCTTCGTCTTCCAGCGCGCGAGCGGGCTTCGGGTGCGGCCGGCCAAGGCCTGGATGCGGATTCGCCTCGCGCTGGCCGGGCAGCGCCCAATCAACAACATCGTCGACATCTCGAACTTCGTCATGCTCGAGATCGGTCAGCCGTTGCACTGCTTCGACGAGCAGCGGATCGCCGGCGGCCAGCTGATCGTGCGCGACGCGCGCGAAGGCGAGCGCTTCGTGACGCTCGACGAGCAAGAGCGCGTCCTCGACCCGCGCGCGATCGTGATCTGCGATGCGGAGGGCCCGACCTCGCTGGCCGGGATCATGGGCGGCCTGCGCAGCGAGGTCGTCGCGACGACGACCGAGGTGTTGATCGAGGCCGCGGCCTGGACCGGGCCGCGCATCCGGCGCGCGAGCGCCGCGCTCAAGCTGCGCACCGAGGCCTCGTCGCGGTTCGAGAAGTCGCTGCCGATCGCGTTCGCCGACGCCGGCGCGGCGCGTGCGGCGCGGCTGCTCGAGCAGGAGGGCGGGAGCGTGCGGATGCCGCGCGCCGCCGGTCGGCCGGCCCCCGATCCCGCGCCGGTGCAGTTGCCGGCCGGCGAGGTGGAGCGGCTGCTGGGCTTCGCCGTCGCGCCGGAGGAGATCGAGCGCGCGCTGCGTTCGCTCGGCTTCACCGTTGCGCGCGAGGGCGACGGGTTCGCCGTCCGCCCACCGAACTGGCGCGGCGACGTGCTGATCGCGGCCGACCTGGTCGAGGAGGTCGCGCGCGTCGTCGGCTACGACCGCGTGCGGGCCGAGGTCCCGGCGGTGCCGCCGCAGGCGATCGACAGCGCCGCCTTCGAGCACCAGACGGCGCTGGCGACGACGCTGGAGGCGCTGGGCTACACCGAGGTGCTCTCGCTCTCGCTGCAGCCGGCGGCCGTCGCCCAAACCTGGCGCACGAACGGCGTCGCGGTCGAGGACGTGGTCGAGATCAGCAACCCGCTCAGTGAAGACCAGCGCTGGATGCGCTTCTCGCTCGCGCCGGCGCTGCTCGAGTTCGCCGCGCGCGACCGCGCGGTGCGACCGTACCGGGTCTTCGAACTCGGCAGCGTCTTCGCCGACGCGCAGCCGGCGCCGCGCGAGCGGGTCGAGCTGACCACGCTGCAAGCCGGCGCGGACGCGTTCCTGCGCCTGAAGTCCGACGTGCTGGCGCTGCTGCGCCGCACGCTGGGCGTCGACGCGCAGGTCGAGCGCGGGACGTATCCGTCCTTGCACCCCGGCAAGACGGCGGCGCTGCACGTCGGCGAGCGGGTCGTCGCCTTCGTCGGCGTCATCGATCCGCGCCTGGCGCGCGCCTATGAGGTCGAGGACGCGACGGCGCTGGCGACCGTGCTCGTCGATGCGCTGCCGCCGCGGGTGACGCCGCACTACGTCGCCCCGGCGAAGTTCCCTCCGCTCGATCGCGACCTGGCCGTCGTCGTTCCGCTGGCGGTGCTGGCCGGCGATCTGACCGCGGCGGTGCGGGAGGAAGCGCTCGTGCACGAGGCGCGCGCGTTCGACGAGTACCGCGGACCGCAGGTCGGCGAGGGACGCAAGTCGCTCGCGCTGCGGATCGTCTTCCAGAGCAACGAGGCGACCTTGACCGACGCGGACGCCGACGCCGCCCTGGCTCGGATCGTCGCGCGGCTGCGCGAGCGCTTCGGCGCCGAGCTGCGCACGTGATCGTCTGGCCGGATCTCGTCGTCGCGGCTTTCGCGCTGCTGTTCGCCCTCAAGGGCTGGAAGCGCGGCTTCGTCGCCGAGATCGGTGGCTTCGTCGCGCTCGCCGCGGCCGTCTGGGCCGCGCTGCTCTACCCGGGGACGCTCGACACGACCGCGGAGAACCTGCTGCACGTGGGGCCGGGGTCGGCGCACGTCGTCGGCATGGCGGTCTTCGCGGTGCTCGTCTACGCCGTGCTGATGACGATCTCGTCGTTGCTCTCCCACATCGCCAAGCTGCCGATCATCGGGATCGGCAACGGGATCGGCGGCGCGGCGATCGGCGTCGCGAAGGTGCTGATCGTCTGCTGGGCCGTCGTCTACGTCCTGCTCTTCTTCCCGATCCCGCGCGATCTGCGCCAGGACCTTCGGCACTCGACCGTCGTCGAAGCGCTGGCCGAATCGAACGGCCGCGTCGACGACATGGTGCGCGGTACCCTGCCCTGGTTCGTCAAACCCTTCGCCGAGCCGCTCTTCGCCCGCCACCGCTCGTAGCCAGCGCGTCGCCTGTATGCTATACTTCCTGAGTAGAGTAAGCTCGGAGGGGCGATCGACGATGGCATGCGACGATGAAGCAGGGTTCACCCTGACGGTAAAAGCCTTTGGGTTCAGCGCAAAGACGGAAGAGGAGACGACGGCTGGAGCAATCGCGCGCATAACGGGCATGATCGAAAAAGAGCTCAACGCGAAAGGCGTCAAGTGCGACGGGGCGTGCGGGGATGGTGGTACGTGCTACGTCGACATCGAGCCACCGGTCGATGCTCAGCTGACGGCGCCGAAGCCGCTTTTGCGCTACAATCCGAAGACCAAGAAGTTCGAGACAGCTTGGGTTTGCCGCATGAAGAAGGACACCAAGTTCACGATATCCTGCCAATGCGCGTTCGAGTAGGCGCGCGACCGGTTCACATGCGGTAACGCAACTTCAGCACGAAGGTCCGGGCCAACGGATAGCCCTGCGGGACGTAGCCGGCTGTCCCGTAGTTCCACGGCACCGCCTGCGTCTGTCCGTCGTTGGTCGGGATCCCGTTCCCGAGCGTGTACGGGTTCCCGCACGGCGTCGGTGAGGGATTGCAGCCGGCCAGCACGTTCCCGTACGCCTGCTGGTAGTTCGGGTTCCCGCCCTTGTAGCCCGGCGGGCCGATCAGGTACGGGTTGGACTGGTAGCCGGTCGGGGTCGCGGTGCCGAGCAGGTTGACGACGTCGAAGATCAGCGTGAGCCGCGGCGTGAGGTCGTACTCGAGGTGCAGCGAGGCCAGCGTCTGCGGCGGGGCGTGCAGCGAGTTCGGCAGCGGTCCTTCGGGCGTGCCGAGCGTGGCGACGTACGGATTTGTCGTCGCGTTGTACGGCAGGTTCGGGTTCGCCAAGAAGTAGTAGTTGTAGCCGGGATTGATGTAGTTGTCATTGGGAACGAGCTCGGGCTTCCCGTTGGCACCGATCGTGTAGATCATCGTCCCGTTGCCGTAGGGGAATCCGCTCTCGTACGAGATCTCCGGCGAGATGCGCAAGCGCGGGGTCAGGTGGAACTCGTACGAGGCGAGCGCGCTGAAATCGGGGACGTAGCTGAGCGGGATCAGCGCATTGGCGGCGATGGCGGCCGGATTGAGGTCGTTGTAGGCGAACTGTGAGGCACTCGAAGAGTAGCCACGGATGTAGTTGCCGTCGAACGAGAGGTTGCCGTTGCGCGCCCAGAGCTCTACGCCGTGCGCCAGCAGCGCGCCGGCGTTGGTCGGGATGCCGATGCCGCCGGGGTTCTCGCCAGCCTGGATCGCCGAGCGGAAGTTCGCCGGCAACACGTCGATGCGATTGCTCTCGTGCTCTACGTAATAGGTGAAGCGGAACTGCGTGCGCCCGCGCCCTTCGAACGACAACGCGCCGACGTTCGTAATCTCCGGCGCGAGTGGAACATCGGGAGTGAGGTTGGACGTGTCGACCCGGTCCGTCTCCAGCGGCACCGGCGCGACGGTCGTGTGGTCGAGCGTCGCGCGCACGGCGTAGTTGCTGCCAAGCCGGTATGCGAATCCGAGGTGCGGATCGAGCGCGGCGACGTTGTAGCTGGGGCCGTCGCTGGTGACGATATGGGTGCGGTCGAACCGCGCCGTGCCGGAGACGTCGAACCGCGGCGTGACCGTCCAGGTGTCGCCCAGATAGGCCAGGCCCGTGAAGAGCGTCGGATTCGAGGTGATGAACTCGTCCGCGGTGGGGACGATCTGATCGAGGTAGCTGTTGTTCTCGCGGTACGAGGCGCCGTAGTCGACCCGGTTGCGCGCGTCGGAGACGTTCTGGACATCGAACATCAACCCGTTCTCACGACCACCCTGATGCATGACCAGCGAGATGATGCCGTCCGGGAAGGAGAGATCGTCCCAGAACGGGCCGCCGGCCTGCGCGCCGTACTGCGACTGGTAGAGTTGCGCGCGCGTGACCGCCTGCGCGCCGCTGTGCGTCCAGCCGAGCTTGAGGATGTCGTATGACCCCTGCAACCCCGACGCGAAGTTCGCTTGCGCGCCGGCGTCGGCGCCGGCGGGATACCCGAATGACCCCAGGGTCTCGCCCGGATACGGGAGGTCGTACTGCGTGTAGCTCGCCTCGCCCATCAGCGCCAAGAAACTCAGATCGTCGTGCGGCGTCAGCGCGTAGTGCACGTTGGCGACCGAGGCCGCCTCGCCGCGTGTCTGCAGCGCCAGGCCGTACGTCCCTTCCTCCGAGGGGTAGAACGTGTGGCCGTCACCGTACGGAAAGTATTCGCTGCTCCAATCCGTCGAGAAGGCGAAGCGCCACTTCAGATCGGGCGTCGCCCACTGGTTCTGCCAGCGGAACGAGTCGTATTGCGAGCCGATCCCGGTGCCCAGCTCGAACGTCTCGCGCTGCGGGTAGGTGCCGATGAGCGGGATCTCGTCGATGACGCCGGCCAGCGCATTCTGGCTCTCGTTGCCGAAGCCGCCCAGCGTCGCCGTCGTCGCGGCGATCCCGACCGTCGAGAGCTGCGCTCCGACGATGTTCCCGCCGGGCTCGGCGATCAGTCCTTGCGGAATCGGTACCGAGTCGAAGTCGAAGACCGCGTCGGAGACCTTACCGCCCCGCACGATCGCGTTGCCGAACACGTCGATGTCGACGCCTGGGACGGCGGCGATCGCTCCCTGCACCGTGCCCGCGTTGTATTGCGCCAGCCCCGAGGCGTTCTCGTTCGGCGTCGTGGCGCGCGCGGCGTCACCGCTGACGGTGAACGTGTCGGTCGTCGACCCGAGAGTGAACGCGGCGGTACCCCCGCGCGTCGACCCGATCGTCTCCAAGCGCCGCTCCAGACGGAACGTCACGCGATCCGACTGTCCGGGCAACAGGAGCACGCCTTGCCGCACGAGCGTCTGGTAGCCGCGCGCGTCGACCGAGACGACGTAGCTGTCGGGGACGACGCCGACCAGCGTGAAGCGCCCTTGCGCGTCGGTCGTCACCTCGTAGCGACCCGAGGGCGACGCGACGGTGACGTGCGCCGCCGCCAGTGGCTGACCGTCGGTGGTCGTGACCGTCCCGACCAAAACGCCGGTCGTCGCCTCGGCGGCACTCGCGCCGCGGGCGCTGCCGACGAGGATGAGGCCGATCGCCAGAGCGGCGATCAGCGCGCGGCTTTTTTCGACCATGATCTCTCCTCACGGGGGCGCACCGGCGCCCGGACGCTGCGAATTAGGCGAGCGTGGTGAGGAACGGGGGCGCGCGTTCGCCGCGTTGGCGCGCGCGATGGCCGCGGGCCGCGAGGAGTGGAGCCTCGGCCCGTGCCGCCAGACATGGGCGCGGTGGTCCCGCGAGGGTCGCCAAGACGACGTCGAGCACGCCGGCGACGAGCGCCGCGCACCAGCCGAGTAGCGCGCGCAGCGTCGTCGTCAGCGCCAGCGCGCAGAGCAGACCGATCGCCAACTGGAAGGCCAGGCTGATCGCGACCGGCGCGCCGAGCCAGAGCAGACCGTGCGGCGGCGGCGCGCCGACCGCGAGCGCTTCCGCACTCTCGATCGCGAACACCGTCGCGCACTGCAGGGCGAGCAGGAACGGCAGCGCGCGCAGCACCGCGCGCGGGGCGAACAGGCGCGCACTGGCGCGCCGCCAGGCCGCCCGCCGGCGCGCGTCGACCGCGCCGAGCAGCGCGCCCAGGCGCAGGAGCGCGACGGCGAAGGCGAGCCCCAGCCCGAGCACGATCGTCACGCCGACGGCGCTCTGATCATGATCGACGTAGCGCGCGCCGAAGATCCCGGCGTCGGCGATCCGCTCGACGGTAAAGTCGCCTAGAGCGCCCGCGATCAACGCGGCCGCCCCGAAGACCGAGCAGCGAAGCGCGGCCGACGCAAGCACCTTGGCGCTAGACGGGAACCGGCTGGGCGGCCGTCGCGCCGCGCAGCGCGACGTAGCGCGCGAGGTGGTAGTCGCGATCGCCCAACAGCCGCTCGACCAGCGTCATCCGCTTGAAGTAGTGCCCGACCTTGTACTCCTCGCTCATCCCGATCCCGCCGTGGAGCTGAATCGCTTGCTGGCCGATGAAGCGGCCGGACTTGGCGATCTGCGCCTTCGCCGCCGAGATGCCGCGCTTGCGCGCGATCGGATCGGTATCGTCTTCGAGAGTCATCGCGGCGAGATAGGCCATCGACCGCAGCAGCTCGAGCTCGACGTACATCTCGGCCATGCGGTGCTGCAGCGCCTGGAACGAGCTGAGCGGGACGCCGAACTGATAGCGCTGCTTGGTGTAGTCGACCGTCGCCTCGAGCATCAGCGCGCACAGGCCGAGCGCCTCGGCGCACACCGCCGCGGTCGCGTAGTCGAGACCCGCTTCGAGCAGCGCGAGCCCGCCGCCGTCACCGCCGACGAGTGCTCCGGCACCGACCTTGACGCCGCCAAGCACGACGTCGGCGACATCGTACCCATCCTCGGACGGATAGGCAGTTCGCGCCACCCCCGGCGCGTCGGCCGGCACGGCGAAGAGCGAGACGCCCGCCCCCGTGCGCGCCGAGACGAGCAGCGTCTGCGCGCTGCCGGCATCGAGGACGCGGACCTTCGTGCCCTGCAAGGTCCAACCGTCGGCGCCCTTGGTCGCGCTCGTCTCGACCTGCGCCGGATCGTAGCGCGCGTGCGGCTCCTCGTAGGCGACCGTGAAGCGCTCGCGTCCTTCGGCCAGCTCTTCGAGCAGATCGGTCCGGCCGGCGGCGCGCAGGATCGCGCCCGCGAAGACGACCTGCGCGACGTACGGCGAGACGACCAGACCGCGGCCGAACTGCTCCATGACGAGCAGCGTCTCGACCGGGCCACCGAAGCCGCCCAGGTCTTCGGGCGAGCCGATCGCGAGCCAACCCAGTTCGGCGAACTGCTTCCAGTGATCGGCGCGCTTGCCCGCGCCGTTCTCGGCGGCGAACCGCGCGACGCTGTCCTTGATGAGCAGCTGCTCGGGAGTGAGGGTGAAATCCATCTTTGACTATTCCTTTTGGGCGGATCGGCCGCAGGCCGAACGCGACGGGTTCGCGGTACGCGAACCCACTACACTTTCAGGATCTGCTTGGCGATGATGTTCTTTTGGATCTCGTTCGAGCCCGCGTAGATCGAGGCTTTGCGGAAGTTGTAGTAGCGCCGCGCGAGCGGCACCTCGAAGTAGGGGCCGCCGGCGTCGAGCGCGAGCTCCGTCAGCGCCTGTTGGATCTCGGTGCCCTTGATCTTGAGGATCGAGGACTCCGGCCCCGGCCGCTTGCCGGCCGACTCGGCGGCCAGCACGCGCAGCTCGGTGAAGGCGAGCGCGGTCAGCTCGATGTCGACTTCGGCGATCCGTTCGTCGAGCCGCCGATCGTCGATGCCCTCGCGGTCGAGCATCTCGCGCAGCGTGGTCAGCATCTGCCGGCAGCCGGCGATGCCGGCCGTCCCGGTGCGCTCGTGCTCGAGCAGGAACTTGGCGTAGGTCCAGCCGCCGCCTTCGGTGCCGACCAGGTTCGCGACCGGCACCTCGACGTTCTCGAGGTGCACCTCGTTGATCTCCTTGCCGCCGTCGATCGTCACGATCGGCCGCACCGTCACGCCCGGCGAACGCATGTCGATCAGGATGAACGAGATCCCGTCCTGCTTCTTCACCGTCGGATCGGTCCGCGCGAGCACGAAGATCCAGTCGGACCATTGTGCCGCCGTGATCCACGTCTTCGTCCCGTTCACCAGGTAGACGTCGCCCTTGCGCTCGGCCTTGGTCGAGAGCGAAGCGAGGTCGGAGCCCGAGCCTGGCTCGGAATATCCCTGGCACCAGAACTCCTCACCCGAGAGGATCGTCGGCAGGTAGCGCGCCTTCTGCGCGTCGTTACCGAACTCCATGATGACCGGCGCGACCATGTTCAAGCCGAACGGCAACATCCGCGGCGCCCAGCCGTAGGCGAACTCTTCGTAGAAGATGTGCCGCCGAATCGCGTCCCAGCCGGTCCCACCGTGCTCCGCCGGCCAGCCCGGTGCGGCCCAGCCGCGCTCGAACAGGATCCGATGCCAGCGATAGTAATCGTCTTTCTCGAGGGGGTCGCCGGCTTGCACCTTGCGCCGGATGTCCTCCGGCAGGTGCGTCGTGATGAACTCGCGGATTTCGTCGCGAAACGCACGCTGTTCGGGGCTGAAGGCTAGATCCATCGGGGGTGCCTCGTCAGAGAACGGAGAGAGGGATGCTGTTCGACGTCTCGGGAAAAGTCGCGCTGATCACCGGATCCTCGCGGGGGATCGGCCGTGCGATCGCGGAGCGGATGGCGGAGGCGGGCGCGAAGGTCGTGATCTCGAGCCGCAAAGCCGACGCCTGCATCGCGGTGGCCGACGCGATCGTCGCCAAGGGTGGGAAGGCGATCGCCTATGCGGCGAGCATCTCGGACCGTGCCGCCCTGCAAGGGCTGGTCGACCGGACGCTCGAGGAGTGGGGGCGGATCGACGTGCTGGTCTGCAACGCGGCGGTCAACCCCTACTTCGGGCCGCTGCTGAACATCACCGACGACGCCTTCGACAAGATCATGGCCAGCAACGTGCGCAGTAACATCTGGCTCTGCCAGATGGTCGTCCCGCAGATGGTCGAACGCGGTGAGGGCAGCGTGATCGTCATCTCGAGCATCGCGGGGATCAAGGGGAACGCGATGCTCGGCGCCTACGGCATCTCGAAGGCGGCCGACTTCCAACTGGTGCGCAACCTGGCGGTCGAGTACGGCCCGAGCAACGTGCGGGTCAACGCGATCGCGCCGGCGATCATCCGCACCGACTTCGCGCGCCGGCTGTGGGAAGACCCCGACATCTATGCCGCGGCGATCAAGAACTACCCGCTGCGCCGCATCGGCGAACCCGACGAGATCGCCGGCGCGGCGATCTTCCTGGCCTCGAAAGCCGGTGCGTTCATGACCGGCCAGGTGCTGGTGATCGACGGCGGCATGACCATCGGCGGTAGCGAACACTAGGCGACCTCGAACAGGGCGGCCGCGCCTTGGCCGCCGCCGACGCACATCGTCACGACGACGTGCTTCGCACCGCGGCGCTTGCCTTCGATCAGCGCGTGACCGGTCATGCGCGCGCCGCTCATCCCGTACGGGTGGCCGATCGCGATCGCTCCGCCGTCGACGTTGAACCGTTCGAGCGGGATGCCGAGCTTCTCCTGACAGTAGAGTGCCTGCACCGCGAACGCCTCGTTGAGCTCCCAGAGGTCGATGTCGTCGACGCTCAAGCCGTGGCGCTCGAGCAGTTTGGGGATCGCGTAGATCGGCCCGATCCCCATCTCGTCGGGCTCGAGCCCGACGACGACCATCCCGCGGTAGAAGCCCAGCGGTTGGATCCCGCGCTTCGAGGCGAGCGCCGCGTCCATCACGACGCAGGCCGAGGCGCCGTCGGAGAGCTGGCTCGCGTTACCGGCGGTGATCGTCTTGCCGGGGCCGCGCACGGGCTCGAGCTTCGCCAAACCCGGCAGCGTCGTGTCGGCCCGGTTGCCCTCGTCCTGCGCGAGCACGACGTCTTCGTACGAGACCGCACCCGTCGCCTTGTCGGTGACGGCCTTGCGGCTCGGCAGCGGGACGATCTCAGCGTCGAAGCGCCCGGTGGCCTGACCGGCCGCCGTACGCTGCTGGCTGAGCAGCGAGTACTCGTCCTGCCGCTCGCGCGAGACGCCGTAGCGCTCCGCGACGACTTCGGCCGTGT
>JBEKLD010000079.1:0-13439 GCA_050010375.1 Vulcanimicrobiaceae bacterium
CCGCTGTTGCAGAGCATCAGCAAGTCGGCCCCGCTGTTCCCTACCTTGGTGAGCACCGACGAGAAGTCCGCGGTGCCGAGCGGGATGATGTCGTGACCGACCTCCTGGCCGCCGGCGCGCAAGAGCGCCGCCGATGTCTGCGCGTAGGCATCCTTGCCCAGGGCGTAGTCGGCCTGGATGAAGTACCACTTCTTGCCCAACGCCAGCGCGCGGCGCAAGACCGGGGCCAGCGCCATCCGCACGTTCGGCCCGAAACGGTAGGTCAGCTTCGTCGCCCTGGCGCCGGTGATGCTCGAATCTTGCGGCCCGATCAAGAGGTTGAAGATCCCGCTGCGCAGCGCGACCTCGCCGAGTGCGAGCCCGTTGGCCGACGACGTCCCACCGCAGAGCACGTCGACCTTCTCCTGCGTGATCAGGCGCTGTGCCTCGGTCGTCGCGATCGCCGGCTTCGAGCCGTCGTCGCCGAAGACGAACTCGTACTTCACGCGGCCGCGCGCGTTCGCATCTTCCAGCGCGAGCAGCGCACCGGCGCGGTGCACCGCGCCGAGATCGGAGAAGATGCCGCTGAACGAATCGAGGAACCCGACTCTGACGGTCGCGGCGGGTCCGGCGGCCAGCGTGAAGCGTGGTGTCGCCAGGGCGGCGGTCGTCGCGCCGGCGGCGGCGAGAAACTTCTTGCGTTGCATCGGTAACCTCGGTTCCTTGGATGACGTGTGCGTCGAAGCAGTGGGTGGGGTTAGGACGAAGAGGCCAGGGCGGCACCGTGACCATAGAGCCAGTCGGCGACGCCGTAGTCGGTCGGGGACCGGTGAAGCAGGTGCGCGTCTCGGGCCGGTTGCTCCTCCGGTTGGACGTGCCAGAAGGCGCCCCAGACCCGGGCCGTCGTCTGGACCCGGGCCGTGTGGGCGAGGCGCGCCGCCTCGTAGGCGGCCAGCCCGGCCGCGAGGGTCTCGTGATCGGCCACCGCGTCGGCGAGCGCGACCGCGTCTTCGAGCGCCTGACAGGCGCCCTGGGCGAGGTACTGGAGCATCGGGTGCGCGGCGTCTCCGAGCAGCGTCACGCGGCCACGGCTCCAGCGCTCGACCGGGAGCCGGTCGTACATCGGCCAGCGACGGTTGCGCCGGATCTTCGTCAGCGCGGCGCGTACCGCTGGTGCCGTGGCGGCGAACTGCCGCTCCAGCTCCTCCGGCGTGCCCCAGTCGTCGCTGCCGGACCGGTACCGATCGCTGCGGAACACGGCGACTTGATTGTAGAGCTCGCCGTGGCGCACCGGGTATTGGACGAGGTGTTTATCGGGGCCGGTCCAGACGACGACGTTGTCGAGACCCGCATGCGTCGACATCTCGCCGATCGGGATCGCGCCACGATACGCGACGAACTCCGAGCAGATCGGCGGGCCGTCGTCGATGACGCCGGCGCGCACCGTCGACCACAGCCCGTCGGCACCGACCAGCAGCGCCGCCCGCGCCGTCGTCCCGTCGGCGCAGCGCACGACGACCGCGTCGTCGTCCTGCTCGACGCCGAGGATGTCCTTGCCGGTCTCCAGCGTGATGCGCTCGTCGGCCTGCGCGCCGGCGAGCAGCACCGCCAGCAGGTCGCTGCGGTGCATCACGATGTACGGGTAGCCGTACCGCTCGCGAAACTGCGTCCCCAGGTCGAGCTCGCACAGGCGGCCACCGCTGAGCGCGTCCATCCACACCAGGCGCTGCGGGAAGACCGCATGCGGCGCCAGCGCGTCGAGCAACCCGAGCCGATCGAGCACGCGCGAGGCATTCGGCGCAAGCTGCAAGCCCGCGCCGATCTCGCCGAACTCGGCGGACTTCTCGAAGACGCGCACCGCGCAACCCCGCTGGGCCAGCGCGAGCGCGGCCGCGAGCCCGCCGATTCCACCGCCGGCGACCAGCACCGAGGTCGTCATGTCAGCCGCCGCACGTAGTGCAGGTGGCCGGGCGCGTACCCGCGCCGCTCGTAGAAGCGCTTTGCGCCGAGGTTGCCGTCGACCACGTTGAGCGTCACGAAGCGCGCGCCGCGCTCCCGGGCCCACGCCTCGACGGCCGCCATCAGCTCCGCTCCGACCTGCCGGCCGCTGCGCGCGACCGCGATCTCCGAGACGTGCACGTACGGCTCGGTCGTGAAGAAGTCGCGCTCGGTCACGGCGTAGGCGAAGCCGGCCCGCTCGCCGGGCGGTTCTTCGGCGATCAGGAACAGCTCGCCGGCACGTGGCGCGCGCAGCGCCGCGCCCAGCACGCGGGCCGTTCCGGCGATCACCTCGTCGGGCGTGTGGCCGTCAGCCGCGCCGTGCTCGACGAAGCGCGGGACGAGTTCGACGACGAACGGCTCGTCGTCGGGCCGCGCCGGCCGGACGGTCACTTCACGTGCGGCAGGACGTTCGAGGGGGTCAGCGGCAGGACGCCCAGGACGAACGTCGCGATCGCGCAGACGGCGACCGCGATCCACGGCAGGGCGTTGGGCGAGCGCTCGTCGCGCACGTGCGCGAGGTCGGTGCGCGCGTACATCGCGCGCACGATCTTGAGGTAGACGTAGGCCGAGATCGCGGTCCCCACGATCAGGACCCCCGCCAGCCAGGCGTAGCCGGCGCCGACCGTCGCCGCCAGGATGAGGAATTTTCCGGTGAAGCCGATCGTCGGCGGCAGCCCGGCCAGGCCGATCAGGAAGAACGTCATCGCGGCGGCGAGCAACGGGCGCCGCACGCCCAACCCGGCGAAGCGCTCCAAGCCGACCACCGCGTCGCCCTCGCGCGAGAGGAGCGCGACGACCGCGAAGGCGCCCAGGTTCATGAACATATAACCGGTCAGGTAGAGCAGCGCGTAGCGGAGCCCGAAGATCGTCGTTCCGGCGAACGCGGCGACGATGTAGCCGACCTGCGCGATCCCCGAGTACGCCAACAGGCGCTTCATGTCGGTCTGCGCCAGCGCGGCGAGATTTCCGATCAGGATCGAGAGCGCGGCCAAGATCCAAAGCGGGATCAACAGCGTCTGCGCGTCGGCCTGCGGCAGTGCGGCGTAGGCGAAGCGGGCCAGCACGGCGAGCGCCCCGGCTTTGGTCACCACCGACATGAAAGCGGTTACCGGCAGCGGCGCGCCTTCGTAGACGTCGGGCGTCCATTCGTGGAACGGCACCAGGCTGAGCTTGAAGGCGAACCCGACCAAGAACAGACCGGCGCCCAGCGCCAGCAGCGACGACGGCGTCGCGGCGGCGATCGCCGCGAACGCGACCGACCCGGTCGCGCCGAACAGCAGCGCCGAGCCGTAGAGCAGGAAGCCCGAGGCCATCGAGGAGAGGATCAAGTACTTGAGTGCCGCTTCGCGCGAGGTCGGGCGGGCGGAGATCGCGCACAGGCAATACAGCGCGAGCGAGAGCAGCTCGAGACCCAGGAACACGGTCAACAGGTTCGCCGCGCCGGCCATCAGCATCGCCCCGCTCGCGCTCCACAGCAGCAGCGCGGTCGTTCCCGCGACCTGGTCGGTGCGCCCGACGCCCAGCGTGAGCAGCAGCGTGCCGATCGTCGCGACGACGACGATCTCGCTGAAGACGATCGAGAAGCCGCCTTGCACGAACGCGCCGCCGAAGGCGACCAGATCCTGCGGATACTGCATCGCGAGCAGCGCCCCCGCGGCGAGCAGACCGAGGATCGCCAGGCCGACGGCGACCGCGCGCCGCCCCGTCCCATCGCCGCGCAGGAACAGGTCGACCACCAGGATCAGCAGCGGCGTGCAGGCGACGATGAACGTCGGCAACAGCGCCGTGTAATCGCCGGCGCTGGGCAGGTTAATGAGCACGCGGATTCTCCCCGACGAACGAGGTGATCGCGGCCGGCGCCGCGGCAGGTGCACCGCGCGCACCCAGCCCGGTCACCGCGCTCGGATTCACGCCGAGCCACACCAGCGCCGCGACCAACGGCACGAGCGCCAGCCCTTCGAGCCGGTCCAGATCGGGCCGCACCGGCAGATCCGGCACCTCGGGCCCGTTCATGATCCCTTGGAAGATCCGCAGCATATACGCTGAGGCGAGCACGATCGGGAGCAGCGCGACGATCGCCGGCCAGACCAGTCCGCCGCGGTACAGCCCGGTCAGGATCAGGATCTCGCCGGCGAATCCGGCCAGCCCGGGGAGGCCGAGCGCCGCCAGCCCCGCCAGCGTCAGCGCGCCGGCGAGCCGCGGGTTGCGCGCGCCCAAGCCGCCGAGTCGGGTCAACTCGCGCGTCTCCTCGCGCCGCTCGACCGCGCCGAGCGTGATGAACAGCGCGGCGCTGAACAAGCCGTGCGCGAGGATGTAGACCACCGCGCCGAGATAGGCCAACGCCGAGCCGCTGAACACCGCCAGCAGGATCAGCCCCAAGTGCGAGAGCGAGCTGTACGCGACGACTCGCTTCGCGTCGTTGGTCGCGAGCGCGGCCAGCGCGCCGTAGAGCAGCGAGGCGAGGCCCAGTCCGATCGCCAGCGGCCGCGCTTGCGCCATCTGCGGCGCGAGCAGCGGGAGCCCGACGAGCAGGAAGCCGTAGAGGCCGGCCTTCGACTGGACCGCCGAGACGACCGCGACCATCGGCGGCGGCAACGCGGCGTAGGTCTCGGGCATCCACGTGTGGAGCGGGAAGATCGGCGTCTTGATCAAGAACGCGAGCGCGAAGCCGGCGAAGATCCAGCTGCCCCAGACCGGGCCGAGCACCGCGTGCGGCCCACCCGCGCCCAGCACGTCGGTGCTCGACGCCAACACACCGTAGGCGGCGGTCGCCAGCAAGAGCGCGAGCCCGCCGACCAGATTGTAGACCAGATACTTCCAGGCGGTCCGCGCGTGCGAGCTGCCCGCGATCAGAACCAGGAAGACCGGCAGCAGCATCAGATCCCAGAACAAGGCGAACAGCAGCAGGTCTTTGGCCAAGAAGACGCCGTTCATCGCGCCCTGCAGCACCAGCAGCTGCGCGGCCAGGCCGCGAGCCTGCGGGCTCTTCGGGATCGCCAGCGCGGCACTGAACGTGACCAGCGCGAGCAACGCGACGAGCCAGACCGAGACCGGACCGAAGCCGAGGTGGAACGACGCGCTGAACGGGCGCGCCAGCCAGCGCAGCGCGACGTCGGGCGTGCCGGCGCCGGCGAGCGTCGCGACGAAGGCCAGCGCGCCGACCACCGCCGCGATCGTGCGTGCCGCGATCGCCGCACTGCGCGGCAGCGCGTAGAGGGCCAAGCCGGCCAGGATCGGGACCAGGACCAGCGCGGTGAGGATCATCGCGCACCCCCCGCCAAGGCGTAGTACGCGACGAAGCAGACGGCACCCAGCGCGATCGTCAGCGCGTAGACGCGGACGAGCCCGGTCTCGAAGCTGCGGAACAGATGCCCCAGCCACTGCGAGGAGATCGCCGCCTCGCGGACCCCGGCGTCGATGACGTGCGGATCGACCGTGCGCACGAACCAGCGGCCGATCGCCACAGCCGGCCGGACCAGCAGCACCTCGTAGGCCGCATCGAAGTAATAGGCGTTCCACAACAGCGCCGGCGTGTGGATCGCCTCGGCGCGCAGCCGCGGGACGATCGCGCGCAGCGCGTCGGGACGCCAATAGCGCAGCGCGGCGATCGCGAAGCCGACGATCACGCAGGCCAGCACCAGCAGCGTCGAAACCGACTCGGTGATCGGTGCGTGCAGCGGCGCGCTCGACGCCGCGCCGAAGAAACCGCCGAAGAAGCGCGCCCACGGGCTGCTCTCGCCGCCCAGGCCGAGCCACCCGATCAAGATCGAGAACGGGATCAGCACCGCGACCGGCCCGGCCATGAGCCACGCCGGCGCGTGCGCGTGTGGCGGCTCGTGATCCTCGGCGTGCTCGGCCAGCGTCGTCCCGGCCAGCTCGGGGTGGCGGATCCCCAGATCCGACGGGTCGACCTCACCGCGGTAGCTGCCCAAGAACGTCACGAACAGCAGCCGGAACATGTAGTAGGCGGTGATCCCGGCGGTCAGCACGCCGACCGCGTACAGCCACGGGTGCCCGCGCTGCAGGGTTCCGTACAGGATCAGGTCCTTCGAGAAGAAGCCGCTGAGGCCGGGGACGCCGCTGATCGCGAGCACGCCGATCAGCATCGCCCAGAAGGCGAAGGGGAGCCGCGTGCGCAGCCCGCCCATCCGGCGCACGTCTTGCTCGTCGTGCAGCGCGTGGATGATGATCCCCGACGTCAGGAAGAGCTGCGCTTTGAAGAAGGCGTGGGTGAGGAAGTGCAGGACGCCGCCCTCGAAGGCGCCGACGCCGACCCCCATGATCATGTAGCCGATCTGCGACATCGTCGAGTAGGCCAGGATTCGTTTGATGTCCCACTGGACGCAGCCCAGCGTCGCGCCGAGCAGCGCGGTCAACGCGCCGATGACGCCGACCAGCACGCGCGCATCGGCCGAGGCGTTCCACAGCGGGGCGAACCGCGCGATCAAGTAGACGCCGGCGGTGACCATCGTCGCGGCGTGGATCAGCGCCGAGACCGGGGTCGGGCCTTCCATCGCGTCGGGGAGCCAGGTGTGCAGCGGGACCTGCGCCGACTTTGCCGCGCAGCCGATGAACAACCCCAGGCAGACCAGGAACAACTCCTCCCGGGTGAACGCCGTCGGAAAGCGGCTGAAGACGTCGGCGTAGCCGATCGAGCCGATCCGAGCCACGATCAGGAAGATCGCGAACATGATCCCGGCGTCGCCGACGACGTTCATGATGAACGCCTTGCGGGCAGCGGCGACCGCCGTCGGGCGCTCGAACCAGAAGCCGATCAAGAAGTACGAGGCCAGGCCGACCAGACCCCAGCCGACGAGCAGCCCGACGACGTTGTCGCTCAGCACCAGCGTGAGCATCGCGAACACGAAGAAGTTCATGTAGGCGAAGAAGCGCGCGACGGCGCGGTCGCCGTGCATGTAGCCGATCGAGTAGACGTGGATCAGGAAGCCGACGCCGGTGACGATCAGCGTCCAGACCAGCGAGAGCCGGTCGAGCTGCAGGCCGAAATCCCAGCCCGGCAGCCAGCGCACCAGCGGGACGTGCAGGCCGGTGGCGCCGGCGGTCGCATCGCCCCAGCTCGCGCAGGTCGCCAGGAAGGCGAGCCCGACCAGCGCCGAGCAGAGCGGGCCGGTCCAGCCGCGCAGTTGCGGGCCGAAGGCCCAGGCGACGACGGCCCCCAGCAGCGGCAGCAGCCAAATCACGGTCAACAACATGAGCGGCGGCTAGCCCTTCAGGACGGCGACTTCGTCGACGTCGACGTTGACGGAGCGGCGGAAGGTCACCGCCACGATCGCCAAGCCGATGGCGGCCTCGGCAGCGGCGACGGTGATGACCAGGAAGGCGAAGACGTGCCCGACGTTGTCGACCCAGGCGCGCGCGTAGGTCACCAGGGCCAGGTTCGCCGCGTTGAAGAGCAGCTCGATCGACATCAGCATGATCAGCGGGTTGCGCCGCACGATCACGCCGACGACGCCGATGCTGAACAGCACGGCGGAGAGGACGACGTAGTACTCCGGCGGGACGATCATCGCGCGAGCGGCTCCTTGAGGATCGGTTCGCGTTCGCCGGCACGCCGCCGCCGGCGGCGGACGACGCCCGCCGGCCCCGCATCGCCGGCGATCAGCACCACGCCGACCACGGCGACCATCAGGATGAAGGCCGTCACCTCGAAGGGCAGCAGGTTATCGCTGAACAGCGCGTTGCCGAAGTTCGCCACGCTGCCGAAGACCAGCGCCGTGCCGGTCACGCCGGGCGAGGGCTGCGCCGCGACCGGATTGCGCACCACCGTCGCCACCACGCCGGCCAAGATCAGCGCGCCGAATACGAGCGCCGGGACGAGCACGCCTTTGGCGCGGTTGGGCCCGATGTCGAACGGCCGCACGCCGCTGGAGAGCAGCGCGATCACGAAGACGAACAGGATCAGGATCGCGCCGCTGTAGACGACGATCTGCATGACCGCCAAGAACTCGGCCTGCAAGGTCAAATACATGATCGCCAGCGCGATGAAGTTCGTCAGCAGGCCGACCACCGAGTGGACCGGCCGGCTGGCGGTGATCGTGAACAGGGCGCTCGCGACCATGACCAGGGCGAGGATCGCGAACGCGATCATCCGGCCAACCCGCGGCGCTGGGTCTTGAGCAGATGCCCGCGATTGGTCGCCTCGTAGCCTTCGGCGATGTCGACGGTGTCCTTGGCGCGGTAGACGGCGCCCAGATCGGCCGGGATCCCGTTGGGCCGCTCGTCGGGCGCCATCCCGACACCGGCTTCGGGCGGAACCAGCAGCCGGTCCTTCGCGTAGACGAACGCGCCGCGCCGGTAGTCGGCCATCTCGAAGCGCGGGGTCAGCACGATCGCGTCGGTCGGACACGCCTCCTCGCACAGCCCGCAGAAGATGCAGCGCAGCTCGTCGATCTCGTAGCGCGCGGCGAACCGTTCGCCGGGCGAGCGGCGGTCGGCCGGCGCGTTCTCGGCGCCGATGACGGTGATCGCATTGGCCGGACAGGCGATCGCGCACAGCTCGCAGCCGATGCAGCGTTCCTTGCCGTCGGCGTATCGCCGCAGCTCGTGCAGGCCGTGGAAGCGCGGCGCGTGCTGCTTCTTCACCGACGGGTACTCGATCGTCGGCCGCTTCTTGAACAGGTAGCTGAAGGTCGTCGAGAAGCCGCGCACGAGCGCGCCGACGTTGAACAGGTTCTTACGCATGGATCGGCCAGACCGCGACGATCGCCGCCGTCACGACGAGGTTGAGCGTCGCGACCGGCAAGAGCACCTTCCAGCCGAAGGCCATCAGCCGGTCGTAGCGGAAGCGCGGCAGCGTCGAGCGCAACCAGATATAGAAGAACAAGAACAACCCCGCCTTGATCAGGAACCAGAGCAGACCCAAGAGGCCGGTCGACGGGACGCCGAACGGCCCGTTCCAGCCACCCAAGAAGAGCAGCGTCGCCAGGCACGAGACCGTGATCATGTTCAGGTACTCGGCGATGAAGAACAACCCGAAGCGCAGCCCCGAGTACTCGGTGTGGAAGCCGCCGACCAGCTCCGTCTCGGCCTCGACCAGGTCGAATGGCGCACGGTTCGTCTCGGCGACCGCGGTCACCAGGTAGATCAGGAAGCCGACGATCTGCGGGACGATGAACCACAAGCGGTACTGCGCGTCGACGATCGCGCCGAGCGCCGTCGAGCCGGCCAGCAGCAGCACGCCGATCACCGACATCGACATCGCCAGCTCGTAGGAGATCATCTGCGCGGTCGAACGGACCGCGCCGAGCAGGGGGAACTTCGAACCCGAGGCCCAGCCGGCCAGCGAGATGCCGTAGACGCCGATCGAGGTCAGCGCGAAGACGAACAGGATCCCGGCGTTGACGTTGCCGACCGACCACAGCGTTCCGTCGGGCTGCGCCGAGAACGGGATGATCGCGAACGTCCCCATCGCGCAGATCAACGAGATGAACGGCGCGATGCGGTAGATCAGCGGGTCGGCGGTGTTCGGGGTGAGGTCTTCCTTGAAGATCATCTTGACCGCGTCGGCGGCCGGTTGGAGCAGCCCCCACGGCCCGACCCGGTTCGGTCCCGGCCGCATCTGCATCCAGCCCATGATCTTGCGCTCGAACAGCATCGAGTAGGCGAAGGTCGTGATCACGACCGCCAGCACGATGACCGCCTTGATCAGCACGACCAACCAGATCATCATTTGCAAGGCGCTCCGCCCCAGGCTCCGCGCCCCCCACGCTGCGCGTGGGGCCCCCAGACGCGACCTCGCAACACCCAGGTCGATGCGCCGCGATGCTGCTGCGCTCGGTCCATGACCATCATCTCGTCGCCTTCAGAATCCGCACGGAGGGGCGCGGGCCGAGGGTGCCGAGCGGGGCTTCGGGGAGGCCTTCGAGCAGCGCGACGGCGTCGCGTGCGACGCGGTCGTCGAGGACGACGGTCAGGTCGTGCAGCGCCGCGCCGCTGGCGGCGCTCACCGTCACCCGATCGCCCGCGGCGACGCCCCAGGCGCGCGCGGTCGCGGGATGCAGCCGCGCGCGGGCCGGTGGGCGCAGGCCGGCGACGCGCAGGTCGTGCGCCAGTGTCCCACCACCGGCGAAACTGGCGGCCTCGGCGATCACCCACAGCCGGCCCGGCTCGACCGGCCGCGCGTTCGCCTCGGGGCTCACGTCGGGCGGTGGCGTCGGGGCAGTGCGAATCCGCTCGCGCACCGTCGTCTCGAGGACGTCGGGGAGCGGCAACGCGATCCCCAGGCGTGCCGCGAGCTCGACGACGATGTCGCCATCGGCCAGCACACCGTCGGGTGCGCGCACCGCACCGGCGACCGCCAGCACGTCGCCGGCGAGATCGGTCGTCGTCCCGGACTTCTCGAACGCGCTGCAAACCGGCAACACGAGAGATGCCAGGCGCGCGGTCCCGGTCGGGAACAGCTCGGTCACGACGACGAACGGCGTCGCGCGCAGCGCGGCTTCGACCAGCGCGCGATCGGGGAAGCGCAACATCGGGTCGGCGCCGAGGCACGCCAGCAACGCCAGCTTGCCGTCGCGCGCCGCTTCCAGCATCCCGCGCGTGTTCAGGCCGCCGGGACCCGGTCGCAACCCCAGCGCGTCCGCGCCGCGGCCGTTCGGCGTCTCGGGGACGATGAGGAAGTGCGTCGTCGCGGCGGGGAGGGCGCGCAGCACCGCGGTCAGCGGCTGATCGGCCTCCCGCCGCACGCCATCCGAGATCACGACGACCGTCCCGGGCGAGCCGCCCAACGCGGTGCGCAAGGCCTCGGCCGTCGTCGCGCGCGTCTCGGGGACGAAGCTGTCCGCCGGATACTCGCCGGCCGAGATCAGCCGCGCACCGTTGCGCGAGACCGCCTTGCGGATGCGCAGGTCGAGGACCGGCGCGAGCTGCGATGGCGGGCGCCCAATGGTGACGATCGTGTTCGCCTTCTCGACGTCGGCGTGGTTGACCGCGCCGTCGGCGCGCACGACCGACTGCCGCCCGACGCGCGCGTCGAGATTCTCGATCCCCAGCGCCCGGAAGAGTTCGACCGCGAGCAGGATCTCCTCGTTGAGCAGCCGCCCACCGCCGATGACGCCGGCGTTGCGACCGGCCTTCTTCAGCTCGGCGGCGAGCAGGTCGAGCGCGTCGGACCAGTCGACCTGGGTCGAGCTGCCGTCGGCGCGGCGCAGCAGCGGCGTCGTCAGCCGGCGCTCGTCGTCGACGAAGCCGACGTTGTAGCGGCCGCGGTCGCACAGCCACGAGTCGGAGATCGCGTCGTCCTCGGGGACGCTCATCGTGCGCAGCAGCGTGCCGCCGCGTTCGTCGACGTGCATCTGGCAGCCGACGCTGCACTGCGTGCAGGTCGTCGCGGTGCGGTGGTTGTCCCAGGGCCGCGAGCGAAAGCGGTAGGTCTTCGAGGTCAGCGCGCCGACCGGACACAGCTCGGTCACGTTGCCGGAGAAGTCCGAGACGTAGGGTTTCCCCGTCGCGGTGGCGATGATCACGTGCGCGCCGCGGTCGTCGGTGCGCAGCGAGCTCTCCTGGGTGATGATCTGGTCGAAGCGCACGCAGCGCAGACAGACGACGCAGCGCTCTTCATCCAAGACGATGGTCGGACCGAGGTCGACGGCCTTGGGCTTGGGCATCTTCGGTTCGACCATCCGCGAGGCACCCTGGCCGTAGGCCATCGCGTAGTCCTGGAGGTCGCACTCGCCGCCCTTGTCGCAGATCGGGCAGTCCAGCGGGTGGTTCAGCAGGAAGAACTCGAGGATCGCGCGCCGGCCGTCGTCGACCTTGGGGTTGGTCGTGTGGACGACCATCTTGTCGGTGACCGGCGTGTTGCAGGCGATCTGCAACTTCGGGAACCCCTCGATCTCGACCAGGCAGATGCGGCACAAGCCGGCCGGCCCGAGCTTGACGTGGTAACAGTAGACCGGGACGTCGCGCTGGATCAGCTTGGCGGCCTCGACCAGCAGCGTCCCCTTGGGGACGCGCACGTCGATGCCGTCGATCGTGACCGTGACGAGATCGGTCTGCTCGGCGGTGGCGGACATCAGACGGCGACTTTCTCGGATGAGCCGGGGCGGATGTAGGCGCGGAACTGATCCTCGAAGCGGATGATGACCGAGGCCAGGAACGGTTCGATCGAGTCGCCGAGCGCGCACAGGTTCAAGCCGGTCAGCTGATGCGCGGCGCTCTTGATCACCTCGATGTCGGACTCGACCCCGCCACCGGCCAGCAGGCGCTCGAGCGTGCGTTGGATCCAGTGGCCGCCTTCGCGGCAGGGCGTGCACTGCCCGCACGACTCGTGCGCGTAGAAGCGGATCAGCGCGTAGGCGGCTTTGACGAAGTCGGTCGTGTCGTCGAAGACGACCATCGCCCCCGAGCCGAGCATCGAGCCGGCCTTGGTCAGTGTGTCGAAGTCGTACGAGAGATCGAGATGCTCCTCGAACAGGCAGGCCGACGAACCGCCGCCGGGCTGCACGCCCAAAAAGCTGCGGCCCGGGCGCAGGCCGCCCGCGCACTCCCAGATCAGCTCGCGCATCGTCGTCCCCAGCGCGACCTCGTAGTTGCCGGGCCGCACGACGTGGCCCGAGATCGAGACGACCTTGTACCCCGGCGAGCGCTCGGGGCCGATCTTGGCGAACCACTCGACGCCGTTGCGCATGATATGAGGAAGGTAGGCCAGCGTCTCGACGTTGTTGACCACCGTCGGCTCGCCGTAGAGCCCCTTGATGGCCGGGAACGGCGGCTTGAGCCGCGGCTCCCCGCGCTTGCCTTCGAGCGAGTTGAGCAGCCCGGTCTCCTCGCCGCAGATGTACGCGCCGGCGCCGCGGTGGATCGTCAGCTCGAGGCGCTTGCCGGAGCCGAAGACGTTTTCGCCCAGGAAGCCGGCGGCGCGTGCCTGCGCGACCGCGGCGCGCATGATCTCGTAGCCGCGCTTGAACTCGCCGCGGATGTAGATGTACGAGTGCTCGCAGCCGATCGCGTACGCGCCGATCAGGATCCCCTCGATGATCTGATGCGGCGTCTCTTCGAGCAGCAGGTGGTCCTTGAACGTGCCGGGCTCGGCCTCGTCGCAGTTGCACACCATGTAACGCGGGCGGCCGTTGTTCGGCAGGAACGACCACTTGCGGCCGGTCGGGAAGCCCGCGCCACCGCGCCCGCGCAGGTTCGAGCCCGAGCACAGGTCGGCGACCGCCTTGGGCTCCATCTCCAGCACGGCGCGGCGCAGCTGCTCGTAGCCGCCCTGCTGCCGATAGACCGCGATCTCGCGCAGGTTCAGCTCGCCGATCCCGCGCGTCAGGACGGGCGTCACGATCTCGGCCATGCTAGTGCCCTCCGTCCTCCGCCAACTCGGGGCGCAGCGTCGTCTCGTGGACGAGCCGCTCGTTCGAGCGCACCTCGTACTGCGGCCGGCCGACGATCAGGTCGAACATCTTCAGGCCGCTGGGGTCGCCGATCCCGCCGGCGTTGTT
>JBEKLD010000080.1:0-13298 GCA_050010375.1 Vulcanimicrobiaceae bacterium
CAGGTCTCGTTGTCCGTGTAGATCACGAACAGGTCGACCTCGAGCCGCTTTTCGAGTGCATACAGCATCGGAAGCGAGCAATCCGTTGCGTTGAACCCGAGCTGGCTCGTCCGTCGCGTGACCGACGCCACCGGCTCGTCGCGCCGAATCGGAAACGGAACGAACCGGTCGGAGAAGGCCATGACCCGCACGTTCGGCTCGGTCCGTACGTGCGTCACCGCCATCGCCGCCGCGGCCGTCCGCGGTACGAGACCCGGGATGCCCGCGATCGTCCCGGCGCTCATCGAGCCCGACACGTCGAGCCCGACCAGCATCCGCCCACCGCACGGCTCGAGGTGCGCGAATGCCAGCGCGAACGCCGCGTCGAGCGCGTCGACGATCGCCGCGACCGGCGTCCACGTCGCCGAGCCGCGTACGCTCTTCCCCGAGCGATACGTCTCGAGTGCCGCCAGCACCGCGATCGGATGCACGCGCGCCTTGCGCAGTGCCGCCGCGTCGGTCAGCCGGCGCACGACCGACGCCGTCTCCGGCGCCTTGGGCGTGAGCACGCCGACGCGCGTGAGCGTTGCGAGGTTGCGCAGCAGCGCCGTCATCGGCAGCGTCGGCAGCAGCGCCTCCCAGACGAACGGCTCACGCAGCCACGTGCTCGGCAGCGCCTCGCGCGGCAGCCCGCTCGTCCGAACCAGCTCGGCGCACGTCACGGCGTCGGCGTCCTCGGACGCCTTGGCCTGCGCGTGCGCCCGCAGCAGCGCGAGCTCGCCGAACTCCTCGCCCGGCACCGTCCCCGAGACGATCCACGCGTAGAGCGCCGCCCGCTCCGCGTCGCCCGCGAGCGGGTGCGCGAGACGGAAGACGTCACGATGCGTGAAGCCGAACCGGCTCTGGTACTTGAGCGCCTGGTACGCGAGCTCGCCCAGCGGCTTGTTCGCATACCACTCGTGCAGCGCGCGGCGCAGGCCACGGCCCCAGCCGCGGAACTGCTCGATGTACGAGCAGAACTGCAGCAGGTGCGAGCCCGTGCGGCAGACGCGCCGCAGACCCTCGCCCAGCGCGTAGCGCCGCGTCGCCTCGTCGCCGAAGCCCGCGCACGCCGCCAGGGCGAAGATCGCCGGGTCGACCTTGGGCGCGCGACCGCTCTCCGAGAGCGCGATCACCCGCTCGACGACCCGGCGGCCATCGTCGGCGATCGCCGCGACGAGGTTCGCCGCGTTCTCCTTGGTGAGCGTCGACTCGCCGGCGTAATACGTTCCGCCCTCCGAGCCCAGGATCAGAAACCGGTCGAGCCGCGACCAGCGGTCGAGCGCGTAGACATACCCGCCGGCCGTGTTCTCGACCTGCGAGCGGTTCGGCTGCGGCTGCGTCTGCAGCGTGCCGAAGAGACGACCGCGGAAGATCCGCGCGAGCGCCTGCATGATGTTCTCCTGTTGTGAGATGATGTGCGATGATGATGATGACGGCGCACGACGGCGGCGGGCGAGTGATGCTCGAGGGTAGCGCTTGCGCGCGTCGTTCGGAAGGAGCGAGATAACCTCGAGCTTCCGGCCCGCAGCTGGCGTGTGTCGGGTGAGATTCAGGCGAGTGGGCGTGTTCATGTCTGAGGTTGGGCGTGAGCCCACGATGCTCTACCAGGCTGAGCTACCGGCGCATGAGCGCCGGGCGGGATTCGGACCCGCGACCTTCGACTTAAAAGGTAACCTCGGACGGCCGGCCCACCGCCGGAATCGTCACGGAGAGAAGAGGCCTCGCGGGCGAGAGATCGGCACGGTCTTCCCACTAGTGGCGCACCGCGAACGGTGCGCCGTCCCGGAATCGAACCGGTGGATCCGCGCTGGGATGGTCCAGTGGGTCCAGAGAACCGTGGCCTGCCGGCCCGCGAGGTGCCGTGGGCCCGTAGACCCACGGCGTTGGGCGTCAACCCTTGATGCAGACGACCTGGCGGAGCGTGTGCACGATCTTCACCAGATCGCGCTGCGCCCGCATGACGGCGTCGACATCCTTGTACGCGGACGGCGCCTCGTCGAGGACGCCCGCGTCCTTGCGGCACTCGACGCCCTTGGTCTCGCGCACGAGATCCGCGAGCGTCAGAGTCCGGCGCGCCTCGGTGCGGCTGAGCCGGCGTCCCGCGCCGTGCGAGCACGACATGAAGGAAGCCGGGTTACCCAGACCGCGCACGACGAACGACCGTGCTCCCATCGAGCCCGGGATGAAGCCGAGCTCGTCCAGGCCGGCGCGAACCGCACCCTTGCGCGTCACGAACACGTCGGCGCCGTAGTGCCGTTCGCGTGCGACGTAATTGTGGTGGCAGTTCACGACGGTCGTACCGCGAGTGAAGCGCGGCAGACCGACGTTCCGGTGAGCCAGCGCCTCGAGCGCACGCTCGAGCATCAGCTCACGGTTGAGACGCGCGTACTCCTGCGCCCAGCCCACCGCCTCGACGTAGGCGTCGAAGGACGGCGTGTGCTCGCTCAGGTACGCGAGATCGCGATCTGCCAGCGTCACACCGCGATCCTGCAGCTCACGCTGCGCGATCTCGATGTAGACGGTGCCGATCCGGTTCCCGGCCCCACGCGAGCCCGAGTGCAGGACGAGCCAGACATTGCCGTGCTCGTCCAGACACAGCTCGCAGAAGTGGTTGCCGCCGCCCATCGTGCCGAGCTGCTGGCGAGCGGTGCGCACCGAAACCTTCGGCGCCCGCGCCACGACCCGCGCATAGCCCTCGGCGAGCGAGGACTCCCAGGCCTGGTCGACGACCACCGGAACAGTCCGATGAGCCCCCTTGCCGACCGGGATCTGACGCTCGAGTGCGTTGCGCACGCCGCGCAGATCGTCCGGCAGGTCCTCGGCCCGCAGCGTCAGCTGCTGCGCGATCATGCCGCAGCCGATGTCGACGCCGACCGCCGCCGGGACGATCGCCCCGAGCGTCGGCACGACGCTGCCGACCGTCGCGCCCTTGCCGAGGTGGACGTCCGGCATCACCGCAACGTGATCGTGGACGAACGGCAGTGCCGCGATGTTCGCGACCTGTGCGCGAGCACCGGCATCGAACTCGACGCCGTCGACCCAGGCAAAAACGGGACGACCGGTGGTCTGGATGACCTGCACGAGGCAACCTCCTTTCGCGAGAATGACAGAAGCGGGGCGAGCCGTGCGCTCACCCCGCTTCGTGCGGAAAAGTGCGTCGAGCTCGACGGGTTAGACGGAACGCACGCCCTGCGGGATGAGCGCGACCAGCGGCATCCGCGTGGCGGCGTCGTTGGGTCGTCTCTTGCGTAGCGTGGACGATGATTGCATGATGATTTCCGTCCACGAGTCTAGGCGAGCCGCGGCAGACGTGTCAAGCGATTTCACGATGTTTTTTCGACAAACGTCGTTGCGGTGCTTGACAGATTACGTGACGACCGATTAGCATCAGCGCATCATGATGCATCGACTCGCATCGACTCTGCCTACGATCGTGGACCGCGCCAAGCGGCCCGTGTTCGTGCGCGCCCTACGTTCCGGCTGGAATTCGGAAGCCGGCGTCCCGCGGGTCACCGCATCGTAGCTGCTCGACCGCAGTCTCTTCGCACGCGAACGGGGACCGGCAGCAGCCGGCCCCCGTTTTCTTTCTCTAAGGACGTAGCTCAGCTGGGCAGAGCGCTCGCCTCGGGCGCGAGAGGTCGCACGTTCGAATCGTGTCGTCCTTGCCATTCCCTCGTTTTCCATGTCCCGTGCAGGCGAAGCATAGACGCGATGCGGTGGCCTACCAAGCCGCGGAGCGGAGTTCGAGTCTCCGCGCCTGCTCCACATTCCTACGCACGCCGACCGCGAAAGGAGGCGACACCGATGAGTGACAGCGAGTTCTTGGCGCGCATCGGCGCGCGCGTCCGCGAGCTGCGTGCGGTCTCCGGCCTGACGCAGCGTGTGGTGGCCGAGCGCGCGGGTCTGAGCCGCGCGTCGATCGCCAACGTCGAGGCGGGGCGGCAGAACCTGCGGCTGCGCCAGCTCGCGGCGCTGGCCACGGCGCTGGGCGTCCAGGTCGACCGCCTCGTCACCGGCGAATGCGGGGGTGATGGCTGACACGACGGACACGACGCTGACCTTTCGGAACGATGCCGGGGGCGAGGTCGCCGTTCGGCGCTGGCTACCACCCGGCGAGGTGCGGGCGATCGTCGTGATCGTGCACGGCCTGGCCGAGCATTCCGCGCGCTACGGGCGCTTCGCCGAAGCGCTCGCGGCGCGCGGGTACGCCGTCTACGCGCCCGACCTGCGCGGCCATGGCCGCACGGCCGGCGCCGAGGAGTACCTGGGCTGGGCCGGACCCGACGCGTGGAATGGGATGCTGAGCGACATCGCCCAGGTGCTGGATCTGGCGCGGACCGAGCAGCCGGGGCGCCCGGTCGTGCTGTTCGGGCACAGCATGGGTTCGTTTCTCGCCCAGCGCTTCGCGCAGCTCCACGGGCGCGACTTGGCCGGGCTCATTCTCTCCGGCACGTCGGGTTCGGCGCCGGGGATCGACGCCGGGATCATCGCCTCACGGCTGCTCTCGATCGGCGCGAACGCGCGCAAGCCCTCTCCGCTCGCGAAGAGCGTCTTCGCCGGGTTCAACAAGCCGTTCGCGCCGGGGCGCACGGGCTTCGAGTGGCTCAGCCGCGATCAGGCCGAGGTGCAGAAGTACGTCGACGACCCGTGGAGCGGCCACTCGGTCTCGAATCGCTTCTTCACCGACATGCTCGTCGGCGAGCGCGAGGCATGGATGCGCCAGAACGAGGCGCGGCTGCCGCGCGACCTGCCGGTGCTGTTGTTCGCCGGCGACCACGATCCGGTCGGCCGGAACGGCGCAGGCGTCACCGAGCTGACCGAACGCTATCGCCGGTTGGGGCTGCGCGACGTGCGCGAGATCCTCTATCCGGAAGGCCGCCACGAGATGCTCAACGAGACCAACCGCGACCAAGTCACCGCCGACGTCCGCGCCTGGATCGACGAGCGCACCTAGTCGACGAAGATGTCCTCGGCGAGCGGGGTGCCCGGCGAGACGGCGTAGGCGGCGAAGTCGGTGGTGCCTTCGGCGCGTAAGACGTCCTCGTCGATGAAGGTGTTGCCGGTGCAGGTGCGCGGGTCGCGGTTGAGGATCGCGTAGGCGGCGTCGGCGACGATGTCCGCTTTGCGGGATGCGCGGACCGTCGCTTCGCCGCCGAGGAGGTTCAGCGCGGCGGTCGCGATCGTGGTGCGCGGCCACAGGGCGTTGGCGGCGATCCCGGTTGCACGAAACTCGGCGGCGAAGGCCAGCGTCAGCAGCGTCATCCCGTACTTCTTGAAGGTGTAGGCCGGCGCGCCGGCGAGCCACTTCGACTGCAGCGCGATCGGCGGTGAGAGCGTCAGGATGTGCGGCGAGCGGCCAGCCTTAGCGGAGGCCTCGAGGTGCGGCAGCGCGGCTCGGGTGACCAGATAGGTCGCGCGAGGTCCGATCGCGGTCATGAGATCGAACGACTTGGTGTCGACCTGAGCCAGCCCGCCGAGCCGGATCGCGCTGGCGTTGTTGACCACGATGTCGATCCCGCCGAAGCGCGCGACGCCGGCCGCGACGGCCTGCGCGATCTGGTCGTCGGAGCGCACGTCGCAGGCGATGGCTAGCGCGCGTCCGCCGGCCTCTTCGATCTCCGCCGCCGCGGTGAAGATCGTCCCCGGCAGCTTGGGGTGCGGCTCGGTCGTCTTCGCGGCGACGACGACGTTCGCACCGTCCCGGGCGGCCCGCAGCGCGATCGCCAGACCGATCCCGCGGCTCGCGCCGCTGACGAAGAGCGTCTTGCCGGCCAGGCTCACCCGCGCGTGCCGCGTTGGAAGAAGGCCGCCATCACCGCGCGCGCCTCGGCTGACTGCACGCGCTCCTCGAACACCGCGCCCTCGCGGGCGATCGCCTCGGTGATCGCGGCGCGGTCGTGGTGCAAGAGCCGTTTGGTCGCGCGCACCGCGCCGCGCGGCTTGGCGGCGACCGCGCGTGCGGCCGCCTCCGCGACGGCGTCGAGCTCGTCGTCGGGGACGATCTTGGTGATGAGGCCGGCGTGCTCGGCCTGCTGCGCGTCAATCGGTTCGGCGAGGAACAGCGCGGCGCCGGTGCGGGCGTTGCCGAGCAGTCGCGGCAAGAGCACCGTCGAGCCGGCCTCGGGGACGATCGCCAGGTCGACGAACGGGAGCCGGAAACTCGCCGAGGGCGCGGCGTAGACGAGGTCGGCGTGCAACAGCATCGTCGTCCCGATCCCGACCGCGGCGCCGCGCACCGCGACGACCAGCGGGACGTCGGTCGTCGCGAGGCCGAGCAGGAACCGGATCGCCGGCGCATCGCTGCCCGTCGGCGGCCGCTCGAGGAAGTCGCGCAGGTCGTTCCCGGCGCAGAAGGTCGGCCCGTGCGCGCTGATCAGCAGCGCGCCGACGTCGGCGTCGGCCGCCGTCGAGACCGCGTCGGCGAGTACCTCGTACATCGCGCGGGTCAGCGCATTCTTCTTGTCGGGCCGGTCGAGGACGACGTGGCGCACGCCGTCGCGATCGGTTACGGTGATGCCGAGCGAGGTCATCCTCGCCTCTCCGCTCGCCGCCAGGGGTTTCCTGCCCGCGGGCTGCGAACGCAGTCGAACGCCTGCTCTGGACCCAGGCCTGGCGCAGGATCACCTGGTACTCGAAGCGAGTGGAAGCCCGTCCCGCCACGGTCCTGGTGATCGAGGACGAGACGCAGATGCGGCAGGTGCTGGACATCGGCCTGACCCAACGCGGCTTCACCGTGCACGCCGTGGCTGATGGTCCGGCCGGGTTGCGGCTGCTCGACTGCGAAGAGGTCGACGTCATCCTGCTCGACCTCATGCTGCCGACGATCGACGGCATCACCTTGATCCCCATGCTCCGCCGCGCGACCGAGGCACCGATCGTCATGCTCTCGGCGCGCGGTGACGTCGACACGAAGATCGCCGGCCTCGAGGCCGGGGCCGACGACTACCTCGCCAAGCCGTTCGACTTCAACGAGCTGGCGGCGCGCCTGCGCTCGGCCCTCCGCCGCCCGCTGCTGCGCGACGTCACGACGATCTCCTTCGCCGACCTCCAGCTCGACCTCGCGCGGCGGACGGCGCAACGCGACGGTGCGGAACTCCGGCTCTCGGCGCGCGAATTCGATCTGCTTGCCACCCTGGCGCGCACGCCGCAGCGCGTCTATACGCGCCGTCAACTGATCGACCTGGTGTGGGGCGAGGAGCGTGACGTGAGCCCCGGGACGGTCGAGAGCTACATCAGCTACCTGCGTGCCAAGGTCGACCGCCCGGCACAGCGGCCACTGATCCACACGATCCGTGGCGTGGGGTACAGCGTCCGATGACCGCCCGGAGCCGACGCCGGCAACTCGGCGTACGAAGCGTCGTCGGCGCGTTCGCAACGCTGACCGTGGTCGTCCTCGCGGCCGCTGCCTGGGGGTTGCACGCGCTCGCCGCCGACCAGCAGGCACGGGTCGACACCGCCGCGCGCGCCGTGCCGGCGCTCTATCGAGCCCAACGGGCGCGCGGCGACGCGCCGGCCGACGCGGTGCGCGACGTCGCGATGACGCTGGCGCGTGACGGCGTGCGCGTCTTCCCGTTCCCACCGCCGGGGCCGAGCGGCGGCGCGTTCTTCCCGCCCCCGCCACCCGGCGGCCCGGGACTCGTACCGCTCTCGCTGCTCGGCCTGCATCCGGTGCGCGTCGCCGTCGGGGACGTCGGCCTGCTGGTTGGGATGGACGTCGGGCGCTTCGAAGCCGTCGCGACCCCAATCATCTTCGGCGCGCTGGCGACGATCGGCGTCGCGGCCCTCGTCCTGGGCTTCGTGCTGGTCTCGATTCGGCAGGCGGCGCTGCAACCGCTGCGGCAAACGACGGCCGCCTTGCGACGGTTCGCGCGGCGCGACTTCACCCCCGAGCGGATCGAGGCCGGCGACGACTCGCTGATCGGCGAGCTGGCATCGGCGTACACCGCCGCCGCGCACGTCGTCGCTGCGGCGTTCGACGAGCGCCGGCGCGCGGAGCTCGAGATGCAGCGCTTCGTCGTCGACGCCGGCCACGAGCTGCGTACGCCACTGAGCGTCCTGATCGGCTTCGTCGACGTGCTGCAAGAGGGGCGGCTCGACGATGCCTCGAGCCAGCGCCTATACGCGGCGATGCGTGTCGAAACTGCGCGCATGCACCGCCTGATCGAGGGGTTGATCACGCTGGCACGGCTGAACGAGCCGACGGTGCACGAGCAGGGCGCCACGGTCGACGTCGAGGCGCTCGCCGGGACGGTGCGCGACGCGCTGGCGCACGTCGCCGATGACCGCACCATCGCCGTCCGGACGCTCGGTCCGGGCGCGTACGTGCGCGGTGGCGAGAACGACGTCTACGACGTGCTCTACCACTGCGTCGACAACGCGCTCAAATACGGCGCACGGTCCGATGTCGAGATCGCGATCGAGACCGTGTCCGACGCGGTGACGGTGACGGTGACCGATCGCGGGCCTGGGATGTCGGCCGACGAACGGCGCCAAGCGTTCGACCGTTTTTACCGGGGAACGCAGACGCGCATCGTGCCGGGCTCGGGTTTGGGTTTGGCCATCGTCAAACGCGCGGTCGAACGTCTGAACGGCAGCGTCCAACTGCTCGGCGAGGAGGGTCGCGGGACGCGCGTCGTGTTGACGCTGCCCCGCGCCCCTGCCGTTCCTCAGCTCGAGGAGTACTGATCCGCGAGCGAGTGCTCGATGATCGAGAGCGCCGCCAGGGCTTGCCGCTGGATGTCCGCGGCGGTCAGGCCGTTCGAAAGCGTCGCCGAGGTCGACGACGAGGAGCTCGACCCGCCGCCAGCGGACTGGAGTCCCGAGTTCGAGCTTTGTGCGTTCTGCACGGTAGACGTCGACGACGAAGACGTTCCGTCGAGGACCGCCTCGATCTGCGCGGCGAGGGTCGAGGTGTCCGTCCCCGCACTCTCCGCGTTTTGCAGAATCGTCTCGATCTGTGACTTCTGGTCGTCGGTCAGACCGCTCGAACTGCTTGGCGGCGGCGGTGGCGGCGGCGGCGGCGCGCCGAGCGCCTGGAGTGACTGCAGATCCGACTGCAGCGTCGACTGTTGGCTGGTCGTCAGGACCGCGTCGATTTGGGTCAGCACATCGCTCGGCGACAGGCCTTGCGTCTGGGCGTTCTCGAGGATCGACTGGATCTGCGACTTCTGACTGTCGGTGAGGTCGAGGTTGGTGAACGGATCGCTCGTCGCGCTGGAACTCGAGCTGGTGGACGAGTCGTCGCTCGTCGACGAGCTCGTCCCGTCCGACGTGCTCGACGAGGATGAGCGTGAGGTCGACGAGCCGGTCGAGGACGGCGAGGTGCCGTTGATGATCGCCTGGATCTGCTGCTCGAGCTCGGCCGCGGTGAGATCGTCGGTCTGGGTGGTCTTGAGAAGCGCCCGGATCTCGGTGCGCTGTTTCTCGGTCAGGTCTGCGAACCCGCGCAGGGACGTCGAACCGTCAGTGCTGCTGGAGCTGGTTGTGCTGCTCGAGGATAGCAAGGCAGCCCAACCGGTGTTTTGGATACCGCTCATCGGTACCAGCCTTTCCGTGTGGATGCGAGTGATGGTCGGGGGCGGCCCAGCGAGCGGGCCGACTCCTGCCGGTTCCATCGGGCGCGATCCTTGACGGAGGCTTGAGCCTCCAAGCTCCCGGCAAGAAATCAGGCCGATCCGCCGACCATGCCCGCCGACGCCGCCGACGCGCTCCACGACCTGGCGCTCGCGTTCGCACGCGACGGACACCGCTTCGCAGCCTGCGGCGCAGCGCGGCGCGCCCTCGCGATGCGGCCGGACTTCATCGCAGCGCACCTCACGCTTGGGCGCGTGCGACAGCAGATCGGCGACCGCGCCGGCGCGATCGCCGCGTTCGAGGCGGCGCGCGGTGTCGCGCCGCGCAACGCCGCCGTGCTGCGCGGGCTGGCCGAGGCGTACCGGCGTGGAAACCGGATCGACGACGCGCTGGTCGTCGCCGATCTCGCGCTGCGCTGCTCGCCGGGCTCGGCGCGGAGCCTGTGCTGCTTGGCGAACGCATACGTCGCGGACGGGCAGTACGCCGATGCGGCTACGCTCTACCGGACGGCGCAGAGACTCGCACCGGACCTGCCGGATGCCGACTGCGGCCTTGGCGTCGTGCACCTGATGAATGCCCGTTGGGGCGCGGCGGACGCAGCCTTCAGGCGTGCCCAGGAACTCGCGCCGCATCTGGCAGAGATGCGCTACAACCGCGCGCTGCTCGACCTGCGCTTCGGGAGGTACCGCGAGGGCTTCGCCGGATACGCTGCGATCGCGCAGACCGCCGGCGACGCGTCGGGTTACTATTATCTTGCCGCCGACGTCCCGTTCTGGGACGGTACGCCGCTGCACGGGCGGCGGCTGCTGATCGCCGCCGAGCAGGGGATCGGCGATCACCTCATGATGGCACGCTTCTTCGCGCAGCTGCCGAAGTACGGCGCGGCGATCGCGATCGAGACGCCACCGTCGCTGGTCACTCTCTACCGACGCAGCTTTCCGCAGCTCGAGGTCCTCCCCTACGACCGCATCCTCGCGCCGAGCGCGATGGACATCCATCTCCCCATCATGCACTTCCCGGGCGTACTGGGCGTCGCGCGGGCCGCCGACCTCATGCCGCCGGCGCCCTACCTTCGACCCGATCCGGCGCGCGTCGCCGCGCTCCGCGCGAGTCTGCGGCTCGATCCGCAACGCCGCCACATCGGGATCGTCTGGCGCGGCAATGCTGAGCATCCGCTCGACCGCGAACGGTCGTCGTCGCTGGCCGACTGGGCGGCGCTGGCAGCCGTGCCGGGCACGTGCTTTCACGCGTTGCAGGTGGACGCAACGGCCGACGAACTCACGGCGGCCCCGTTTCCGCTCGCTCCGACCCATGCGCATATCGCCGATTTCGATGACACCGCGGCACTCGTGACGCTGCTCGACCTCGTGATCACCGTCGACACCGCGACCGTCCACCTCGCCGGCGCGCTCGGCCGTCCGACCTGGCTGGCGAACGCACACGTCGGCGACGCCCGCTGGGGGATCGCCGCGACCACGACACCGTGGTACCCCAGCCTGCGCATCTTCCGTCAACCCACGCGCGGCGCGTGGACCCCAGTCTTCGCGGCGATGGCAGCCGCGCTCCGCGGCTAAGTGCCGTCGGGAGCAGTACCCTCGGGCGGGGGCTCGTGGCGGGCGAGGCGTTCGAAGAGATCGCGCGCGATTCGCAGGACGTCGCGCTCGGCGGCCGTGAGCGCGTGGGTGAGCGCGCCGGCGAGGCGGGCGTCGCGGCGCAGCATCTCGGCGGCGAGGCTCTGGCGCCCCAGCAGCGTGATCGCGATGACGCGGCGGCGCTGGTCCCCCGGATCGGGCGTGCGGGTGATCAGCCCGCGCTGCTCGAGCCGAGCGAGCATCCGGGTCATCGACTGCGGCCGGAGGCGCTCCCGGTCGGCCAGCTCGCCGGCAGACAGCGGACCGGCGCGGTGCAGGGTCCCCAGCAGGCTGAGCTGCTCGAGGCTCGGCCCCTCGGGCGCGCGGTCCGCCCGCAGGCTGCGCTGGAACCGCGCGACGGCGGTTCGCAAGGCCCGCGCCTCAGCGGCGATCTCCTGATTGGGCTCCATCTCCTACGCAGGGTTCAACGCTTTTCGCGCCGAGGCATCCCTCGCATGAGGTGACCCACGCCGCGGCCGGTTGACAATGCTACGCAGAGCGTACTACTTTAGGGCGGTGATCGGCAAGCAGACGGAAGGCACGCGAGGCCCGGACCGCGGCCTCATCATCGCCTGGGCGGTCGGGACGGCGGTCGCGGTCGTCCACCTGGCCCTGGCCGGCCGGTACGACGCGTTCCGCAACGAGCTGTACTACATCGTCTGCGGGCGGCACCCGGCGTTCGGCTACGTCGACCAGCCGCCGCTGGTCCCGCTGCTGGCGGCGGCGACGCAGCTCTTCGGCGACGACGTCTGGCTGTTGCGCCTGCCGGCGGTCGCCGCCGCGGTCGCGCTGGTCGCGGTGACCTATCGGCTCGTGCGCGAACTGGGCGGCTCGGCGGCCGCCGTGACGCTGGCGACGGTCGCCGTCGCGATCGCACCGCTCTTGGCCGGCGTGACGACGGCGCTCACCACCGCGACCTTCGAGCCGCTGGCGTGGACGCTGGTCGCGCTGCTGGTGACCCGCGCCTGGTTGCGCGACGACCGGCGCGCGCTGGTCTGGGCGGGACTCGTCGCCGGGATCGCCTTCGAGGCGAAGTACGGGATCGCGATCTGGCTCATCGCGCTCGGGCTAGGTTTGGTCTGCACGCCGGCGCGGGCGATGTTCCGCTGGCCGCAGTTGTGGCTCGGCCTGCTGATCGCGGCCGCGATCGCGGCGCCGAACGTCATCTGGCAGACCGTGCACGGCTGGCCGTTCTTCATCGTCATCCACAATTTCGTCGTCCTCGATCCGGTGCGCGGCGGGCCGATCCGCTTCGCGATCGGGCAGCTCTTCGCGCTCAACGTCGTGCTGGCGCCGCTCTGGCTGGCCGGCGTCATCGCGCCGTTCGTGCGCGCCGACCTCGCGCGCGTGCGCTTCCTGGCGATCGCCTTCGTCGCGGCGAGCGTGCTGATCGTCGCGACGCACGGCAAAGACTACTATCTCTCGGGCGCGTATCCGACGGTCTTCGCGGTCGGCGCGGTCGCCTGCGCCGGCCTGGTCGGCTGGTTGCGCGCGCTTTGGCTGACGCTGGCGGTCGCGCAGTCGGCGTTGCTCGCGCCGGTCGTGCTGCCGATCCTTCCGCCGCCGGTGTTGGAACGCTATCTCGACGCGACGCACCTGCGACCGCCGCCCGACGAGCGGGCCGCCGTCGGCGCGCCGCTGACCCAAGTCTTCTCCGACGAGTTGGGCTGGCGTAGCCTGGAGCGCTCGGTCGCGGCCGCGTACAAAGCCTTACCGCCGGCCGATCGCGCGCGGGCGGCGATCATCACCGTCGACTACGGCGAGGCGGCGGCGCTCGACGTCTACGGCGCGCGCGACGGCTTGCCGCCGGCGCTCAGCGGAAACGACCAATATTTCTTGTGGGGTCCCCACGACTACGACGGCAGCGTGATCCTGCACGTCAACGGCGATCTCGCCCGTTGGCAGCGGGTCTGCCGCTCGAGCCAGGTCGTCGGCACCTTCGGCGCGCCGTACGCGATGCCGTACGAGAACGATCGGCCAATCATCCTCTGCCGCGGCCTGTTGCGAGACCTGCGCGAGGTTTGGCCCCGCTTCCGCCGCTACGGCTGACGTCGCTGCCGGCGTCGTTCAGCG
>JBEKLD010000081.1:0-13163 GCA_050010375.1 Vulcanimicrobiaceae bacterium
CTGAGTTGGATCGAAGGACACGGCGTGTCGTTCCAGACGCCGGTGACGTATTTTCTCACCGCCGCCGCGCCGCGGATCCAGCCGGTCGGCGGCGGCGCCGCGCTGGTGCGCGAGCTCTCTGCCGCGGTGGCTGCCGCCGGCGTCGACGTGCGGTATCGCACGAGCGCGCAGCGCATCGTCATCGGCACCGGCGGCGCCGTCGCGGGCGTCGAAGTTCAAGGTGCCGACGAGCGTCTGCGGACGCTCGGATGCAATGCCCTGATCCTGGCTTGCGGCGGCTTCGAGTTGGACCCGACGCTGATGGTCAGCACCTTCGGGCCCGGCGCCGAGGCGATGCGCCCGATCTCGCCGGGGACGCGCTTCAATCGCGGCGACGGGATCCGAATGGCGCTCGCCGTCGGCGCGCGAGCGTCGGGTGACTGGAGCGGACTGCACGCCGAACCCGTCGATCCGCGCGCGACCAAAGCCGAAGCGGTCGTCCTCGTCTATCCCTACGGCCTGCTGGTGAATCAGCGCGGGCAGCGCTTCGTCGACGAGGCGAGCGGCCGGGTCGACGAGACGTGGGAGGTCTTCGCCCGGCAGATCTTCTTCGAGCAGCCCGGGCGGATCGCATACGTCATCCTCGACCAGCGACTGCTCGAGATCGCCGACTACGAGCGCGCGATCCGCAGCGACGTCGAGCCGTTGCGGGCCGAGTCGCTCGACGCGCTTGCGGCGGCGATCGGCGTCGATCCGCCGGCGCTGCGCGCGACGGTCGCGGCGTACAACGCCGCCGCGCCCGCCGACGACGCGGCCTTCGACGCGACGCGGCTCGACGGACTGCGCACCCGCGACGGCTACGCGCCGCCGAAGTCGAACTGGGCACGGCGCATCGATCGGCCGCCGTATCTGGCGTATCCCGTCGTCTGCGCGATCGCCTACACCTTCGGTGGCCTCGCGACCAACGAGCAGGCCGAGGTGCTCGGCGCGGACGGCTCGCCGATCCCGGGACTCTACGCAGCCGGCGAGATCACCGGCCTCTACTACGGCAAAGCCCCGGGCGGCACGTCGGTCCTGCGCGGCCTCGTCTTCGGGCGCATCGCCGGCGGTCGCGCGAGTAGGTTCGCGCACGCGTCGCGCAGTAGTCCAAGAGCGTAGTGTCGACCGCTGCCGTGCACACCGTGCGTACCCCCGATGGCGTCGCGCTCGCCTATCACCTGCGCGGCGCCGACCGCGACGAACGGCGACGACTCGTCTTGATCCATTCGCTCGGCTTGAGCCACCTGATCTGGGAGTCCGTCGCCGAGCGGCTCGCCGACCGCGCCCAGGTCCTGCTCTACGATTGTCGCGGCCACGGCGGCTCCGGCAAACCCGCCGGCCCCTACACGCTCGAGCTGTTCGCGAGCGACCTCGCCGTGCTGCTCGACCATCTCGGCTGGGAGACGGCCGTCGTCGGCGGTTGCTCGATGGGTGGGAGCGTCGCGCTGCGCTTCGCGAGCGCCTATCCGACACGCATCGCCGGGCTCGGCTTGGCGGACACGACGGCGTGGTATGGGCCCGACGCCGTCGCCAGCTGGGGCGAGCGTGCCGAGCGCGCGCGCAGCGCGGGACTGCCGGCGATGGTCGGCTTCCAAGAGACGCGCTGGTTCAGCGACGCGTTTCGCGCCGCTCGGCCCGACCTCGTCGCGCGGTGCCGCCAGACGTTCCTCGCCAACGACGTCGCCGCGTTCGCCGCGAGCTGCGAGATGCTGGGTGCCTTCGATCTGCGCGCGACGCTCGGCGCGATCGCGGTTCCGACCGCGGTCGTCGTCGGGGAAGAAGATTATGCGACGCCGCCGGCGATGGCGCGTGCCCTCCACGACGCGATCGCCGGCTCCAGCTTGGAGATCATCCCGGCCGGGCGTCACATCACGCCGGTCGAGCGGCCCGACGCCCTCGCCCAGACGCTCGGCGTGCTGCTCGAACGCGTCGCGCGCTGACGCCGGCGGGAACGAGCGGGGTGCAGACGTCCGGAACGGTCACGATTGCGGCGACGCGTGCCGACGTGTACGCGTTCGTCGCCGATCCCCGGCGCCTGGCGACGTGCATCCCCGGTTGCTCCGATCTCGAGGAGATCGAGCCCGGCAAGTATTCGGCGCTCTTGAGCAACAAGGTCGCGTTTCTGTCGCTGCGCTTCGACGTCGTCGTGCAGATCGTGCGCGAGCTGCGCAACGAGGCGATCGACGCGACGATCACCGGCAATCCGATCGGTCTGGCCGGCCGGCTCGAGGCGCGCGCCGGCGTCCGTCTCACCGATGGGACCGCCGGCACGACGCAGCTCGCGTACGACGTCGGACTCGCGCTGACCGGGAAGTTGGGTGGCCTCGGACAGCCGGTCTTCAAGGCCAAGAGCGAGGAGCTCAGCCGCGCCTTCGGGGCCAACGTGAAGGCCGCCGTCGAGGCATCGGGCGCGCCCGCATGACCCCGTTCGAACTGCTCGAGCCGGCGTCGCTCGACGAAGCGCTGGCCGCGCTCGACCCGAGCGATCCGCAGGTGCGCGCGCTGGCCGGCGGGACGGCGCTGATCCTGATGATGAAGTCGCGCGTCTTCCGGCCGCAACGGCTGGTGAGCCTGCGCCGGCTCGACGGCGCGCTGCGCGGGGTGCGCGTCGACGACGACGGAACGCTGCGCATCGGCGCACTCGTCACGCTCTCGCAGCTGGAGCGCTCGCCGCTCGTCGCCCGCGTGGCGCCGGTCGTCACGTCCGCGCTGCGCACGCTCTCGAACGTGCGCATCCGCAACGTCGCGACGCTCGGGGGCCACCTCGCGCACGGCGACCCGCATATGGATCTCCCGCCGATCTTGCTCGCGCTCGGCGCGCGGGTGCGGGCCAGCTCACCGGCCGGCGAGCGTTGGATCGAGCTGGCCGACCTGATCGTCGGGTACTACGAGACCGCGCTGCGCGGCGACGAGCTGATCACCGAGGTCGCGATCCCGCCGCCGGCGGCGGGGACGCGGACGCACTACGCCAAGTTCACCGCGCTCTCGGCCGACGACTGGCCGGCCGTCGGCGTCGCGGTCGCCTTTCGGCGTGAGAACGGTGCGCTGCGCGAGCCGCGCGTCGCGGTGAGCGCCGCGACCGCTCGGCCGATGCGGCTCGCCGCCGCCGAAGCGGTGCTCGTCCGGGGCGGCGGTTCGCAGCTGTTCGCGCAGGCCGCCGACGCGGCCGCCGACGAGGTGGAGACGCTCGGCGATCTGCGCGGCTCGGCGGCCTACAAGCGCGAGATGGTTCGCGTGCACGTCCGGCGCGCGTTGCAGGCCGCCGACACCGCTACGGAGGGTCGCTGAACGCATGGCGGGGGTGAGGACGCCACCGGGAACGGGCGTGACGGCGATCCCCGCGCTCGACGCGCTGCGCGAGGTCTCGCGTTCGGTCAAGCGGGTCGAGAGCGTCGAGAAGGTCACCGGGAGCGCCGAGTACATCCACCATCTGCGGCTGCCGGGGATGCTCTACGGGAAGATCGTGCGCAGCACGATCCCGCACGGGCGCGTCGTCTCGGTCGACGCCGCCGCGGCGCTGGCCGTCCCCGGCGTCCACCGCGTGATCAGCGGCGCCGACGTGCTGACGCTGGTGAAGAATCCGCACTACGGGCCGGCCTTCCACGACCAACCGATCCTGGCGGTCGACAAGGTGCGCTTCGTCGGCGATCCGGTCGCGGTCGTCCTCGCCGCCGATCCGCACGTCGCCGAGGCAGCCGCCGATCTGGTCGAAGTCGAGTACGAGACGCTCGAGCCGGTCTTCGACGAGGTCGCGGCGGCGCGCCCCGACGCGCCGATCGTGCACGACGCGCTCCAGCCGGCCGGGACCTTCACCGATCTGAAGTATCTCGTCGGCCGCTCGGGGACGAACGTCGCGCTCGACGCGCACGTCCGCCGCGGTGACGCCGACGGCGCCTTCGCGCGCGCCGACCGCGTCTTCGAGGCGACCTATCGGACCGGGCAGGTGATGCACACCCCGCTCGAGCCGCTGGTGTCGGTCGCCGAGGCGCGCGGACGCGAAGAGCTGATCATCCACACCTCCTCGCAGAGCCCGTCGTTCGTGCGCATGGAGGTGAGCCGCCTGTTGGGCTGGCCCGAGAACAAGGTGCGCGTGCGCACCGCCTACCTGGGCGGCGGTTTCGGCGCGAAGCTGTACATCAAGCTCGAGGCGCTGGTCGCGGTCTGCGCCCTGCTCGTGCGCCGGCCGGTCAAGATCGCGCTGACGATGGAAGAGCAGTTCTTGATGATCACCAAGCACGGGACGACGGTGATGATCAAGTCCGGCGTCACGCACGACGGCAAGCTCGTCGCGCGGCGCACCGAGACCTATTGGAACGGCGGCGCCTACGCCGACATCGGTCCGCGCGTCGCCCAGAAGTCCGGCTTCACCGCCTCGGGCCCATACGACATCGAGCACGTCGCGATGGACTCGTACGCCTGCTACACGAACCTGCCGCCGGCCGGCGCGCTGCGCGGCTTTGGGATCCCGCAACTGGTCTGGGCGTACGAGAGCCACACCGAAGAGATCGCGCGGGCGCTGGGGATCGACGCCGTCCAGTTCCGGCTGCGCAACGCGCTGCGCGACGGCCGTCCGCACGCGACCGGGACGATCATGGAGAATGCCCGGATCGTCGACGCGATCGAGCTGGTCGCCAAGCGGCTGGACTGGGAGCAGCCCTTCGAGCGCGGAACGGAGCCGCTTCGGCGCGGTCGCGGGATCGCGGTCGGCTTCAAGGCCTCGATCTCGCCGACGACCTCGGTCGCACTCCTCAACGTCTACGGCGACGGCAGCTGCGGGCTGCACTGCGGGACGGTCGACATGGGGCAAGGCTCCGACACCGCGATGGCGCAGATCGCCGCCGAAGCGCTCGGGATCCGCACCGAAGAGGTGCGCGTCCTCCATCCCGACACCGACGTCACGCCCTACGACATGGCGACGCTCGGCTCGCGCTCGACCTACCACATGGGCAACGCAGTGCGACTCGCCGCGCTCGATGCGCGCCGGCAGTTGGTCGCGCTCGCCGCGCAGACGCTCGGCGTCGCCGAGGGCGAACTCGACTGCCGGGACGGCGCGGTCAGCGCGCGCGACGGCCGTCGCCAGACCTTCCGCGAGATCTTCGTCGAGCGCTTCGGGATGCAGGCCGGCAACGTCGTCGGCTTCGGGACGTTCGCGCCCGAGTACGAGAAGGCCGACCTGTTGACCGGCCAGTCGGCGCACATCACGCCGTTCTGGATGGTCGGTGCGACCGGCGTCGAGATCGAGGTCGACACCGAGACCGGGCGCATCACCGTGACCAAGCTGGTTACCGCCGGCGACGTCGGCCGCGCGATCAACCCCGCCATCGTCGAGCGGCAGCTCGACGGCGCCGCGATCATGCAATTGGGCGCGACGCTCTTCGAACAAATGGTCTTCGACGGCGGCCAGCTCGTCAACGCGAGCCTGGCCGACTACAAGATCCCGGGGATCCACGACGTCCCCGCGCACATCTCGTCCGACCTGATCGAGGTTCCGCACCCGCACGCCCCGTACGGGGCGAAGGGCGTCGGCGAGTCGGGGACGTTCGGCGTCTCACCGGCGGTCGCGAACGCCCTCGCCGACGCCTGCGGCGTGCGCCTCCGCGAGCTGCCGCTCACGCCCGAGCGCGTCCTGCGCGCGATCCGCGCGCAGCGCGGCGACCCGCTGGAGGACGCCTAAGTGGCCGACGGCCGGCGCACGATTCGGTTCACCCTCAACGGCGCCGCGGTCGCGGCCGACGTCGCGCCGCACGAGAACGCCGTCGAGCTGCTGCAGAACCAGTTCGACCTCTTCGGTGCGCGCGAGAGCTGCGGGCAGGGCTTGTGCGGCTGCTGCACCGTCTTGGTCGACGGCCTGGCCGTCTCGGGCTGCCTCGCGCTCGCCTCGTCCCTCGACGGGACGCAGGTCGAGACCGTGGAAGGGCTCTCCGACGGGAAAAACCTCGATCCGGTCCAACGCTGTTTCGTGGAGAATTCCGGCTTTCAGTGTGGCTTCTGCACGCCGGGATTTATCTTGATGACCAAAGCGCTGCTGGCGGAACACCCCGACCCGACCGACGCGCAGATCCGCGACTACCTGTCGGGCAATCTGTGCCGCTGCGCGGCGTACCCGGACATCCTGCGCTCGGTGCGGGCGGCGGCGCAGGAGCGAGCCTGAAGAAACCGGAGGGCCCCACACCATGGAAGCACCGGCCAACCCGACCGCTGGCGCCGTGAGCGCCGTGGCGTGGTATCGTCTCCTCGATCGCCGGCGTTGGGCGACGTTGCTGGCCGCCAATCTTGGCTGGCTCTTCGACGGCTACGAGGTCTACGCGCTGATCCTGACCGTCGGCGTCGCGTTGCACCAGCTGCTCGTGCCGGCACAATTCAAGGCGATCCCATTCTACGCCGGTTTGACGATCGCGATCACCCTGCTCGGCTGGGGGATCGGCGGGATCGTCGGCGGCGTCCTCGCCGACTACATCGGACGCAAGCGGATGATGATCGTCGCGATTCTGGCGTACTCGTTGCTGACCGGGCTGACGGCCTTCGCCTGGTCGTGGACCTCGTTCGTCGTGCTGCGCTTCGTCGTCGGCCTCGCGCTCGGCTCGGAGTGGGGGACGGGGACGTCGATGATGGCCGAGATGTGGCCCGACGGAACGCGCGGCAAGGGCGCGGGCTTGATGCAGTGTGGCCTGGGGATCGGGTTCTTCGTCGCCTCCGCGGTCTGGTTCTTCGTCAGCGGCGGCGGCCCGTCGGCCTGGCGCGTGATGTTCTTGATCGGCGTGTTGCCGGCGCTGGGGACCCTCTGGCTGCGGCGCGGGATCGACGAGCCGGCGCTCTGGCGAGCCGCCGACCAACGGCGGCGCGACGCGCGCGCGGCGGTGCAGCGCGGCGACAGGCTCAGCGCGGTGGAGGAGCAGTCGGTGCGCTTCACCTTGAGCGAGCTGTTCGCCGATCGGAAGCTGCGGCGCTACACCGTCCTCGCGCTGCTCTGCTCGCTGACGACGACGCTGGGTTGGTGGGGGATCTCGACCTGGGTTCCGCCGTACGTCGGTTCGCTCGCCTTCGCACGCGGGCTGGCGCCCGGGCAGTGGGCGAGTCTGGCCGGGATGATCTACAACGCCGGCGCGATCGCCGGCTACATCGGCTTCGGCTTCCTCGCCGACCGCTACGGGCGCAAGCCGCTGACCTTCCTGTTCTTCGCGCTCTCGCTGATCCTCACGCCGGTGCTGTTCCTGTGGACGCATGACCTCACGCTCGTCCTGATCGTCTGCGTCTTCAACGGCTTCGTCACGCTCGGCCAGTACTCGTGGATGCCGACCTGGCTCCCCGAGCTCTACCCGACGCGCATTCGCGCGACGGCGATCGCGTTCGACTTCAACGCGCCGCGCTTCGTCGCGTTTCTCGGCCCGCTCGTCGCCGGCACGCTGATCACGCACTTCGGCGGCTTCGGCGAGGCCGCGACGATCGTCGGCCTCGTCTACGTGATCGGGATGATCGCGGTCCTGTTCCTCCCCGAGACCCGTGGGCAGCCGCTCCCCGACGCCTAGCATGGAGGCGGGCTAGGAGCGCGAAAGCCCTCGCGACATGGAACTGGGAGTGATCCCGTCGCGCCTCCCTGACGGACGCTATCGCGCGCTGCTCCGCTTTCGGCTCGATGCGAGCGCGGCGGAGGACGACGTCACGGCGCTCAGCTACCTCTTGCAGCTCGCACCGCGTGGGACGACCTTCCGGCTGGGTGCATCGGCCGGCGGGGCACGCCTGCTCGAGCTGACCGGCGCCAGCGAGGGCGACGTCTACGCCTTCGCGACCCGCATCGTGGGTGCGATTCGGAAGATCGGCGATCTCGTCAGCGAGGAGGAGCCCGTCGCGGGCGCGCGGACCGGGCGCGTCCATGCCGGCGAGGCGAACTGGACCTTCGAACCGCCGGGCGACCCCGACGACGAGGCCGCGCCCGCGAAGGACCCGAACGCGGCGGCGCGCTGGGCCGGCGCGGTGCGCCGCGCGCTGCTCGGCCGCTGACGCGCCTCAGATCACCGAGACGTCGTGTGTGGCGGGACTTTCGATCGCCAGCGCGACCGTGATCTCGGTGCCGCCGCCGGGACGTGGCACGACTCGCGGCTCAGCGGCGAAAGCGCGCACGAGGAACAAGCCGCGCCCGGTCTCGCTCAGCACGTCGGCCGGGAGTGTCGGCTCGGTCGGCGCGAAGCCGGCGCCGCGGTCGCAGACGCGCAGCAGCGGACGGCCGTCGGTCCAATCGAGGTCGATCTCGATCGGCCCCGGTGCGTGCCGGACGACGTTGCCGACCAGCTCGCCGAAGACGAGCTCCGCGATCTGCGCCGCAGCCGGCGGCATCCCGCGCGCAGTGACGTAGGCGAGGAACGACGCGCGCGCCGGTTGCGCGCTGGCCGCGTCGTCGGAGCGGAAGCTCCAGCCGGTGTGCACGTTCGGCGTCGCGACCCGCTCGCCGACGTGCAGCAACAACAACGCGACGTCGTCGCGAACTTCGTCGCCGACCAGTTCGGCGACGATCGCGCCGGCCTCGACGACGGGCGCCGAGAGCGCCTGGAGCAGACGCCGCTCGCCGCGTTCGAGATCGCGTTCGGACTCGACCAGGCCGTCGGTGTACAACGCCAGCAAGTCGCCGGCGACCAGCGTCAGCTCGTGTTCGGCGACGTCGGGCTCGTTCTCGACCCCGAACGGCACGCCGCCGCCGGCCAGCAACGTCGCGGTCCCGTCGCGCACCAGGATCGGCGGGGGGTGACCGGCGCAGGCATAGGTGAGCCGGCGCGTGTGCGGATCGAAGGTCCCGTACAGCGCCGTCGTCAACTCGGCGCCGCTGCGCCCCGTCAAGGAGCGGTGGGCGAGCCCGAGCACGGCCGCGGGCGAACTCTCCGCCAAGGTCGCGACGGCACGCACCGTCTCGCGCGTGCGCACCATCGCACTAGCCGCGTCCAGGCCGTGCCCGGTGACGTCGCCGACGCAGACGCCGATCCGACCATCGCCCAGCACGAAGGCGTCGTACCAGTCGCCGCCGACGCTCGCCTCGCGCGACGCCGGCCGGTAGACCGCGTCGAACCGCGCCCCGTCGACCAGCGGTAGGAACGAGGGCAAGAACGCCGCTTGGAGCGTCTCGACGACGCGGTGCTCGCGCTGATAGAGCCGCGCCACTTCGGCGGCGGCGTGGTGCCGCTCGTCGATGTCGACCGCGGTGCCGAGCAAACCGGTCGGAACGCCGTTGGCATCGGCCAGTGCGGTCGCGCGCGCCAAGTGCCAGCGGTGCGTCCCGCCCGCGCCGCGCAGGCGCAGCTCGACGTCGCGGCTCGTCCCGCTGCCGAAGGCGAGCCGCACCATCTCGAGCGCGATCGGGAGATCGTCGGGATGGACGCTCTCGACCCAGCCGCGCTCGAGCGAATCTTTGGGCGCTCGTCCGGTGAACGCCGCGAACGCCGCGTTGACGTAGATGCACGCACCCTGCCGATTCGTCGCGAAGACGAGTTGCGGAAGCGCTTCGGAGAGCGCCGCGACGCGGGACGTCAGATCGGCCTGCCGCAGCAGGCGCCCGTACTCGTAGACGAGCGCGAAGAGGACGATGAACCCGGAGCCCAATCCCATCAGGCGCGCGAAGGAGGTGCCCAGCGAGAAGCGCGCGTTGGTCAGCAGCGTGAAGGCGGTGTCGATCGCCAACGCGACGACCGCGACCGCGAGCCACAGCTCGAGGTTCGGCAGGCCCCGCCGGCGCAACAATCCGACCAGCGCGAGCGCATCGAGCGCGATGCCCAGCTCGCCGATCCCGACCAGCAGCGGGGAGAAGGGCTGCGCCCCCGGGCTGACCAGCACCGGCAGTCGCGGGCCGAGCAGCAGCACGATCGCGACGACCGCCAGCGAGAGGAGCACGCTGCTCAGGATGCGCGGCAGCACGGCGGCGCGCTGCGGCGGCAGCCAGGCGTAGAGTGCGATCCCCAGTGGCCAACCGATTTGCCAGAGGAACCAGAACCAGGCCGGCACCTGGGCGTCGAACGTGCCGGCCGGCAGGACCACGCCCGGCAGCGTCAGAGCATTCGCCGCGACGAGCGGCGCGGCGAAGGCGTAGGTCGCCGCCAGTGTCGCGGTACCGCGCTCCCGCTGCGACCACCAGACCAGGATCAGCATCGTGACGAGTTCGGAGGCGAACAGCAGCGCGCCGTAGGCGGCCAAGAACCCCGGGATGACGCCGATCACCTGCTGCCGCACCGGGAAGACCAACGCCGCCAGCACGACGACCACCAGCGCCACGCCGATCGCTGCGGCGCGCTCCCTCCACGAGGCGGCCACGTTGCGGCGCTCGATCGCGCCCGCCATGGCCCGGCTGCTGGCAATCATCGCTCGACGGCGCTTCCCGAAGGCCCCGTCCCGTCCTCCGCGCGTCAGAGATCCTTACGAAGGCGAGGCTTTCGCTACACCCGTGCGCCGCGACCCGTGATCAGATTGAAGAGCACCAGCACCACGGCGATGATCAACAGGAGATGGATCAGCGCGCCGCCGACGTGGATTGCAAAGCCGAGGAGCCACAGGACGACGAGGATGACGATGATGGTCCAAATGATTCCGGACACGAGGGGCCGCCTTTCGAAGAGAAGTACGTTCGAGCGTCCTCCTACCCAGCAAGACCACATTCTCAAGCGGGCGAGCGCCCCGCGTCAGGCGCTACGCTGCGTGCGCGGCCACGAACGCGGCGATCCGGGGCGCGATCTCGGTCCGCCACTTCGTCCCGCTGAAGATACCGTAGTGGCCGACGCCCGGCTGGAGCCAGTGCGCGCGTTGCTCGTCGGTGAGCCCGGCGCACAGCGCGTGCGCGGCGTGCGTCTGGCCGGGCGCGGAGATGTCGTCCTGCTCGCCCTCGACCGTCAGCAATGCGGTGCGCCGGATCGCCGCCGGGTCGACCGCGCTGCCTCGCCAGCGCATCGCCCCGTGCGCCAGCGCGGCGTCGCGGAAGATCGTCTGCACCGTCTGCAGATAGAACTCGGCCGGGATGTCCATCACGCTGAAGTACTCGTCGTAGAACGCGCGCCGCGCGTGCGCCGCGTCCTCGTCGCCGCGCACCAGGTCGCAGAAGATGTTCCAGTGCGCTTCGGCGTGCCGCTCGGGGTGCATCGCGACGAACGCACCGAGCTGCACGAAACCTGGGTAGACGCGCCGCCCGGCGCCGCCGTACCAAGCCGGGACGGTCGCCGTCAAGCCTTCGAACCACGCCGCGTCGTGCTGGGCGGCGAGTTCGGTCGGTGCGGTCGCGGCGACGCGTACGTCGACCGGGCCGCCCATCAGCGTCATCGAGCGCGGCTGTGCGGGATCGTCGTGCGCGGCCAGCAACGCGACGGCGGCTAAGACGGTCGGTGCCGGTTGGCAGACCGCGACGACGTGCAGCTCGCGGCCGAGCAGGCGCATCCAGTCCATCAGGTACGCGATGCTGTCGTCCAGATCGAAGCGCCCGGCCGCGAGCGGGATGTCGCGCGCGTCGTTCCAGTCGGTCAGATGGACGTCGTGGTCCTCTAATAGCGCTTCGACCGTCCCGCGCAACAAGGTCGCGTGGTGCCCCGAGAGCGGCGCGACGAGCAACACCGGCGGTTTGGCGCGCCGGTCGGCGGTGGCGAAACGGATCAGCCGTCCGAAGGGGCGTTCGTCGACGAGCTCGACCTGCGCCGGCAGATTCCAGGCCGGCTTACCGCGCCGTTCCACGACGCCCTCGAAGACCGCCGCGGAGGCGTCGATCAGGCGGGCCGGGAGCGAGGCGGAGAAGGGCGAGAACGGATTGCCGAACAGCGAGCGCGCCGCCGCGGCGGACCACCGCGCCGGCACCATCGCGAGCCGCGCCGCATCGTAATACTCGTAGAGAATCGGCTGCCTCCTTGGTTCCTCGTATGCTTCCCGGTCCGCCGGCACCCGGCCCCCCGGCGCACCGGCAGGGGAACGGCATCGCCCCAGGTAGTGTAGCCGCGAGCACTCCCGGAGGGACGCGATGTTCGACGGCCGCGTTGCGTTGGTCACCGGCGGAACCCGCGGCATCGGCGCCGCGATCACGACGATGCTCGCGCGCCAGGGCGCCGGCGTCGCCGCCGGCTACCACCGCGGACGCGAAGGGGCCGAAGCGATGCAACGCTCGCTCGACGGCGACGCGACGCGCGTCTCGTGCCACCAGGGCCGCGTCGACGATCCGACCGACTGCGAGCGGGTCGTCGGCGAGGTGCTCGACCGTTTCGGCCGTATCGACTACCTGGTGAACAACGCCGGGATCACGCTCGACAAGACGGTCCGCAAGATGACGCACGAAGACTGGGAGAACGTGCTGGGGGTCAACCTGTTCGGCGCGTTCTGCATGACCAAGGCGGTCATCGAGCACATGATCGAGCGCGGCTCCGGGCGGATCGTCAACATCAGCTCGGTGATCGGGCAGACCGGCAACGTCGGGCAGGCGAACTACGCCGCTTCGAAGGCGGGGATGGTCGGCTTCACCAAGAGCCTGGCGCTCGAGACGGCCCGGCGCGGGATCACCGTCAACGTCGTCGCGCCGGGGTTCATCGCGACCGAGATGGTCGGGCAGATGCCGCCGGCCGCGCTCGACGCCGTCATCGAGAAGATCCCGCAGCGCCGGCTCGGCCGGCCGGACGAGGTCGCGCGCGTCGTCTCGTTCTTGCTGGAAGACGACTCCAGCTACATCACCGGCGCCGTGTTCAACGTCAACGGCGGCTTGGACATGTAGCCGTGGCGCGCAACGACGACGATCCGTGGCGCGGTGTGGGCGAGTTCATTCGCGCCCAGCGCGAGCTGGCGAACCTCTCGCTCCGGCAGCTCTCCGAGATCGCAAAGGTCTCCAACCCCTACTTGAGCCAGATCGAGCGCGGCCTGCACAAGCCCTCGGCCGACGTGCTCAAGAACATCGCCGCGGCGCTCAAGATCTCGGCCGAGACGATGTACGCGCAGGCCGGGCTGCTCGACGGCACCCCGCCGGCGGCCGACGCCGCCGGCGGCGCCGGGGTCGAGGCGGCCGTCCGGCAAGACGGCCAGCTCAGCGCCGACCAGAAAGAGACGCTGCTGCGCATCTACCGGGGGTTCGTCGAGCGCGCTTGACAAATCTAGCGGTGCTTGGTATACTTAGCGGGACCACTTCCCGTAAGGAGAAAGCCCCGTGCCCG
>JBEKLD010000082.1:0-13075 GCA_050010375.1 Vulcanimicrobiaceae bacterium
ACCTTGCAAAACATGGCGTTCGCTTCGAGCAAGCGTGCGAAGTCTTCTTCGATCCATTTGTGCATTACGTGGATGCGAGCGTGGAGGGCGAAGCCCGCGATGCCGTCTTAGGGCTCGCAGAGGATTGGACGGTGCTTTTCGTCGTGTATGTTTCGATGGAGAACGAGTTCATTCGTATTATCTCGGCGCGGCCGGCAACGAGTGCGGAACGGAGGACCTATGAAGACCAATGAGGAGCGACTCAGGGGCCGTCTTCGCCGTGACCGGCCCATGGTGACCATCAGCATGCGTATTCCCGAAGACGTAGTCGACGACCTGAAGCAGGTCGCACCAAAACTTGGATTTTCGGGATATCAACCCCTGATTCGTGCATACATTGGCCAGGGCCTCCGCAAGCATCTGGCCAAACTGGGCAAGCCGGAGTTCGCGGAACTGGAAGAGAGCCTGCGGCGCCATGGCGTGGAGGACGAGGTCATCTCCGCCGTGTTGAGCGAGAAGACCGTCTCGGGTTGGATCCCATATTGCAGGAATGAGCCACCGGCGTAGCCGTTGCTCTTCTGCATTTGGTTCTGCAACTCGCCGGCGATGGTCGGGAACTCGGCCGCGTGGTCCTGCACGAAGGTCGCCTCGGCTTGGGCCAGTGTCGCGCGGTCGGTGAGCACGATCGGATCGTGTTCGAGCGCGTAGCGCACCGCCGCGGGCAGATCGAGCGGTGTGGTGCTCGTCGGCGGCTCCGCGGCCCCGGCGGCGAGCGGCGCAGCGGCGAACAGCGCCGCCGCCAGGGCGGCGCCGAGCAGCGGCGACCGCACGATCAGCGCGCGAACGCTGCGGGGAGCAGCGCGCTCAGCAGCAGGATCGCCACCGCCGTCGTCCAGGCGACCGCGCGCGGGATGCGGGCCGCGACCATCATACCGAGCGCCAGAAGCACGATGGACCAAACCGAGCCGACGTTGATCGCGGTCAGGAAGGTGAGCAGCTTGGGGGCCGCACCGGGCGCCAGCAGCGCCAAGCCGGGGACGGATGCTTGCACCGAGATCGCCGTATCGTACGCCGCCGGGCCGCGAATGACGGCGATCAGGCCGGCGAGCAGCGCGGTGACGCCGGTCCCGACGACCGCGCTGTTCATCGACACTGCGTAGAACCGGCCGAAGGTCCCGTCGCCGCGCCCGACCGCGTTGGCGATCAGCATGATGAGCGCTTGGACCAGCGCGGCGAGCAGCACGACGAACGGGATCACGACCCAGCTGTACTTGACGAAGATCTGGCCGTAGTCGACAGCCCGCTGCACCGCCGCGGCGCGTTGGGCTGGGTCCATGCTCTGGAATTGCTGCGCATAGAGCGCCGGCGCGTACTGCGTGAAGGCGTGGAGCTGCGCCGGGATCGTCAGCAGCAGTCCGGCGATGCCGAGCACGCAGGTGATCACGAAGGCCCAGCCCCAGGTCGGGACGATCCGCAAGCTCTCGAAGGCAGCCTTCGGCGCGACGATGATATCGGCGACGTTGAGCAGGCCGCTACGGGGTTCGACGGTGGTCTCGGAGGTGTTCAAAACGATTGCTCCCCAGGGCGGAACGCGCAGAGGACACCGGCAGCTACCGGATGTTCGCCGCGAGAGTTTCGCCGAGGGCGGCGCATTTCCATCATGCCGTCAGCGCCGCGACCAGCTGCTCCGGCGCGTCGCTCGCGACGAACACCGTGCGCACGTACCGCTCGCCGCGGTACGCCGTCCGGAGCAGTGCCGGCTGGGCCAGCCCGATCTCGACCACCGGAACGCCGCCCCAGGTGAGGTAGGCGGCGTCGGCGCGCTTGGGCAGCGCTCGGCGCCGCCGGACCCCGTGGTTCACGGCCGCGCTGACGCTCGCGCGGTCGAACTCGACGCCGGCGAGCACGCCGTTGAAGAGACGGACGCGCTCGCCGAGCTCGTGCGGACGGCGGATCATCGTCCCGTAGATCCCGAGGAACCAGCCCAGTGCGTAGAGGTCCAGCGCGACGAGCAGGAGCTTGAGCGGCCACCAGGGCGCCGGGACGAGGACCGCGATCGCCACGGTGTCGGGGACGAGCGCCGCCGCCAGGATGAGCGCCACGTCGACCAGCTTCGAGCCGTTCACGTAGCTGCTCGCCGAGCGCGGCGGGGGTGCAACGATCCCTTTGGCGCCGGCGACGACCGATCCGAAGACGGTCGCTTCGACTGCGGCGACTCGAGTCAGGGCTGCCAGGACGGACGGCGCAGCGATCTTCGCTCCCCGATAGGTGCTAGCGGGCGTTCGGTGGGGGCGTTTCGCCGAGCAGGGCGCCGATTCCGAGCTTGCGCTCGATGACCAGACGCGCGCGCTCGAGGTCCTGCTCGCGCAACTGCCAGAGCTTGAGACGTAAGTAGGACTGGACCAGTCGGCGCGAGCGACGGGAGTAGAGGCTCGCGCGGTCGAGCCCGGGCGGGAGGGTCGGGCGGGCGGTGGGAGCGGCCGCCGGCCGGCGCGGTGGAACCGTCGCGGCCTTCGGCGGGGTCGCTGGTACCGAACAGAAGAGCATAACCAAGAGGCCGGTGAAGAGTGCGTGTCTCACGCGCCTCGTTCCCACCGCGGCCGCCCACCATCAAGGAACCCCTTTGTCTTCCGACACCTTCGTCGTCCCGGCCCCCCCGGACGAACCTTACCTGCGCATCGTCCCCTTGGGGGGCTGCGGCGAGATCGGCCGCAACATGACCGTCATCGAAACCAACGACGACCTCGTCGTCGTCGATTGCGGCCTGATGTTCCCCGACGAGGAGATGTTCGGGGTCGACATCGTCATCAACGACTTCACCTATCTGCGCGACCGCCGCGACAAGCTGCGCGCGCTGCTCGTCACCCACGGGCACGAGGACCACATCGGCGGGATCCCCTACCTGCTGCGCGAGTTCCCGCAGGTGCCGGTCATCGGGACGCCGCTCTCGCTGGCGCTGATCCGGGCCAAGCTCAAGGAGCACAAGCCCGGCGAGTGGGTGGCCAAAGAGGTCGAGCCGGGTGACCGCGTGCGCTACGGTTCGATCGAGGCGCAGTTCATCCACATCAACCACTCGCTCGCGGGCGCGTGCTCGCTGGCGATCCGCACGCCGGTGGGGACGGTCTTCCACACCGGCGACTTCAAGTTCGACCAGACGCCGATCGACGGCGACCCGGCCGACTTCGCCTCGATAGCGAAGGTCGGCGAGGAGGGTGTGCTGGTCATGCTCTCCGACTCGACGAACGCCGAGCGACCGGGCCATACGCTCTCCGAGCGGCTCGTCGGCGAGGCGTTCTCGAACATCTTCGCGCGGGCCAAGGGGCGCATCATCGTCACCTCGTTCGCCTCGAACGTCCCGCGCATCCAGCAGGTCGTCGACCAGTCGAAGCGCTTCGGGCGCAAGGTCGCGTTCCTCGGGCGCTCGCTGCAGAACGTCGTCCAATACGCGCGCCAGCTCGATTACCTCGACATCCCCGAGGGTCTGGTGATCCGGCTCGAGGAGGTCGACGAGTATCCGCCCGATCAGGTCTGCGTGATGACGACGGGTTCGCAGGGCGAGCCGATGTCGGCCCTCTCGCGCCTCTCGGTGCGGGACCACAAGCAGTTCAAGATCGTCCCCGGCGACACGGTCGTCATCTCGGCGACGCCGATCCCCGGCAACGAGAAGAGCGTCGCCAAGACGATCAACAACCTCTACCGCTTGGGCGCGACGGTGATCCACGGGTCGAGCGGGAACGCGCACGTCTCCGGTCACGCCTCGCAAGAGGAACTGCTGCTCATGCTCAACCTGGTGCGGCCGAAGTACTTCATCCCGATCCACGGCGAGTATCGCATGCTGGTCGTGCACGGCCGGCTCGCGCAGCAGACCGGCGTGGCGGGCGACAACGTCTTCATCGCCGAGAACGGCGACGTGCTCGAGTTCACCAAGGAAGGCGCTGAGAAAGTGGGCCGCACCTACGGTGGCAACGTGATGGTCGACGGCTCGGGCGTCGGCGACATCGGCGAGGCGGTGCTGCGCGACCGCAAGCACCTCTCGGCCGACGGGATCATGATGGTCGTGGTCACGGTCGACGCCGAAGAGGCGCGCGTCGTCGCCGGCCCCGACCTGATCTCGCGCGGCGTCTTCTACCTGCCGGAGTCCGGCGAGCTGGTCGACGAGCTCAAGGAGCGGCTGACCCGCATCCTCGACGATTGCAGCGCCGAGGGGATCCGCGACATCGGCAACGTCAAGGAGCACATCCGCTCGGGGCTCGCCAAGGCGGTCTTCGAGAAGTCGCGCCGCCGCCCGATCGTCATCCCCGTCGTGATGGAGGTCTAGGAGCCGCACGGGCTCCGCGCCGCAGACCTTTCAGGGATCCTTCACATCTCGGGTCTAGCCTACGGCTCGTGTCGTACTTTCGCACGCTGGCTCTCGCCGGCTCATCACTCGCCGTCGCGCTGCTCGGGGTGGTCCCAACCCCGGCGCTCGCCAAGCCGACGGGGCACGTCCGCGGTACCGTGACGGCAATCTCCGCGACGCAGCTCACGCTCGCGACCGCGCACGGTCCGCTCCAACTCGCGATCACGCCCGATACGCGCGTCGCCGGGCTCGTCCGGGGCAGCTCGGCCGATATCACGCCGGGGACGTTCATCGGCGTCGCCAACGTTCCGACTCCTTCGGTCGCGCGCGCGCTCGAGGTCGTCATCTTCCCGCCGATGATGAAGGGCACGGGTGAGGGCGACTATCCGTGGGATCTCCCGGCCGGTGGGCGCGCCTCGGCGATGACCAACGGCACGGTCGCCATGGGCGGCGGCTCGTCGATGATGACCAACGCCACCGTGACCGGCGTCGGCGGTCACGGAACGCTCGTCGTGCACGTCGCCTACAAGGGCGGGACGAAGGCGATCGCGATTCCCCCGAACGTCCCGATCGTTCGCATCGTCCGGGGGAACCTGGCCCTGGTCACGCCGGGGAAGCGCGTCTTCGTCATCGTGGCCGGCGGCGACGCGTTCCGAATCAACGTCGGCGAGGGCGGCGTCGTCCCGCCGATGTGAGTGGGTTCGGCTGACGCCGAACCCTTCGCGTTCGGGCTTCGCCCGATCCGCCCCAACGGAAGTTACACAACTACAAGTGGTATCGCTGTTCGACGACGAGCAGCGTGGCGGTGAAGTTCGTCGGGGGGCCGGCCAGGACGGTCGGGATCCCCCAGAACGCGCCGCGGTGAAGGCTGACCAGCGCCGAGAGGTGCGGATGTTCGACCAGCTCGACGCCGGCGAAGCCGGTGCGCTGCCAGTAGTCGACGTTGGTCAGCGCGGAGCCGAAGCTGCCGCGCATGCCGTAGCGCGCCAGCCCGACCGTCGCCAGCACGCGCGCTGAAAAATGGTGGGCGAAGCTCAACACGGCGGCGGTCGTGTCGTAGCTGACGTCGTCCTGCGGAAAGCCGAGATCGAACGGGCGGCGCATCGTGTCCTCGGTCGTGTCGAGCGTCAGATCGCCGAACGACGGATGCCAACCGACGAAGAGCGCGTACTGGTGCTGGCGCCCGAGCGTCGCCGCGTCGTTGGGCTGCGGGAGGAAGAAGCCGTCGATGAACCCGGTCGCCAGCGCGTTGGCGTACGTGATCGGGACGATCTGGCCGAAGTTCGCGTAAGCGACGCGCAGGTCGAGTGGGCTGCCGGAGCCTCGTAGGCTGGCCTTGATTCGGTAGCCCTGACGGTCGATGTTGACCGGATAGTCGTTGATGAGCTGGTAGTTCGACTTGATCCACTGGCCAGGCCACGACCAGGCGACGCTCCAGACGTTCTCGGGGACGCCGTAGGGGAGCAGGATGTCGGCGTACGAGGCGCTGTTGCGGTAGAAGTCGGCGCTGGCGCTGAACCGGCCGGTCGCGTGCGAGAGGCCGCCGTGCAGATAACTGCCGGCCTGCCCCGTCCCCGGCTCGGCGACGTGGTCGGCCTCGTAGGTCGACCCGCCCACTTCGACGATCCCGTCGAGCGCACGCGCCGCATGGAAGGTCGCCGACGCACCGTAGATGTGTTGGTGCTGCGCGCCGATCACACTCGACGGGAGCGGTCCCTGGTCGGTCGTCTCGATCGACGGATCGCCGCCGAACAGGAGCGTCGTCGGCACGAGGGCACCTCCGGTGCCGACCTGCAGATATTGCAGGGTGTAGCGGGTCCCTTCGCCGTGGTCGATCACCACCGAGACCGTCCGCATCTGCGCCGGCGTCTGCGGCAGGGTCGGCAGTGCGGCGTCGGCGGCTTCGACCGTCGCCAGGCCGACTTTGACGACCGCGTCGATGCCGTGCAGCGGCAGCGCGTTCGACGACGCCTGCCAGGCATCGAGGTTCGGCGGTCCGTCGCCGAGTGTCTCGGGCGTCGCGACGCCGATGGCGGGATTCACGCTGGTGAGGGCCGGCTGCACGAAGACGAACTGCGCGCTCTGGGTCAAGTCGAACCAGCCGCCGCGCAGGACGAGGGCGCCGTCCTTCGAGGCGATGCTGCCGGCGAGCACCGAGGCCGCGAACGCACTGCCGTCGTCCTGTCCCGGATGCGTCGGGAAGACGATCGCATACGGCAAGGATTGGCTGCCGAGATGCGGGTTGAGGGTCGGAAAGATCGATTCGCCCCAGTACGCGGCGTTGGTCACGCTGCCGTCGACGACGCCGACACCGAGCGTCGCGCTCAGGTCGAAGCCGCGGCCGAAGTAGGTCGGGCGCAGCAGGAGGGCCGACTCCGAGGCGTTCCCGGGGACCTCCGGCGCGCTCGAGAGCGTGTCGTACGGCACCTCGGGCGAGAGCGGGTTCCCGTTCGCGAAGCCGGTGCGCTCGACCGGCAACTGGCCCGGGCCGGCCGTGCCGTCGGAGATGAACGTCGTGTGGGCGTCGATGCCGAGCCGGAGCGTCCCTGGTCGCGGCGCCGGCGACGACGCGGGCGATGCCGATGGCGCGGGCGCCACGGAGGGGGACGTGGCCGGAGCGGGTGCCACCGGCTGCGCGCCGGCGGTTGTCGCGCCGAGCGCGAGCAGCGTCAGCGCCATTCCGAGCGCGAGATCGATCCGGAGCGCGGCCGGCCTCATCGAAGAGAACTCCATTTCGGTTCGCACGCGACGTTCACGGCCGGTGCCGGAAGGTCATCGCGGGCGTTAACGTCGGCTTAAGGGTGCGCTCACGCCTCGGCGAGCAACGACGGGTCGTCGTCCTCGGTCGGCACGAGCTTCCAACTGATCGCGCTGACGCCCGGCTCGATGCCGACGCGCGTGACGATTCTCTCCAAGCGGCCGTCGGCGCGCCCCGTCGCGGCGACGTCCGCGACGATCTCGACGCGCGCCGACGCCTCGAGGTCCTCGCTGGAGACGGCTTGTAAGGCGATGCCGCTGGCCTTGATCGCCGCGATCGTCGTGGCGCGCACGCGGTCCTCGTCGTCCGGCCTGCAGACCGCGCGGATCTCGTAGCTCGACACGATCTCGGTGTCCTCGGCGGACTGCCGGTTGACGAGCTGCGCGACCGGCCGCAGGACGACGTTCGCGAAGAGGACCGCGGCCGCTCCGATCGTCGCGTACCAGCCGTCGCCGATCCCGGCCAGGGCGCCGACGGCCGCGGTGCACCAAATCGTCGCTGCGGTGTTGAGACCGCTGACGCTCAAGCGCTCCTTGAAGATCACGCCACCGGCCAAGAAGCCGATCCCGGTGACGACGTAGGCGGGGATCTGCGTCGCGTTCGCGCCGCCACCGACCAGCGGCGTGATCATGACGAACAGCGACGTCCCGGTGGCGACCAGTGCGTTCGTGCGCAAGCCGGCCATCCGCTGGCGATACTGCCGCTCGAGCCCGATCGCGCTTCCGAGCGCGACGGCCAAGACGAGCCGGATGGTGAAATCGAACGGCGTCAGCATCTCAGCGGGCGTGCAGGATCCAAAAGCTCGGCTCCGCCGAGGCAGCGACCGCATCGGGCGGACGGGGCGCGTCGTCACCGCGGATCCAGCCGCGGGCGCGCGAGCGAGGCGAGACCAGGGCGGCCGCGAACGCGCGCGGCAGGCTGAACAGCGTCATGACACGACTCCAGAAAAACAAAACCGCCGGTCCCTCGACCGACGGTGAGAGGAGCGGCCCGGCGCGAGACGCTCCGGGCGATTTCCTCAACGTCGGAGCTTTGGCACCGTACGCCGTAGAGCCCGGAGGCTCAGCCGCATTAGATCCCGCCTTGGTTCGGCGGGGCCTGGTCACCCATTGGGGTCTCTCGACCTTTCCGGGCAGCGGCCTGTTGTCGTACGGACGCCTCGCCTAACGAGGATGTCCTCGCCCATCATACTCAGCGACGCCTCGGTGTCAACCCCGCCGAAACGATACCCCGGTAAGGTATCCGTGAAGCCGCCCAGCCCGGGCCGGCGGGCCTACTTGAGATAGGCGCGCACGACGTCGACCAGTTCTTCGGCGGCCCGCGTGCGCGGTGAATCCGGCTTCGCGCTGCCGAGGACGTGAGAGCGCACGTGTTCCTCGAGGACCTCGGCCATCAGCGCGTTCATCGCACCGCGCGCCGCGACGATCAAGTTGAGGATGTCGGCGCAGGGCCGTTCGGATTCCAGCGCGCGCTCGATTGCGTTGACCTGGCCGCCAATCCGGCGCGCGCGGTTGAGGAGCTTCGTCTTCTCGCGAATCGTATGAGGCACAGGGCGACTCTTCGACGCTCGGCCTCGCGGCGCCGCCTCGGCCCGGCTTGTCCCGCAGCGCCGCGCGCGTGATAGACTGGCGTGAGATGCTGCACGAGATCGTCCTTCCGATCACCAAGCCGGAGACCGAGTGGGTGCGCGGGCGGGCCCTCCAAAAGATGAGCCCGACCTACAGCCACGCCCGGTTGCAAGGGCTGCTCTTCACCGCCTTCAACGGCTGGGCCGACGCCGGCGAGCGCGGTCGGGTCGGAACCGAGTGGCGGTTTCGGGTCGCGCCTCCCGGTGAGGCGGTCCGGCCGTTGGTTCCCGATGTCGCATTCCTGGCGTACGATACGCTGGCCGCCGACGCGCCGGACGAGCAGGTCGAAGTCCCTCTCGGCGCGCCGACCGTGGCGATCGAGATCCTCTCGCCCGACGATCGCCCAGCCGACGTCGCCGACAAGACCGCGACCTACCTAGCGGCTGGGTCGGCCGCCGTGTTGGTCGTCGACCCGCGCGAGCAGATCGTCGTCGTCTACGACGCGACAGGGACGCGGACGTGCGAGCGAGGCGACGTCCTCGCGCTGGAGGCGCTGCCCGGCCTCGCGGTCGATCTCGAAGCGCTCTTCGCCGCGGTGCGGCCCACTATTCGGGGGCGTTGAAGCCGCCGCCGGTCGCGTAACCGCCGAGGTCGAGGGTCACGTAGCGGTAGCCGGCGGCGCGCACGCCGGCGACGATCCGCGCGCGGCGCTCCGGCTCGGCGGCGGCGGCGATGTCTTGCGGCGGCACCTCGATGCGCGCCAACTCACCGTGGTGGCGGACGCGGCACGCGCGCATCCCCGCGTCGTGGACGGCCTGCTCGGCGTGGTCGACCCGGCGCAGCAGCGCGAGCGTGATCGGCGTCCCGTGCGGGAAGCGCGAGGAGAGACAGGCCAACGCCGGTTTGTCCCACACCTCCAGGCCCAGCGCGTGGGCCAGCGCGCGTACGTCGGCCTTGGTGAAGCCGGCCTCGTGCAGCGGACTGCGCACGCCATGCTCGCGCGCGGCGGCGCGGCCGGGGCGCCAGTCGCCCTCGTCGTCGCGGTTGAAGCCGTCGACGATCGCGGCGATCCCGCGTTCGCGCGCGATCTCGGTCAACCGCCCGTACAATTCGGTTTTGCAGAAGTAGCAGCGGTTGGCCGGATTGGCGGCGTACGCCGGGTCGTCGAGTTCGTGCGTCTCGACGACCTCGTGGCGCGCGTCGACGGCCTGCGCGAAGGCGAGCGCGCCGGCGTGCTCGCGCTCCGCCAGCGACGCGCTGTGGGCGGTGATCCCGATCGCGCGCACGCCCAGTTCTTGGGTGGCGACGTGCAGCACCAGCGCCGAGTCGACGCCGCCGGAGAAGGCGACGACGCAGCTGCCCAGCTCGCGCAGGATCGCGCGCAACCGCGCCTCCTTGGCGGCCGGCGTGGCCTCGAACTCGATCACGGCACGCCCTCCGGGGCGAGGCTGCGCTCGACGACGCGCGCGACCTCGGGCAGCGGGAGCCCGCGCTCGCGCGCGATGCGCACGAGGTCGTCGTACTCGGCGCGCACCCGTGTCACCCCATCGAGCCGGACCTCCTTGACGCGCACCGGGCCGTAGGGCGTCTCGACCGTCACAAGCGTTCGCGCCAGCACGTGGCGCCGCTCGGTGCGCACGCGCACGCCGATCGTCGTCGTCTCGCGCAGGATCGCGCGCGCGACCGCGTCTTCGTCCGACGGGTCGGCGAGCGCGCCCAACAGGATCGCCGGACGGCCTTTCTTCATGACGATCGGCGTCAACCACGCGTCGCGCGCACCGGCGGCGAAGATGCGCTCGAGCGCCAGCTCGTAGTGCTGCGGCGACATGTCGTCGATGTTCGCTTCGAGCACGACGACCTGGTCGCGTTCCGGCCCATCGCCGGCTCCCTCGCGCAGGCTGACGGTGCCGATCGAGACGCGGGTGACGTTGGGGATCGTGAAGTCGCTGGTCCCCGCGCCGTAGCCGATCCGCTCGACGACCAGATCCGGCCGACCACCCGGGGTGGCCAAGGTCGTCAGGATCGCGGCGGCCGTCGTCGTGACCAGCTCGCCGGAGACGGCGGCGGCGCGCGTCGGCCAGCCGCGCAGCAGTTCGGCGGTCGCCGGCGGCGGATTCGGGTACGTCCCGTGCTCCATCCGGATCGTCCCCTCGCCGATCGGGAACGGCGAGCAGCGCACCTCGTCGATCGCCAGCAGGTCGAGCGCGATGCAGAAGGCCGCGACGTCGAGGATCGCGTCGATCTGCCCGATCTCGTGGAAGTGGATCGACGCGACGTCGACGCCGTGGACCCGCGCCTCGGCCTCGGCGAGCCGCCGGTAGACGGTGCCGGCGCGCTCGCGCTGGCGTGCGCTCAGCGTGCTGCGTTCGACGATCGCCAGCACGTCGGCCAAACTTCGCTGCGGGCCGGCATGGTGGCGGTGCGCGCGATCGTGGTCGGGCGCGCCGTCCTCGCCGGGGACGACCAGTCGCGCCGAGGTCGCCGCGATGCCGCGTTTGACGACCCGCTCGGGGGCGAACGTCCAGCCCTCGGCGACGACGCCGCGCAGCGCGCGCTCGAGTGCGTCGCGGTCGAGCCCGGCGTCCAGGAACGCTGCTAAGAGCATGTCGCCCGCCGCCCCGCCGATCATCTCGACGTAGGCGATCCGTCGCGCCTGGCTCATGCGCAGACGATCTTGTGGGCCAGCGCGGCGGCACCAAAGCCGTTGTCGATGTTGACCACGCCGATCCCCGGTGCGCAGGCGGTCAGCATCGCGAGCAGCGCGGCGAGCCCGTCGAACGCGGCGCCGTAGCCGACGCTGGTCGGCACCGCGATCACCGGCGCCTGCACCAACCCCGCGACGACGCTGGGCAGCGCGCCCTCCATCCCCGCCACGACGACGATCGCCCGGCAGACGCGCAGCTCGTCGAGGACCTCGAACAGGCGGTGCACGCCCGCGACGCCGACGTCGGTCGCGCGCACGACGTCGTCGCCGAAGGCGTCGAGGGTGAAGGCGGCTTCCTGCGCGACCGGCAGGTCCGAGGTGCCGGCGCAGACGACGGCGACCCGCTGGCCGGTCCGCGGCAGCGTCCCGCGGCGCAGCGCGCCGGCGACCGGTTCGAGGACAGCGTCGGGATAGGCCGCCGCGAGTGCCGCCTGCTGATCGTGCGGAATGCGGGTCGCCAGCGCGAACCCGCTGCGCGCGTGGAGCGCGGCGACCAGGGCCAGGTTCTGCTCGAGCGTCTTCCCCGCGGCGAAGATCACCTCGGGGACGCCGGTGCGCGCGCGGCGCTCGGCATCGATCCGCGCGACGGACGTCTCCATACGCGTGCACCTACCCCGCCCGGCAGCCGGAGGCCTCGCGCCGACGTCCAACCGTAGCCCGCATGGCCGACCGACGTACCTTCCTCGGCGCCGTTTCCGGCGTCGCGACCACCCTCTTGCTCGCCGCCGGTGCCGATGCGCAGACCCCGCCGGCGTCTCCGGCCGCCTCTTCCCCACCTGCGGCCGGGTCGGCGAAGCCGCCCTCGGCGGCCGCGCTCGCCGCCGCGGCGGCGATGCGCCGCTTCGACCCGGCGCTGAGCGATGCCGAGGTGGAGACGATCGCGCGCGGGATCGACGACAACGCCGTCGGCGCTGTCCTCAATCCCCATCGCGGGCGTGGCTTGCGCAACGGCGACGAGCCGGTGACGCGCTTCGCGGTTGCGGTGCCGCGATGAACGCCGACGATCTCGCCTTCGCCGACGTCGTCGAGCTGCAGCGGCTGCTCGGGGCGAAGCACGTCTCGTCGCTCGAGCTGACGAACCTCTACCTGGACCGGCTCGAACGCTACGGTCCGGTCTACAACGGCGTGGTGACGATCCTGCCCGAGCGCGCGCGGCGCGAGGCGCGCCGCGCCGACCGCGAGCGGGCGCGCGGCATCGTGCGCGGCCCGCTGCACGGGATTCCCTACGGGGTCAAGGATCTGCTCGCGACGCCCGACGCGCCGACGACCTGGGGCGCGCAGCCGTACCGCCGCCAGCGCTTCGATTTCGACGCGACGGCCGTGCGCAAGTTGACCGACGCCGGCGCGGTGCTGCTGGCGAAGCTGGCGATGGTCGAGCTGGCCGGCGGGTTCGGCTACGACGAGGCCGACGCGTCGTTCACCGGCCCCGGCCGCACCCCGTGGAACCCGCAGTACTGGAGCGGCGGATCGTCGAGCGGCTCGGGGATCGCGGTCGCGGCCGGTCTGGTTGGCTTCGCGATCGGCTCGGAGACCTCGGGGTCGATCCTCTTCCCGTCGACCGCGTGTGGGATCACCGGGCTGCGGCCGACCTACGGCCGCGTCTCGCGCCACGGCGCGATGGCGCTGTGCTGGTCGCTCGACAAGCTGGGTCCGCTGGCGCGCAGCGCACGCGACACGCACCTGATCCTCGCCGCGCTCGCGGGCAGCGATCCGCACGACCCGACGGC
>JBEKLD010000083.1:0-13006 GCA_050010375.1 Vulcanimicrobiaceae bacterium
CAGCTTCTCGATCTCGATCCGCTGCGTGTTCGCCGCGATGTCGCGGCCGTCGGGGATCTTGTGCTTGAACGTCCGGACGATCGCCCACCAGAGCGAGCCCCCGAACAGGTGGATCACGAGCGAGACGACGAGAGCGAGCAAGAGCAACCGCCGGGCGCGCTCGCGTTCCAGTGCGCCGTTCACGGCGAGGCCTGCTGTTCCGCGGCGTCGCGCGTCACCCTCCCGGTCGCACGGCAACGCGCGCGTTGGCCGGAGCGGCCGACGCGATCGGTGAAGGGCGGCTCGGGGGTTCTACGGTTGACCATGATCGATACGCATACGCACGTTCACGATCGCGCGTTCGACGAAGACCGCGACGCAATGCTCGCGCGGGCACGCAACGCAGGCGTCGACCACATCGTGACCGTCGGTTGCGACCTCGACGATAGCCGCCGGGCCTGCGCCGTAGCTGAGGCCGACGATCTGGTGGCGACGATCGGCGTCCACCCCCACGAAGCCAAGGACGCCCCGGCCGACCTGCCCGCCGCCTTCGACGGGCTGCGCGAGCGCTACGGGGAGCGGATCGTCGCCGTCGGCGAGACCGGCCTGGACTATCATTACGACCACAGCCCGCGCGCGGTGCAGCGGGCCGTCCTCACGGCGCAGCTCGCCTACGCCCGCGAGCGCGGCCTGCCGCTGATCTTCCACCAGCGCGAGGCGCACGACGACTTCGTCGCGGCCCTGCGCGACGGCTACGACGGCACCACCCAGCGGGGGATCGTCCACTGCTTCACCGGGACGGCCGAGCAAGCGCAGCTGTTCGTCGGCGAGTTCGGTCTGCGCCTGGGGATCGGGGGCGTCCTGACCTTCAAGACCGCGCAGGGGCTGCGCGAGGCGGTCGTCGCGGTCGGCCTCGATCCGCTCGTGCTCGAGACCGACTGCCCGTACCTGGCCCCGGTGCCATATCGCGGGCAGCGCAACGAGCCGGCCTACCTCCCGGCGACCGCCCGCACGCTCGCCGAGGTGCTCGGCGTCGACCTGGCCACCGTGGTGGCCCGGACCGACGCGAACGCGCGCGGGGTCTTCGGCCTGCGCGTCTAAGGGATCGAGGGTGCAGCCGAAGGCGGCTTACGTCCGCGACATGTTCGCCGCGATCGCGCCCCGCTACGACCGCGCGAACCGGGTTCTCACGGCCGGCGTCGACGAGGCCTGGCGCAAGCGCGTCGTCGCCGAGCTGGCGGCGCCGCGGGGCGGGACGGTCCTCGACCTGTGCTGTGGGACGGGGGACCTGGTCTTCCACCTGGTGCGCTCCGATCCGGCGCTGCGGGTCACCGGGGTCGACTTCACCGCCCCGATGCTCGACGGCGCCCGCGCCCGAGCCCGGACCGCCGATCGCGCCGGGCAAGCGACCTTCGTGGAAGGCGACGTGACCGCGCTGCCCTTCGCCGACGCGAGCTTCGACGGCGCGACGATGGGGCTCTCGCTGCGCAACGTCGTCGACCTGGTCGGCGCGCTGCGGGAAGCGCGCCGCGTCCTGCGGCCCGGCGCGCGCTTCGTGAACCTCGACGTGACCAAGCCGGCGAACCCGCTCGTCCGCCGGCTGTTCGGCTTCTACTTCTACGGCGTCGTCCCACTGATCGGCGGTCTGGTCGGCGGCTCGCGCGCGGCCTATCGCTACCTGCCGAACTCGCTGACGAACTTCCCCGACGCCGAGACGTTGGCCGACCGCTTCCGGCAAGCCGGTTTCCACGACGTTCGCTACCTACGCCTCGGCTTGGGGGCGATCGCCGTGCACGTGGGGACGGCCTAGATCATGCTCGAGCGGGCGCCGGTCGGGCGCGATCTCTACGCGCTGGTCGAGGAGTACTTCCGGACCTCGTTCGAGACCGACAACGAGCTGATCACCGACGCGATCCGCCGGATGCTCGACGCCGGCGGGAAGCGGCTGCGCCCACGCTTCACCTTGCTCGCCGCCGAGGCGGTCGGCGGGCGCGCCGAGGAGCACCTGCGGCTGGCGGCGTTCATGGAGCTGATCCACGTCGCGACGCTGATCCACGACGACGTCGTCGACAGCGCGCCGACGCGGCGCGGCGTCAACGCGACGGCGGTCGACTTCGGCAACCGGATCAGCGTGCTGGCCGGCGACTACCTGTTCGCCTGGATCTTCAAGAACGTCACTGCCGGGTATGCGCCGCCGATCCCGCACGTGCTGAGCGCGACGCTCGCCGACATCACCGACGGCGAGGTGCTCCAACTGCACGCGCTGGGTGACCTCGACGCGACGCTGCCGGGGTATGTCGAGATCGCCACCAAGAAGACCGCCTCCCTGTTCGCCGCCGCGGCGGAATGCGGGGCGCTCGCCGCCGGCGGCTCGCCGTTCGCGGTGCGCGCGCTGCGCGACTTCGGGACCGCCTACGGGATCGCGTTCCAGATGCGCGACGACCTGCTCGACTTGACCGCCGACGAGGCGACGCTCGGCAAGCCGGTCGGCAACGACCTGCGCGAGCGCAAGATGACCATCCCGCTGGTCCTGGCCCTGGCCGGCGGCGATGAGGTTTTCCGGGCCGATGTCGAACGTTTCTTCACCGACGGAGACGACGCGCGCGAGCGCGTCGCGGCCGTCGTCGGCGGGATCGCCGAGCAAGGCGGCCTCGCCCAGACGGAAGCGGTCCTTGCCGGCTACGTCGAACGGGCGAAACAGTCGCTCGCGCCGCTGGGTACCGTACCGGCGCGCAGCGAGCTCGCCGCCCTCGCCGACGCGCTGCTCTAAAGAGAAAGTCCAGCTATGTTCTCACCGATGGAAATCGCCGCCGTGGTCGGCGTCGCGATCCTGCTCTTCGGAGCCGACAAGCTTCCGAAGCTGGCGCGCAGCGCGGGCCAAGCCAAAAAGGAATTCCTGACCGGCCAGGCGGACGCCGACATCGCCGCCGAGCGGGCACGCCAGGAGGCGCGCCAGCGCGCCGAGGCCGAGGTCCACGTCGCCGAATCGGCGACCGGCGTCGGGCAGCCGGCGATCGTCCCCGATCCGTTGACTGGGACGGCCGGCCCCACCACGATCGCACCGCCGCAGCACTGATCGCGCGTGCTGGCCGAGCGCACGCCAGGGGCCAGCGAGCGCGAGCCCCAGATCGATTGGGATCAGAAGGAGATGCCGTTCACGGAGCACCTGCGGGAGCTCCGGAACCGGCTCTTCGTCTGCATCCTGACGCTCGCCGGGCTGGCGGTGGTCCTGCTCTATCCGGCGCAGCGGGCGATCCCGCTCTTGGCCCACCTCTACTTCGGGAACATCCAGCTGCACGCGTTCGGCCCGGCCGACGCGGTCTGGGCGATCTTCAAGTTCGCCCTCTACGGCGCGATCGTGCTCGGCCTGCCGGTCATCCTCTACCAGATCTGGATGTTCGTCGTCCCGGCCGTCCATCCACGGACGCGCCGCGCCGTCTACTCGTATATCGTGCCGTCGTTCCTGCTGGCGTTGGTCGGGATCGCCTTCGCGCACTTGGTCGTCATCCCGCGCGTCGTCAGCGGGCTCGAGTTCATCACCCAAAGCGTCGCTGAGCCGACCTACGGCATCGAATCGACGATCAACCTGGTGCTGCTGCTGTTCTTGGCCTTCGCGCTCGTCTTCCAGACGCCGGTCGTCATGTTGCTCTTGGCGCGGATCGGCGTCGTCAACAGCACCCTGCTGAAACGCTATCGCCGCTACATCGGCTTCGGCATGCTGGTCGCGGCCGCCGTGCTCGCACCCGACGGCAGCCCGGTCACGATGATGCTGATCGCGGTCCCGACCTACATCCTGTTCGAGTCGTCGATATGGCTGATCCGAGCGATGGAGGGCCGGTGGAAAGCCGAAACGCCTGGGTAGTCGCCGCGCCGCTGCGCTCGTTGCGCGCGAGCTGGGACGAGCTGGTCGCGCTGTTCGCGAACGTCGGCTTCGGGGTCACCCTGCTGGCGACGTGGGCGCTCCTGACGACGATCGGCGTGATCGTCGAGCAGGGCAAAGACGCGAGCTACTACGCCGGCGCCTACGCGCCGCCGCTGGCGCGGTTGATCCTGCGGCTCGACCTCCAGAACATCTACCATAGTCCGGCCTACATCGGGATCCTGGGACTGATCATCTGCTCGATGGCGGCGGCGACCTTCGTCAAGGTGATCCCGCGCCGCATCCCGCGGCTGCACCCGGTGCGGATCGAGGCGATCCCGTTGCACGCGACGATCCAGGTCGCCGGCGACGTCGAGAGCGTGCGCGCGCGCCTGGCGGCGTTCTTCGCCGCGCGCGGCTGGCAGGTCCGTACGCGCAGCTTCGGCGGCGAGGAGTGGACCTTCGCCGACAAGAGCAACTGGGCGCGCCGCGGCGTGCTGGTCGCGCACATCGGCTTCGTCGTGATCGCGATCGGGACGACGATCTACTGGGCGAAGGGCTACAGCGGGCAGTTCACCGTCCTCAGCGGGCAGACCGCGACGATCCCGCAGAACGGCGCCACGATCGCACTCGACCGTTTCGCCTACCGCATCGATCCGATCCGCACCAAGGCCGGGATCGTCTACCAGCCGATCGACTACGTCTCGGACGCGACGATCACCGGGCGCGACGGCGTCCCGCACCAGGCGGTGATCCGGGTCAACCACCCCTACGACGTCGACGGGACACTGGTCTACCAGGCGACCTACGGCTTTGGGATCGACTTCCGGCTGACGCGCGACGGCCGGCCGGTCCCCGGCCCCGACCGGCCGCTGCTCGAGGGCGAAGGCTTCGTCGTCGACGGGACGGCGCGCGCGATCGAGTACCAGCGCTTCGTCGGGACGATCGACCGCACGACCGGCCAACCCGGCCCCGATCCGCGCCCCAACGACCCCGGCGTCGTGATCGAGGCCTTCGACGGGGACCGGCCCGTCGGCTCGGCGCTGATCCCCCTCGGCGAGCCGGTCGACCTCGGCGCCGGGTACCGGCTCGACGCGGCGCGCTACGTGCTGTACTCCGGCTTCCAGTACCGCTACGATCCCGGCATCCCGGTCGTCGGGCTGGGCGCGCTGATCCTGGTGCTGGGCCTCTGCATCGCGGTCTACTCGCTGCCGGCCCGCCTGTTCGTCCAGATCCGTCCGGTCGACGGCGGCTCCGAGGTCGGGATCGCCGCGACCACCGTCAAAGGCTACGACGTGTTCGAAGATCGCTTCGGCGAGATCGTCGCCGAGCTGCGCCGCACCGAGCCCGGCCTCGAACCGCCCGGCCCCGCCCCCTCGCCCGCGTTCGCGGGCTAATGCGAAGCTAGTTCGAAGAGGAACGTACGATGGACCCGACCCGCGTGTGGATCGATACAGCGCTGCTCGAGATCGGCATCGCCGCCTACGTCACCGGCGGGCTCGTGCTGCTGGGCTACTTCCTGCTGCGCAACCCGGTGCTGCGCAACCTCGGGCTCCCGCTGGCGACGCTCGGCTGCGCCGCGCAGTTCGCGGAACTCGGCACGCGTTGGTGGATGACCGGCGTCTGGCCACTGACCAACCTGTACGGCTCGCTCTCGCTCTTCAGCGCGTTCTCGGTCCTGATCTTCCTCGTCTTCGCCTACCGCTACAACTTGGCCGTGATCGGCGGCTTCGTCCTGATGCTGGCCGCGATCGCGCTCGGCTACGCCACGACCTGGAACGAAGGGACGATGCCGGCGGTGCCGGCGCTGCAATCGTACTGGATCAAGATCCACGTGCCGATCGTCGTCGCCGCCTACGCATCGTTCATGGTCGCCTGTTGCGTCTCGGTGTTGTACTTGGTGAAGGACGCGGCGGAGCACTACTTCCAGCGCCGCGGCGCGAACGTGCGCGGCGCCGCCGCGACCTCCGGCGGCCCGGCACTCGACGTCGCGCTCAGCGCGAGCGTCTACGCGGCCGGCGAGCGTGGGATCCGGCGCGAGGACACGCCGGCGACCGCTCAGGCCGCGGCGGCCGGCGACGTCTGGGCGCAATGGCTCGCGGGGTTACCGTCGCTGGCGCGCCTGGACGTGATGCAGTACCGCATCATCGGCATCGGGCTGCCGTTGCTCTCGATCGGGATCATCACCGGCGCGATGTGGGCCAAGGAGGCGTGGGGCGCGTACTGGCAGTGGGATCCCAAAGAGACGGCCGCGTTGGCGTCGTGGATCGTCTACGCGATCTACCTACACTTGCATACGCGGCCGGAGTGGAAGGGCGCGCGGACCGCGTGGATCAGCGTGATCGGCTTCGGCTCGATCATCTTCTGCTACTTGGGCGTCAACATCTGGATCAGCGGCCTGCACTCCTACAAGATGTGATGCGAGCGCGAGCCGCGGTCGACCAGCAGGTTGACCAGCCACAGCACGAAGGTCGCCGTCAACGCCCCCGTCTCGACATAGCCCAGGTGCAGCCGTAAGGGCGTGAAGTCGTAGAGCAGCGCGAGCCCGACGTCGGCGATCACGACGGCGCGGGTGATCGCCCAGGTGCGCGTCACGAAGACGAGATACGAGAAGATCAGCGCGAGGATCGACTCCACGTCAGCCGGCGTGCTCGTGTTCCGGCGGGGCGCCCGGCTGCCGCGAGGGCGCCGGCGCGGGGGTCGGCGGTGCGACCTTGCTCGGGTCGTCCCACAGCGCCTTGGCGGCGGCCGGCAGCTCGGGCAGATGCTTCAAGAAGGAGGTGAGCTGCCAGATCGAGCGCTCGTCCATCGTCTTGTCGAAGGCCGGCATCGCGGTGAAGCGGATCCCGTGCTCGATCTTCCAGTAGGTCTCGCCCTCGGGATCGTCGTCGACGCCGTGCTTCTCGAACTGGGGTGGGCGGACGGCGAGGCCTTGCGCGATCGCGGTCGGCGTGCCGTGCGCGGTCCCGTGGCAGACGGCGCAGTTCTGAACGTACAGGGTCGCGCCTTTGACGAAGTCCGCCTCGGTCGGCGGCCCGAACGGATACGGCGGCTGCGGCATCTCGCGCCGCATCGTCGCCGCGAGCGAGGTGTTGGCGGCCCACTTCTCCATCGGCCCCGGCCGCAGGTCGTTCCGCGCCGGGACGAGGCCGGTCAGCACAACGACCAGCGCGCCGGCCGCGACCAGGATCAGCGCGAGGACGAAGCCGCCGACGAAAGGACGCATTCCCGTTCGATTCTCCCGAAGCTGGCGAACGCCGGTCGGACGGCCGCGCAACGCTCCACCCGCAGCGAAGGGTTCCAGAGTTGATGGCTATCGCACCGCCGCGCGGGAAGACACTGGAAGCGCTCCGCTTCGTCAACAGCTTCGCGGCGCTCGGCGATGCGTTCTCCGAACGCCGGATGCCGACCGGGATTCCCGGCGCGCGGCTGGTGGCCTTCAGCCCGGAGGCCGGCGCACTGCTCGACCTGCGCGCGGGCGAGGAACGGCGACCCGCCTTCCTCGACCTGGTGGCCGGGAACGCACTGATCGAGGGGATGGAGCCGGTCGCAGCGCGCTACGGCGGCCATCAGTTTGGCGTCTGGGCCGGCCAGCTCGGCGACGGGCGCGCGATCCTGCTCGGCGAGGTGCGCAACGAGCGCGACGAACCGTGCGAGCTGCAGATCAAGGGCGCCGGCTTGACCGCGTTCTCGCGCATGGGCGACGGCCGCGCGGTGATCCGCTCGAGCGTGCGCGAGTTCCTGGCCAGCGAGGCGCTGCACCACCTCGGCGTCCCGACGACCCGCGCGCTGGCGCTGGCCGCCGGCGACGAGCCGGTCCTGCGCGAGCGGGTCGAGCGCGCGGCGACGCTGATCCGCCTGGCGCCCAGCTTCGTGCGCTTCGGTTCGTTCGAGATCTTTCACTATCGCAACGAGCACGCCGCGGTGCGCACGCTGGCCGATTACACGATCGACCGCTTCTACCCCGAGTGCGGCTCGGGCGAGGATCGCTACGCGCGCTTCTTCGCCACCGTCGTCGAGCGCACGGCAGTGTTGATGGCGCGCTGGCAGATCGTCGGCTTCGCCCACGGCGTGATGAACACCGACAACTTCTCGATCCTCGGCCTCACGCTCGACTACGGGCCGTACGGGTTCATGGAGACCTACCAGCCCGGGCTGATCTGCAATCACACCGACGAGCTCGGCCGCTACGCCTTCGACCGGCAACCGACGATCGGCCTGTGGAACTGCTACGCGCTGGGCGAGGCGCTCTCGTCGCTGATCGCCGAGTCCGATCGCCAGGCGCCGCTGGCGCGCTACGCCGAGATCTACCGCGCGACGTACATCGAGCTGCTGCGCCAGAAGCTCGGCCTGCAGGGAGCGCGCGACGATGATACCGACCTGCTGCTCAGCCTGCTCGAGCTGCTCGAACGGCGCCGCGCCGACTGGACGCGCTTCTGGCGCGCACTCTCCCACGACGACGCCACGGCCTTGGCGCTGCTCGGCGACGACCTGACGTCGCGGGCCTGGTTCGCGCGGCTGGCCGAGCGCACGGCCGGCGATCCGCGCCCCGACGCCGAGCGCCGCGCCGCGCTGCGCGCGGTCAACCCGAAGTACGTACTGCGCAACTGGGTCGTGCAGGAAGCGATCGAGGCGTCCGAGGCCGGCGACGACACGGTCGTCAACGCGCTCTTCGACGTCGTGCGCGCGCCCTACGACGAGCACCCGGAGCGGACGGCGTGGACGCAGGACGCGCCGCCGAAATACGCCGGCCTCGAGGTCAGCTGCTCGTCGTGACGGGGGTCCGCGTCGTCGAGGGGCGCGGGCGAAGGACTGCGGGACCCCGCGCCGGGAACGCGCTGTGCGGTGGAAGGGCCCGAAGCCAGTCAACCCCAGCCGGGCGAGATGCGTCCGGGCGAAGTGCGCGTCCTCGTGCGCGGGATCGCGCGCGGCGTCGCCGTGACCGAGCTGGCCGAGCTGTTCGCGCCCTACGGCGCCGACCCGAATCGCATCGCGCTCCCGCGCGACCGGCGGACGCGCCGGCGCAAAGGGATCGCCTACGTCGTGTTCGCCAACGCGCGACTCGCCGCGGCGGCGATCGCCGCGCTCGACCAGACCGTCGTGCAAGAGAAGACGCTGACGCTGGAGCTGGCCGCCGAGCGCCCTCCGAAGAAACCGCGCGGGCGCGGCCCGCGCTGAGCCGCTACTGCAGGTACTCTTCGACGGTCTCGGCGGTGCGTTCGCGCGCGACGTCGGGATTCTGCCCGAACTCCTCGCGCGCACGCCGCTGACGGAGCAGATCCCACAAGCGGTCGAGCTGGACGTTGATTGCGCCGAGCCGCGTGCGCTCGGTCTCCGAGATCGCGCCGGCCTGCTCGAGCAGGGCGTGCTCCTCGGCGACGAGCTGCTCGATGTGCTCGTGCAGTTGCTGGTCGTTCACCCGCGGCCTCTTCCCTCGCCGGCGCGCGGGAACCTCGGGAGGAGGCGCCTCTTCGGCCCGGCGGCCGCAGGGGTTGTGTCGCGATTCCTACGAAGGTACGCGAGTTTTCGCGCGGTCTTGCCTAGACTACAGAGTACAGGCCCCCGCTTGGGCGGCTCGCCGTCCTGGTCCGGATGAGGAGAGACATGGCTCACGCAGAGGCGTACAAGGACCCCGGGTCGCCGGAGGAACAGACCCGCCGGACCTTCATGGCCAACGCGGTGGTCGCGCTCGGCGGCGTCATCGGCCTGACCCTGGCGGTGCCGTTGGTCTGGTCGCTCCTGCCCAGCTCCGAGACGTCGAGCGACGTCTGGTCGCCGCTGACGCCCGAGGAGGCGGACGCACTCAAGAAGGCGACCGACAAGAGCCCGGTGCGCGTGACCTTCAACTTGCACGAGACCAACGGCTACTTCGGCGCGACCGACAGCGAGCAGTTCGTCTGGGCCGTCGCCGCGACCGAGGCGCAGATGCGCGAGCAGCGGCCCGAGTTGTTCTCCACCGAGAAGCCGACCTATCCGGTGGTGAACTTGGGCTTCGTCATCTTCAGCCCGATCTGCCCGCATCTGGGCTGCCGCTATGCGTGGAACCAGGCGCAGGACAAGTTCCTCTGCCCCTGCCACGGCTCGGTCTACGACATCTTCGGCAAGCACGAGGCCGGTCCGGCGCTGCGCGGGCTCGATCCGCTGCCGCTGCGCGACTTCCAGGGCAAAGTCGAGGTGACGTGGATCGAATACCAGACGAACACGCCGCAGCTGGTCATCCAACAGGTCGGATAGGGGCGCGACGACGATGTTGAACTGGATCGACCAGCGCACCGGCGCGTTGACGCAGATGAAGGACTTCCTCACCGAGGACGTCCCCGGCGGCGCTTCCTACTGGTACGCCTTCGGCTCCGCGACCGTGTTCGCGATGATCTTGCAGATCGCGACCGGGATCTTCTTGTGCTTCTACTATGCACCATCGACCGCGACAGCATGGGAATCGACGAAGTTCCTGATCGAGAAGGTCCCGGCCGGTCACTTCGTCCTCTCGCTCCACTACTGGGGCGCGTCGGCGATGATCGCCTTCATGACGATGCACCTGCTGCAAGTGCTGCTGTGGGGCGCCTACAAGAAGCCGCGCGAGCTGCAGTGGATCGTCGGCGTGCTCCTGTTCATCGTCACGCTCGTCCTCGGGCTGACCGGCTACCTGTTACCGTGGGACCTCGACGCGCTGCTCGCCTCGAAGGTCGCGATCGACATCGCCGGCAACGCGCCGGTGCTCGGGCCGGCCGTGCAGCAGTTCTTGCAGGACGGCACCACGATCGGGACGCTGACGATCAACCGTTTCTTCGGCCTGCACGTCTGGCTGATGCCGGCGCTACTGGTCCTGTTGGTCGCCGCGCACTTGTCGATCTTCCGCTGGAATGGGCCCGCCGGGCCGCCGATCGACGAGGCGCCCAAGCTCAAGCCCGGCCGTTTCTGGCCGGAGCAGCTGTTCATGGACACCGTGCTCTCGTTCGTGTTGTTCGTGATCGTGCTCGCGCTGGCGGCGTTCTCGCCGGTGCCGCTCGACGACAAGGCCGACCCGAACAACGTGACCTTCGTCGCGTATCCGGCCTGGTATTTCCTCGCGCTCTACGCGCTGCTCGACACCGTCGGCAAGCTGCCGTCGTCGATCGTGCAAGTCGCCTCGCTCTTCGCGACGATCGTCGGCCCGACGCTGCTGGTCGTGCTGCTGGTCGTCCTGCCGTTCATCGACCGCAACCCCTCGCGCCGGCTCTCGCGCCGGCCGTGGGTGCTGGGCGTCACGGCGCTGGTGATGCTCGGCGCGATCGGCTTCTCGTGGATCGGGCAGTCGAACGTCGTCGAGGGGCAACTGCGCGCCGGGATCATCGGTCCCAACGCGATCGCGTCGCCGGCGGCAACGGCGAGCACGGGCACCACGACCGGTGGTACCGGCGGCGGCGCCGCGTCGACCGCGGCCGCGGGCGCGTCGGTCTACACGGCCAACTGTGTGACCTGCCACGGCGCGACCGGGGCGGGTGCGCCCGGTGCCTTCCCGCCGCTGGCCGGCAACCCGGTCGTCGTCGGCGACCCGAACGCGGTGATCAAGATCGTCACTGGCGGCCTGACCGGCAGCATCACCGTCAAAGGCGGGAAGTACAACGGAACGATGCCGGCCTGGAAGGGGACGCTCACCAACGCGCAGATCGCGTCGGTGATCACCTACATCCGCAGCAGCTGGGGGAACTCGGCCTCAGCGGTCACCGAAGCCCAGGTCGCCGCGCAAGCAAAATAGGTGGGTTCGCCTCACGGCGAACCCTTCGCGGTGCTCGCTGCGCTGCGCTCCGCCGCGGATCAGAGGTTACCGCGCGCCGGGCGGGTTGCGGCGGCGGGCGGCGTCGAGCACGACCGGCGAGAGATTCGAGGCGACGTCGCGGTAGAGGTGCCGCATCGCGTCGACCAGCAGCGAGCCGATGCGAAAGACGCCGTCGCCCGAGAGCCGCAGCGCGGTCCACGGCGTCGCGCCGTGCCGTTGCACCAAGACGTAGGTGTCGGCGCCGACGGCGTAGATCGCGAACTGATCGGATTCGGCGACCGGCTCGAGACCCTCCAGCGCCGAGCGGTCGATCTCCTCGACGTAGTTCATGGCCTCTCCCTTCCTCCGGTAGTGCGCACTGGTCGTGTTCCCATCAACGCCCGCCTCCGCGCGCCGCTGCCGCCTGACATGGCGGGCCGTCGACGTGCAGCAACAGCGCCCGTGGCGGTCCTTCGAACGGCCCCTGCGCGACGATCGCCGCTCGCCGCCCGACCGCTCGGACCTCGCCTTCGAGCTGAGCGGCGTTGTCCGGTCGCACGACGATCCAGGCGGCCGGCGCCGAGCAGGCCGCCGCTAGGAAGCTCGCGCGGCCGTCCGCGATGTCGAGCACCGGCGGGCGCGTGTAGAAGATCAGCCCGTTCACGCCGCTGACGCCGCGCAGCGCGACCAGATCGCCGCGGACTGCCGCGGCGTCGATCGCCCGCGCGATCGGCGGGATCGGCTTGAGCCGTTCGGCCGCCGGTTCGGCGACGAACGAGATGAAGAGGATCAGCGCGCCGCTGGTCAGCGCGAGGACGTACGGCGACCAGGCGAGGGTCGCGCCGCGCGCGATCGTCGCGACGGTCAACAGCGAGCCGGCCAACATCGCGCCACCCAAGAACAGCAGTTGCGGCCCGACCGCCGCCGCGTAGACGTCGAGATTGTTCGTGCGCGCGAAGAGCGCCAGCGCCAGCGCGACGCAACCGATGAAGACCGGCACGCTCGCCGCCGAGACGATCGCCGCGCGGTGCTCGGCGCCGGCGGCGACGCGCTCGAACCAGAGCGCGACCAGGATCGCCAGCGCCGGCAGCAGCAGCGCGATGTAGTTGGGCAACTTGGTGTCGGCGAAGCTGAAGAAGACGAACGGAACGATCGCCCACACCAGTGCCAGCCGCGCGAACGCACCGTCCGCGCCGCGCGCTTCCCGCCAGGCCGCCCGTGCCGCGGCGGGCAGAAACGCGATCCACGGGAAGAAGCCCAGGATCACGACCGGGATGTAATACCAGATCGGTCCGCGCTGGTTTTCGATCACGCCGGTGTAGCGGCCGATCGTGTAGTGCCCGATCAGCTCGCCGAGCGCGGGCGGACCGACGCGGACGGCGAGCGCGACGAACCACGGCAGCGTCACCACCAGATACGCACCCAACGCG
>JBEKLD010000084.1:0-12867 GCA_050010375.1 Vulcanimicrobiaceae bacterium
GCCACGCGATGGCGCAGGCGACGCACGGCTCGGCGCCCGACATCGCGGGCCGCAACGTCGCCAACCCGTACGCGATGGTCGTCTCGGCGAAGATGCTGCTCGAATGGCTCGGCCACCGCAACGGCGACGCGCGCGCGCTCGCCGCGGCGCGCGCGATCGAGCGCGCGGTCGACGAAGTGATCGAGACGCGCAGCGCGCTGACCGTCGACCTCGGCGGGACGGCGAGCACGACGCAAATGGGCGACGCGATCGCCGCCCGCGCCGCGGCATTGGCGGCCGCGTAGGCGCGCGATGGCAACCGTCGAGCTCAAGGGCGTCAGCAAGCGCTACGGCGAGGCGACCGTCGTCGATGGGATCGATCTGGCGATCCGCGACGGCGCGTTCGTCTGTCTGCTCGGGCCCTCGGGCTGCGGGAAGACGACGCTGTTGCGACTGCTGGCGGGGTTCGCCGCGCCGGACGCGGGCGAGATCGTCGTCGGGGGGACGAGGATCTCCGCGCCCGGCGCGGTCGTCCCGCCGGAGCGGCGCGGGATGTCGATGATCTTCCAGAGCTACGCGCTCTGGCCGCATCTGACCGTCGAGGAGAACGTCGCCTTCGGCCTGCGCCTGCGCAAGCTCGCACGGCCCGAGATCGAGCACCGCGTCGCGACGATCTGCGCCGCGACGAAACTCGAAGCGTTGCGCAAGCGCTATCCGGGCGAGCTCTCCGGCGGGCAGCAGCAACGGGTCGCGCTGGCGCGCGCGCTGGTCGTCGAGCCGCAGACTCTGCTGCTCGACGAGCCGCTCTCGAACCTCGACGCGAACCTGCGCGAGGAGATGCGCTTCGAGATCCGCCGGCTGCACGACGCGTTCCGCTATACGACCGTCTACGTGACGCACGACCAGAGCGAGGCGATGGCGACGGCCGATCTGATCGTCGTGCTCAACGCGGGCCGCATCGAACAGGCCGGCACTCCCGAGGAGATCTACCTGCAACCGCGCTCGGAGTTCGTCGCCAACTTCGTCGGCGGCACGAACGTCATCCCGGGGCGCCTGGTCGGTCGCGACGGTTCGGTCGCGATTCGCCTCGAGGACGTCGCGCTCTCGAGCGCCCGTCCGCCGCACGAGCACAACGTTGCCGAAGGGACCGTGATCCGGCGTGTCTTCCTCGGCAGCGCGCGCGACTACGTCGTCGAGACCGGCGGCGCGGAGGTGCGCGTGACGACCCCGATGTCGGTCGACGTGCCGCAGGGCGAGCGCGTCTGGCTCTACTTCCCACCCGAACGCTGCCGGGCCCTCGAGAACGGGGCCGCTGGAGGTCGATGAGATGGACTCGCGCCTGATCCGCACCGCGTATGCCGCGCTCGCCGCGCTGGTCGTGCTCACGCTGACGCCGCGCGGCGCCGCGAGCACGACGTTCGTCACCCCCGACGTCGCGAAGGCGAAGGCGGAAGGGACGGTCGTCTTCTACACCTCGGTCGACCTGAGCGTCGCGCAGCGCGTCGCACACGACTTCGAGGCGCAGTACGGGATCAAGGTGCAGGTCGAGCGCACCGGCAGCGAGCGCGTCTTCCAGCGCATCGCCCAGGAGTACGGGAGCAATCTGCACGTCGTCGACGTCGTCAACTCCTCGGACGCCGCGAACTTCCTGGTCTGGAAGCAGAGCGGTTGGCTGGCCAGCGTTCCGCTCGAGGAGATCGATCGCTACTGGCCGCCGGCCTACCGCGACCGCGACGCTGATTTCGCGACCTGGCGAGCGACGCTCTCACCGATCGCCTACAACGCCTCGCTGGTGAAACCGGCCGACGCGCCCAAGAACTGGGCCGCGCTGCTCCAACCGCAGTGGAAAGGGAAGATCGTCAAGGCGCATCCGGCCTACAGCGGGAGCGAGATGACCGCCGACTACCAGCTGATCCAAGCCTTCGGCTGGGGCTACATGCAGAAGCTCGCCGCGCAGAACATCATGCAAGTGCAGTCCTCGACCGAGCCGCCCAAGGTGCTCAGCCGCGGCGAGCAGCCGGTGATGGCGGGCGGGAACGAGTACGTCGTCTTCCAGCTGCAGCAGCAAGGCAGCCCGCTCGGGCTGATCTATCCGCCCGAGGGGACGCCGTTCGAGACCTCGCCGGCGGCCGTGATGAAGGACGCACCCCACCCCAACGCGGCGCGGCTCTTCTACGCGTACCTGTTCAGCAAGGAAGAGCAGCAGATGCTGATCGACTTCGGCGGCCTGCGCTCGGTGCGAGTCGGGATGAAGGAGCCGGCGGGCCGCGTCCCGATCTCGCGCATCCGGCTCTTCCGCGATGATCCGAGCGGCGTGCTCAAGCAGAGCGACGAGATCAAGGTGAAGTATGCCCAGTACTTCGGCACCTGAGGGCCTCGCCGCCGCGTTCGCGCGCGAGCTCGCGCGCGCGGCGGCCGAACCGCTCTCGGCGGCGATCCGGCGCGAGGCGGAACGCTCGCTGCTCAACGTCCTCGGCCTGGCGATCGGGGCGGCGGAGCATCCTGGCGTCGAGGCGATCCTGGCCACCGCGCGCGTGCTCGGCGGCCCGACGCGTGCCGCGATCCTGGGCCGCAGCGAGCGCGCCGACGCGCACTTCGCGGCGCTCGCGACCGGCTTCGCCGCGCACGTCGACGACTTCGACGACACCCATCTGCTGACGGTGATCCATCCGGGCGCCGCGGCGCTGGCCGTGCTCGTCGGGCTCGCGCCGGCGACCGCGCCGAGCGGCGCGCGCGCGCTGACCGCGTTCGCGCTCGGCTGCGAGGCGCAGCTGCGGCTCGGCGTCGCGATCTCGCCGGAGCACTACGACCGGGGTTGGCACATCACCGGGACGTGCGGGGTCGTCGGTGCGGCCGTCACGGCGGCGCTGCTGTTCGGCTACGACCAGGGGCGGCTCGCGCAGGCGATCCGGCTCGCGGCGACGATGGCGCTCGGGCACCGCGAGGGCTTCGGGACGATGACCAAGGCCTTCCATCCGGGCAAGGCAGCGGCGAATGGGATCGACGCGGCGCTGCTCGCCCGCACGACGATCGATGTGCCGGCCACGATCCTCGAGGGACGCGGCGGCTTCGCCGACGCCCTCTCGACGCGCGCCGATTTCGGACCGCTGCTGGCCGATATCGGTCAGCGCTGGGAGCTCGCCGCGAACACCTACAAGCCGTATCCGTGCGGAATCGTCGCGCACCCGTCGATCGACGCCGCGCTCGCACTCGCGGCGCGGGTGCGGCCGGAGACGATCGCGACGGTCGACGTGCGCGTCCACCCGCTCGTCCCGGAGTTGATGGGAAACCCCGATCCGACCGACGGCCTGCAGGCGCGCTTCAGCGCGATCCACGGTGTCGCGGTCGCCCTCTGCGACGGTCGGGTTGGGCTCGCGCAGTACGAAACCGAGCGCGTCCGCCGCGACGACGTCCGCGCGCTGCGCGCGACCACGACGCTGCGACCCGATCCCGCCATCGCGCGCGACGCGGCAGTCGTCGAAGTCCGGCTGCGCGACGGTTCGGTACTGCAAGAAGACGTCGCGCACGCGCGCGGCAGCCAGGCGCGGCCGCTGACCGACGACGAGCTGGTCGAGAAGATCCGGCTGCTGGTCGAGCCGCGCCTGGGAGCTGGGGCGGAGCGACGGTTGGACGCGGCGGTGCGCGCGCTGACCGACGGTCTCACCCTCCACGCGCTGCTCGAGCGCGCCGTTCCGACGCAGGTGGCGCATGCCTAACGGAGAGGTCGCCGCCGGTCTCTCGGAGGCGCTCGCCGCGTTCGTCGTCGCGGCGCCGGCGCACGTTCCAGTGCGGGCGCGCACGCTGTTCGACGCCGGACTCGCCGCGCTCGAACGCACGACGCCGATCGGGAACGAGCTGACCGCGGCGCTGGCGTTCTACGGAGCGCCGCCGCAAGCGCGCGTCGTCGGGCCCGGCAGCCTGCGCGCCGGGGCGCTGGTCGCCGCCCACGCGAACGGTGCGGCGTTCGCCGGCGATTCGGCGATCGGTGAAGCAGCGGCCGTCGTCGCGGCGGCGCTCGCCGGCGGGGATCTGGCCGAGGCCGAGGAGCCGCGGATCGTCGCCGCGATCGCGATCGGCTGCGAGGTCGCCGCGCGCGTCCGCCGCAGCGTCACGCTCGACCCGGCCTGGGACGCCGCGAGCGTCGTCGCGATCTTCGGCGCGACCGCCGCCGCGGCGCACGTCTTCGCTCTCGAGCAGGCGCAGGCGCGCGACGCGCTCGGCCTGGCCGCGACGCAGGCGACGGGACTCGCCCTCGCACGCGGGACGACGGGCGGCGCAGCGGCGAGCGGGAAGGCGGCGAGCGACGCTCTCGAAGCTGCCTTGCTCGCGCGTCACGGCTTCACCAGCGCCCCCGCCTCGATCGAGGGGCGGCGCGGCTTCGCGGCGCTGATGGCCGGCGACTTCGCACCGCAGGTCGTGCTCACTGGGCTGGGCGAGGAGTGGACCGCATGATACGAGCCTGTTGCACGGTGCTTGCGCTGTCGCTCGGAGCCGTCGCCCTGGCCGGCGCGACGCCGACCGCGGCCGAACCACCGACGATCACCTTCGGGGCGGCGGTCTCGCTCACCGGTCAGCTGGCGCGCGAGGGACACCTCACTCGGGAAGGCTACGATCTGTGGGTGGCCTACGTGAACGATCACGGTGGGCTGAAGGTCGGTGGCACGACCTATCGCGTCGCCATCAAGTACTACGACGACGAGTCCAAGAACGACAACGCCGCGCAGCTCGCCGAGCGTCTGATCGACCAGGATCACGTCGACTTCATGCTCGGGCCATACGGCTCGGGGACGACCTTTTCGGTCGCGCAGCTGGTCGAACGCAAGAAGATCCCGATGGTCGAAGGGAATGGCGCCGCCGAGAAGATCTTCAACCAGGGCTTTCGCTACACGTTCGGCGTGCTGACGCCGGCCCGCCGCTATCTCGAGGGACTGCTCGACCTCGCGCGCGGGGCGAAGCCGGCGGCGCAGTCGGTCGCGATTACCTCGGCCAGCGACGCCTTCTCACAGGAGGTCGCGCAGGGTACCGCCGCCTGGGCGACCGCGCACGGGATGAAGGTCGCCTACAACAACAAGTATCCCGTCGACGCCACCGACGTCTCGTCGATCGTCTCGGCGGTCAAGGCCGCGAATCCGGACGTGATCGTCAACGCGGGCCATCTGCAAGATGCGATCCTGGTCCAGCGGGGACTCAAGGAACAGAACGTCATGGCGAAGGCCTACGCCTACTCGGTCGGCACCGACGCCCCCGATTTCGTGAACACGCTGGGGAAGGACGCCAACGACGTCTTCGGTTCCTCGCAATTTTCGCCGGTCGTCAAGTACCACGGCGCGCCCGGCTTCTACCAAAGCGCGCCGGAGTACTCGCGCGCGTTCGAGGCCGTCTATCACCATCGGGCCGAATCGACCAACGGCGACGCCACCGCTGCGTGTCTCGCCTTCCAGTACGCGCTCGAGCGGGCCGGCACGCTCGACCCCGAGAAAGTCCGCGACGCGCTGGCGAACCTCGACGTGACGACGTTCTACGGCCTGCTCAAGTTCGACGCGCGCGGCTTGAACGCGTACAAACCGGTGGTCATCGTCCAGATTCAGCAGGGGAAGGTCTTGACGGTCTGGCCGGCCGGCCTAGCGGACGGCAAGCCCGTCTACCCAGCGCCGCCGTGGGGAAGGCGCTGAGCCCCGGGAGATCGGCACCCGACCGCTCGTGCGGCAGGAGGGCTCCGTTGTGTCCGCTCAACTACAGCGGACGACCGTTCGCGCCGCGATCGGCGGCGCGGCGGCCGCCCCAATCGTCAAACGAGGATGCAACCGATGGCTTTGCTCCAACCGCCCGTCGCCCGCGAGCTTCCGGCCTTTGCGAAAACGTTCTTGCGCTCGCCGAAGCAGCTCTTCATCGACGGGAGCTTCGTCAACGCCAAAAGCGGAAAGACGTTCCCGGTCTACGATCCATCGACCGGCGACGTGCTCGTCCAAGTCGCCGAAGGCGATAGCGCCGACATCGATCTCGCCGTCGCCGCGGCGCGCCGCGCCTTCGAATCCGGCCCCTGGCGCCGCATGTCTCCCTCGGAGCGTGCGCGGCTGATCTACCGGCTCGCCGACAAGATGGAGGAACGGCTCGAGGATTTCGCGCTGCTCGAGTCGCTCGACAACGGCAAGCCGCTCTCCATAGCGCGCGTCGCCGACGTGCCGATGTCGATCGACAACCTGCGCTACATGGCCGGTTGGGCGACGAAGATTCTCGGCGATTCGATCCCGCTTCCCGGCGACTTCCACGCCTACACCCGCCGCGAGCCGATCGGCGTCGCCGGGCAGATCATCCCGTGGAACTTCCCGCTTTTGATGGCGGCCTGGAAGATCGGGCCGGCCCTGGCGGTCGGCTGCACGATCGTCCTCAAACCCGCCGAGCAGACGCCCCTCTCGGCCCTCTTGCTGGCCGAGATCGCCGCCGAGGTGGGCTTCCCGCCGGGCGTGCTCAACGTCGTGCCGGGCTACGGCGAAACGGCCGGCGCGGCGATCGCCCTGCATCCCGGCGTCGACAAGGTCGCCTTCACGGGCTCGACGGAAGTCGGCAAGCTGATCGTGCAAGCCGCGGCCGGCAATCTCAAGAAAGTCACCCTCGAACTAGGCGGCAAATCGCCGAACATCATCTTCGCCGATGCCGACATCGAGCAAGCGATCCAAGGTGCGGCCTTCGGGATCTTCTTCAACATGGGGCAGTGCTGCACCGCAGGTTCACGTCTGTTCGTCGAGCGGTCGGTCTTCGACCAGGTGACGCGCGGCATCGCCGACGTCGCCAAATCGATGCCGGTCGGGTCGGGTCTCGACGCCCGCACGCAGATCGGCCCGCTCGTCTCGGACGAGCAGCTGAACCGGGTGACCGGCTACATCAAATCCGGCCTCTCGGACGGCGCGCGGGCACTCTCCGGCGGCGCGCGGGTCGGCGACCGCGGCTACTTCGTCGAGCCGACCGTGCTCGTCGACGTGAAGCCCGAGATGAAGATCATGCGTGAGGAGATCTTCGGACCGGTCGTCGCGGCGACGCCGTTCGACGATCCCAACGACATCCTCCCGGCCGCGAACAACACGGTCTACGGACTGGCGGCGGGCGTCTGGACCACCAACCTCAGCAAGGCGCACAAGGTCGCTGCGGGCTTGCGGGCCGGAACGGTCTGGGTCAACTGCTACAACGTCTTCGACCCGGCGCTGCCGTTCGGCGGCTTCAAGCAGTCCGGCTGGGGACGCGAGATGAGCCACAACGCGCTCGAGTGCTACACCGAGACCAAATCGGTCGTCGTCAAGCTCTAGCCGAGCGACATCGCTTCGAGGTACGCGCCGAGTTCGCTCGGCGCGTACCTGCGAAGCCTCAGAACGGGTTGGCCAACGGGGTAGCATGGCTGAGCTGCGCTTGATAATACGCACTGATCGCCGAGATCGTGGTTGGATCGCTGATCAACATCCCCCAGTCGATGTAGTCGCTGGAAAGCGAGCTCGTCGAGGTCGAGTTCGACGAGCCGTACCACAGCTCGCCGGGTAAGGAGGAGATCATCAAGAGCTTCTCGCTACCGGTGGTGGCATTGCTGTAGAAGGTGATGCCATCCGCCTGCATGGTATCGATGAGCGACTCGTCGGAGCTGCCGGTTTCGTCACTGCCGACCAGGATCACGTTGACCGTGGCGCCGTTGGCCCGCGCGGCTTCGAGCGCCGAGACGACGTTCGCCGCACCGCTGCTGAACGACTCGGTCATGTAGCTGACCGTGACACCGGCTCCGGGCAGATGGCTGTCGAGGAAGGTCGCCTCCATCGCCAGCGAGTTCGCCTTCACCAGGTCGAGCGTTCCCGACGCCGACGAAGGGGGATTGTTGAACGACGTCAGCGCGGTCTCGATCGCCGTGAAATCGTTCGGAATCGTGTCTTCGATGATGACGTCGTCGACCGGCTCGCTACCGCCGGCCTCGACCCAGTTGTGGCCGTCGAGATACGCGTTCCCGTCCACGATCGCCAGCTTGGCGTGGATGGGGTTGACCGCCGGCGAGCCGGAAGCGCCGGGATCGATCACGATCGTCGCGCCGTCGGCCTGTAATTGGTTCAGATCGCTCTGATAGTAGCTCTGCTCCTCCGCCGGGAAGACGACGACGACGGTCGCGTGATTCTTCGCCGCCGCGTCGAGCGCAGCGTACGCGACGTTCGTGAAGACGTAGGCGCTCATGCAGATCTTCCTGCCGGTCGCCACGACGGTGTTCAGGAAAGCGGTCGTCGTCGTCGGGCTGATGCCGGATGCGCTCGCCGCTTGCGACTGCAGGCAGGCGGCCGCGATCGCAGCGCTCGGATTCGGCGACGGCGAGGCGGTCGCGGTCGGCGAAGCCGTCGGCGTCGCGGTCGGGCTCGTGCTCGGTCGCGGGGTCGGCGTCGGCGTCGCGCCACCGGACGGGGTCGGCGTCGGCGTCGCACCGCCGGCGCCCGGCGCGGCCGGCGCCGCCGGAGCTGGGCTCCCGCCGCCACCGCCGCTGCACGCGGCGAAGGCAATGCAGACCATGACCAGCACCAGAAGCCGGCGCACCACAACGTCCATCATCGTACCTTCGAAGAGAAAGCGCGAAGCGCGCCCGGCCGCGTCGAGAGCGGACGAACGCGCTTCGCCGGGTCTAGGCTACCTAGTGTCGGATGACCTTCACTGCCGGCCGGCGATGGATCGCCGCCGGACCCGTCGGCGATCCGGTCAGGTTCACGTAGTCGACGAAGTAGTACCCGCTGTAACTCGTCGATCCGCTACCGCTGCCAGACTTGGTCCAGATCCCGACGAACAGCTCGACGGTCTCGCCGATGTAGGGCGTCAACGAACTCGATGGGATCGTTACCAATCGATACGCGGTGTCGCCCGAGCTCGTACTCGTGATCACGTTCTCGTCGTGCAGGTTCACCAAGAAGTTGCCGCTCGTATCGAGCAGGTTGACGTCGAAGTCGAAGTACGTCGCCGGCTCGTTCCCGTTCGCGAAGACCTCCAGCGTGAAGGTCGGCGCGGCTGGGATCGTGATGGTCTGGCAGAGCCCATCGTAGGCGAAGTTCGCGTCGTTGTAGGTCGAGAACACGCCGCCGAAGACGGCCGCGAAGCTGGCGCCGTTGTACACGGGCACCGTCGTCTGCGTCGGGAGCGGCGTGTGCGTGCCTTCCGGAGCCGGGGCCCCGGCAGCCTCGATCACCGCGGCCGGCGTCGAGTTGGGGCTCGGCGTGTAGAGGGAGATCGCGTGCGGAGGGCCGGTCGGAGCGGCCGTCGACACGGCCGTGATCGAGCACTGGGTCCAGCCGGTCGTGTTCGGCACCGGCGGCGTCGTCGTCCCGCTCGACGGCCACGTGTACGTGACCTGCGTTCCGCTCGCGAAGATCGGATCGGCGATCACGTTGGTCGGCGTCGGCGTCGGTGTCGGCGTCGGCACCGGTGTCGCCGTCGGCGTCGCAGTCGGGGACCCGGTCGGGGACCCGGTCGGCGAAGCCGTCGGGGATGGCGTCGGCGACGGCGTGTGGGTCGGACTCGCCGTCGCAGTCGGGGACGCGGTCGGCGAGGCGGTCGGCGAGGCGGTCGGCGATGCGGTCGGAGTCGCCGTCGGGGACGCGGACGCCGACGCGCTTGGCGTCGGGGTCGGCGTCGGGCTACCGGTGTTCGCGATGCCGATGATGGCGAAGACCGCGCCGCTGGCGGGGACCGCCAGCGCGTTCGCGTTCGCGGTGAAGGTGATCGTCGTGCCGTTCACCACCCCGGGGCCTTCATACGTGTAGTTCCACGCCTGAGTCGACGGGTTGTACAGCGCGATGTAATAGGACGTGTTGGCGAGCACCGAGCCGACCGTCACCGACCAGCTCGGGCCGGCTGCGAAGGTGACCGCCGAGGCGGGCGTCGTGAGAACCTGGTAGTAGACGATCGAGCCGGTCACTTGCGTCGCGGCGGCCGCGCGGAGCGATGCCGACTGGCGCGCGCTCGACGACTGGCGCGCGCTCGACAGGGCAACCACGCCCGACGGCGGGGAGCCCGACTCGTCGACCGTCAGTGAGGTGCCGCTGGGCGCGCCGCTCGGCGCCGGAAACGTGACCGAGGTCGTCGTCTGATAGTAGGTCGGCAGCGTGACCGTCGCACCGCTGGGTGTGAGCGCAACGCTCGAGCCGGTCGCCCCCGGCGTCGCGGTGGGCGTCGGCGCCGGCAAGGGTCCTTGCGTGGTCGGTCCGCACGAAACAGCTACGGCGAGCGAGAGCACGACCAACGTGATCCGCCCATACAGCCAGATCTTCAAGCGATTTCTCCTCGTCAAATAGGTCCAGCGGACAAACGCGCCGTCATCCTCGGTAAAAAGGAAAACGAGACGCGTCGTGAAGCGCTCCCGCAGCGTTCGAGTTGTACCCGCCCGATTCTTTACCCTCCAGCTTAGGGCTCCCTTATCCAAATGGCCCCTTAGGGCAAATTTAAGGATGCCTGGTGCTGCTCGTCGGCTGTGTCGGTTATGCTCGCCTTATTTAGCAGGGCAATCGTGGTACTCCTGTCCATCATTTTGTGGGGGACGCATAAACTTTTGTCGGAATAGCGGCGAAACGACGCTCACCTTCGAGAGGAGCACCATGGTCCGTCAGGCTATCGACCGCCGTTCATTCGTCCGGCTCGCTGGGGCCGGAACAGCCGCCGCGCTCGCGTTTCCCGCCTATATTCCTCGTCTGGGGGAGGCCGCCGACACGCTCAAGATCGGGCTCGTCGAAGAGTTGACCGGCGTCTACGCGGGTCCGTCCGAGAACGAGGTCGGCGGGTTCCAGGTCGCCCTCGATGCGTGGAACAAGCGCGGCGGCGTCCTGGGCCGCCAGGTGCAACTCGTCACCGAGGACAGCCAGAACGACCCCGGTGTCGGAGCGCAGAAGGCCCGCAAGCTGATCGACCAGGACAAGGTCACGGCGCTCTGCGGGACCGTCAGCAGCGCCGTCTCGCTCTCGGTTGGGGGCGTCGCCAACGCGGCCGGAACGATCTTCATCGACTCGGGCGGCCACAGCGACGCGGTCACCGGCGCGAGCTGCCATTGGAACGTCTTTCGGACCTGCCACAGCACCTGGATGGAGACCCACGCCACCGGCTTCTCCCTCGCGAAGCGGTTTGGCAAACGTTGGTTCCTGATCACCCCTGACTATGCGTTCGGCCACGCTCTCGAAACCGGCTATAAGGACGTGCTTGCGAAAATCGGCGGTACGATGGTCGGCAACGAACTCACCCCGCTCGGCACCACCGATTTCAGCTCCTACCTCACCAAGATCGACGCTGCCAAACCCGACATCGTCATGGTGCTCGTGCAGGGTGACGACTACGTCAACTGCCTCAAGCAGATGAACCAGTTTGGCTTGCTCAAGAAGTATGCGATTGGCGGACCGCAGGTCGAGATCGAGCCGCTGCTCGGTTTGGCGCCGGATTCGCGCGAAGGTTACTGGGGCATCGAGTGGTACTACAAGAGCGAACTGACGCTGGGCAAGGGGAACACCCTCGCGAACAACTTCGTCGCCGAGTGCACGAAGCGGTACGGTAAGCCGCCGACCGCGCGCGACTGCTTCGCCTACGTGACGCTGGACCGGCTTCTGACGGCGATGACCGAGGCCAAGTCACTCGACGCCGTCAAGATCGCGCGGGCGATCGAAGGCGTGCGCTTCAACTCGGTCTTCAACGGCCCGGCGTACTACCGCAAGGAAGACCACCAGTTGATGTGGCCGATGTGGATCGCGAAGATACGTCCGAACGGCACGCCGGGCGACAAATACGATCTCTTCGACGTGATCGACATGCAGCCGGCTGAGGATATCGAACAGTCGATCGCCGACAAAGAGAAGGTCTGTAAGCTCGGCTATCCATAAGTGTTCGAGCACATCGCACCCCAGCTCTTCAACGGGCTAGTTCTCGGCGCGTTCTACGCGATCGTCGGAATCGGCCTCTCGTTGATCATGAACCTCACCGGCACCATCAATATGGCGCACGGGAGCTTCATGACGCTGGCGGGGTACCTCGCGTTCACGATGGTCTCGCGCGGCACGTCGTTCTGGTTCGCGCTGATTGCCGCACCGATCATCGCGGTCATCGTGGGGATCGTCGTAGAGCGGACGCTGGTGCGTCCGCTCTACGCACGGGAACCGTTCTACAGCTTGTTGATGACGTTCGGGTTGTCGCTCATGGCGGAGGAGATCTACCGCCTGATCTGGGGGCCCAACGGCGTTCCGTTTTCACCGCCGCCGGGGCTGGAGGGCGCGGTGAGCCTGGGGTTCATGAGCTTCCCGACGTTCCGCATCTTCATCGTGGCCGTACTGGTCGTCACGATGGCCGTCTTGGCCCTCGTCCTGACCCGCACGCGCTTTGGTTTGCGGCTGCGCGCCGCCCTGCAGGACACCGAGATGATCGCTGCGCTGGGCACGAACACGCAACTGCTCTACGCGGTGAACTTCGGCCTGGGCATCCTCCTGGCCGGAATCGCGGGCGTCCTCGCCGCCGGTATGCTGGGGCTCGCTCCGACCAGCGGGAACGCGCTGCTGATGCCGGCGTTCGTCACCGTCATCATCGGTGGGATGGGCAGCCTTTTCGGCAGCATCGCCGGTGGCTTGCTGATCGGGATCACGATCTCGATGACGACACTGTGGTTCCCGGCGGCAAGCGAGGTCTCGATGTACATCCTGATGGCGCTCGTGCTGATGGTCCGTCCGCGCGGGCTCTTCGGAGAGGAAGGCATCTTCGGGTGAAAGCGCGGACCGAAGTGCTCCTCTTCGCCGGCTTCATCGCAGTCTTTGCCGCGGCACCGGCCGTGGCGCCGCTGGTACAACTCGACATCTCCATCGTCAGCGAGGTGTTGGTTACCGCGATCGCGGTCATGAGCGTCAACCTGCTGCTCGG
>JBEKLD010000085.1:0-12638 GCA_050010375.1 Vulcanimicrobiaceae bacterium
GACCCGCATGAAGTGCGCGCTGCTCGGCCTCAAGGTCCTCAAGAGCGCGGCCCTAGGCGAGATCGCCTCCTGGCCCGACGAGACGCACTGATCGCGCAGCCGGCGCCGGCGTGACTACGGAACCGTGACGATGTAGCCCATCGGCGGCGTACCGGTCGTCGTGACGCCGATGACGGTGTTCTGGTAGACCGAGTTCGCGCTATGCGAGCCGAGCAGGATCGGCGTGCCGGCGACCCAGTTGCGGACGGGGAGGAAGAATCCGTACAGCCCGCCGCTGGAGATGCTGCCGATGTCGCCGGCGAGGTTGTAGTCGCCGGGCCCGCCGGCGCCGGTGACACCTTCGAAGTGCGTCAGCAGCGCGCCCGGATAGTTGTAGGTGAGCATCGTCCCGCTGGTGAGGCCGCGCACGTAGGCGTGCGTCCCCTGCGCATCGGTGTAGCCGCCGGCGACGGCGACCTCACCCGGATCGCTCCAGATCCCGTACGCGGTCGTGCTGACGGCGCCGGTCACGTCGATCTTCGTGAACGTCGCGCTGGCCGAGTCGTACAAGAACGCGTGCGCCGTCGTCGGATAGACGCCGAGGCCCGGACCGTTGGCGACCGAATCGCAATTCCCGACCACCTGGAAGGTGGTGGTGCCGTAATTACTGTGCGCGATCGCTTCGTTGCAGAGGTTCGGGACGCAGTAGCTCGGCGGCGGATCGATCGTCGTGTACGTGTTCGTCCCTGAGTCGTAGAAGTAGGCGTTGTCGGTCGGCACGCCGGGGAGTTTGTAACTCCCGACGACCCGATAGCCCGCCGCGGTGACGGCAGGTCCGTAGGCCGCGGTCGACGCGGCGGCGGGCACCTCGAGCGGGATCCACGCCGAGGTGGTCAGGTTGTAGAGCCCGCCGACCGTCGCGCCGCTCGAGCCGGCGATCGTGGTCGTCACCAGATCGCTGACGATCCCGGTCGGAAAGGTGATCGCGGTGTTGGGGAACTGGCTCGCCGGCGCGGCGATGGTTTGGAACTGGAGCGCCGGCGCGGACGCGGGGGGCGTCGTCGTCGCCCCACATCCGCTCAGTGCCAACACGGCGAGGGCCGCCAGGGTGCGCGTGATCATCATCATCAGTGACTCCCGAGGTAATCGAGCATCTGCTGCGCGTCGGCGCGGTGCACGCCGTTCGGCGCGAGCTCGAGGTACTTTCGCAACGCCTCGACCCCACCGGCGGGGGCGTGGAGCTTCCCGTCCGCACCGACCGCCGCCGACGCGACGATGACCGAGCCTTTGATGAAGTACGCGTCGGGCCGCGTCGGATCGAGCGCGATCTCCCGGTCGCAGGCGCGCAGCGACGGATCCATCTCGCCGTTGTTGTAGTAGATGACGCACAAGGCGAGGTAGGCATCGGCCGACTGGCTGAGCGCCGCCCATCGCTCGCCCGCCGCCTTGGCGTCGACCGGCCGTTTGAGTTTGAAGTACACGATCATCTCGGCATGGTAGAGATTTCCCAGCTCCAGGTCGCGTTGCCGAGGCTCGAGCGCCCCAGGCGCGCTTTGCAGCAGCCCGAGCGCCGCGTCGTCGGCCGCGAGCGCGCCGTCGTACTGTCCGAGCCGGAGCAGCGCGTCACCGAGGCCGCGCTGATACCGCCACTGCTTTGGATCGAGCTGTACCAACTGGCGGTAGAGTGACGCCGCGGTGTCGTATTGCCCAGCCTGCAACGCCTGCTGCGCGTTCTGGCTGAGTGTCGCAGTCGACGTCGTTTGAGCCAGCCCGGCGCCGGGAGCGCACGGGGCGAGGACCGCGAGGGCGAGCAGTCCCGGGACGAGGCGCAGGCGCATGAGTTCTCCTCTCAGGCGACGGGAGTGCGGACGTGTTCGGGGCGGAAGCCGATGCCGACGACGTAGGCGGGGATGCGGCGAAACCAGGGCATCGCGGCGAGAAACCGCAGGATCCACGGCGCGCGCGGCAGGTTGCTGTTGGCGAGCAGTTGCGTCATGAGGCGGTCTTGGACAAACACCTGGATGCGCTGCACCATGCGGGTCGGCCACTCGCGGCGGTGCTGCACCGCTCGCAACTGCGCGATCGTCGGCGCACCGCTGCGGAGCGGCTCGTAGAGGAGGTTCGCCGTCGCGATCGCGTCCTGGATCGCAAGGTTGATCCCGACGCCGAAGATCGGCGACATCGCGTGCGCCGCATCCCCGATGCAGAGCAACCCCGGCAGCGCCCATTCGCGCAGATGGTCGACCGTCACCGTCAAGAGCTTGACCTGATCCCAGTCTTGGAGCTCGTCGACCCGATCGGCCAAGAACGGCGCGAGCTTCGCGATCGAGGCGCGAAACGACGGCAGCCCGTTGGCCTTGATCGCGTCGAAGGCGTCCTTGCGGATCACGAACGCACACTGGTAGTAGTCCCCGCGAGGGATCGCGATGAGGATCCCGCCCGAGCCGATGTTGCCGAAGTCGGCGCCGGGGTCGTGCTCGCGCCGCGAGAGCCGCAGCCACAGCACGTCGATCGGGACGCCGGTGTCGACGACGACGAGTCCGGCCCGCGCGCGCACCGTCGAGCTGCGGCCGTCGGCGCCGACGACCAGGTCGGCCCGCACAACCCGGTCGCCGTGCGGCGTGCGCACGCGCACGCCGACGACGCGTTCGCCGTCGCGCACGACGTCGGTCACTTCGGCTTCCATCGCCAGGTGAAAGGCCGGGTACCGGTGCGCGTGCGCGGCGAGGAAGTTCAGGAAGTCCCACTGCGGCATCATCGCGATGAACTTGCAGGGGCCGGGGACGTGCCGCAAGTCGACCAGCTTCAATTTCGTCGTGCCGACTCGTCCGCTCAGCTCGGCGATCTCGTCGTGCGGGAGCTGGAGGAACTCATCGAGCAGGCCCAGCTCGGCCATCACCGTGAGCGTCGACGGGTGGATCGTGTCGCCCCGGAAGTCGCGGAAGAAGTCGGCGTGCTTCTCGAGCACCAGCGTCTGAACGCCGGCACGCGCCAGCAAGAAGCCGAGCATCATCCCGGCCGGACCGCCGCCGGCGATGCAGCACCGCACGTGGTGGGGCAGCTCGGCGCGCTCGCTCATGGGCGAGTGCTAGCACGAACCGGCGCGGCGCACCTTGCTCCGGAGCCCAGCAGGATGCGCCCGGCGGGCGGGCGGAGCAGGCCGGGTGTTCGCGGTCCTCGTCGCCCGCCTAGCGGTCGCCGTCGTGCTCGACGTGGTAGCGTTCGTCGTGTGGGACGTCGGCACGCGCGCGCCGCTCGACCTGATCACCGACGTGCGCCGCGCCGTCGCCGCGCGCCGTGGCCTGCTCGCCGGCTCGGCGCGCTTCGCCGTCGGCGCCGTGCTGCTGCTGCTCGCCGGCCTCATCGCCGGGCCGGCGATGCCGGACCAGCGCACCTTCACGCTGCTCGAGACGGGGATGCTGATCGCCGCGCTGCTGGTCGAGCAGCTCATCGGCCCCGATCTGCGCGGTCGCCGCAACCGCTAGGCTTACCCGAGCGGGCCGGAGGTCTTCTCCAGCAGCGCCCAGGCCTGGTCGCCGAAGCGCCCCTTCCACTTCTGATAGAATCCCGAGCTGCCGAGCTTGGCGCGGAAGCTGCTCGTGTCGGGCCGCTCGATCGTCATCCCTTGGCGCGAGAGCTTGTCGGCCAGCGCCGCGTTCAGACGCATCGTGTCGCCGCGCTGCAGCAGCGCGTAGGTGGTCAGACTTTGAACGACGGTCCGGCGCACGCTTGGCGGCAGCTCCGTCCACGCATCTTGGTTGCCGAGCAGGTGATACGCCGACCACATGTGGTTGGTGACGCTCAGGTACTTCTGCACCTCGAACAGGCGCGCGGTCTCGACGATCGCGAACGGATTCTCCTGGCCGTCGAAGACCTTGGTCTGCAGCGCGGTATAGACCTCGCTGAAGTTGAGCGGCCCGGGCGAGGCTCCCAGCGAGCGGAACAGGTCGACCCACAGTTCGCCGGCCGGCGTGCGGATCTTGAAACCGGCCAGATCCGCCGCGCTGAGGATCGGGCGCGCCGACGAGGTGATCTGGCGCATCCCGTTCTCCCACATGAGGGGGTGCACATAGAGTCCGGCGGCGAGGATCCGGTCGCGCACGTAGTCACCCAGCGGGCCGTCCATCGCGCGGAACGCCTGGGCCGAGTCGGCGAACGCAAAGCCGATCCCCTGGATCCCGGCGATCGGGACGACGCTCGACAGAATCCCACCGTCGAGGGTGAAAAACTGCACCGCGCCCGCGCGCAACTGCTGCAGCACCGCCGTGTCGCCGCCGAGCTGGTTGTTCGGGAAGAGCTGCACGTCGAGCTGGCCGGCAGTCTGCATCCGCACCACTTCCCAGCACTGCCGCATGCGGACGTTGAGCGGGTGCTCGACCGGCAGATTGGTGGCGCACTTGTACGACCACTGGGCGGCGCGCGCCGGCGCTTTCACGATCGCGATCGAGGCGAACGCCGCCGCGGTGCCGGCCGCAAAGCGGCCGCGAGAGATGGTCCGTTCGGTCACGTCGATGAGTCCTTTCGCGATCAGTCCAGCATGAGGCCGCCGTCGACGGTCAGCGTCTCGCCGTCGACGAACGAGGCGCGCGGCGAGAGCAGCCACACGATCGCCTCGGCGATCTCGTGCGGCTCGGCCGAGCGTTTGAGGAGCGCCTGCGCTTCGACCTGCGCACGGTGAGCCGGATCGGCGAAGGCCTCGTGCAGCATCGGGGTGAGCGTCGCGCCCGGCGCCACGCAGTTGACGGCGATCCCGAGCGGCGCGAGCGCGCGTGCCGCGTTGCGCGAGAGCGCCAGGACGGCGCCCTTGCTGGCCGCGTACGCGGCCGTCCCGGTCAGCCCGCCGCCGCGCTTCCCGGCGACGCTGGCCACCGTGCAGATCCGGCCGCCCGGCCGCATCCGCCGCGCGGCCTCCCGCACGCAGAGGAACGTCCCGATCACGTTGACGTCGTAGACCCTTCGAAACGTCGCGGCGTCGAGGTCGAGGAACGGCGTCATGTCGGCGATCCCGGCCGGCGTCGCCAGCGCGTCGAGCGCCCCGCCCAGCGCGGCCAGCGCGTCGTCGAAGCAGCGGGCCACCGAGTCCTCGTCGGCGACGTCGACCGCGATTGGGTAGCCATCGATCCGGTCCGCCAGCGCGCGCGCCCCGGCCAGGTCCCGGTCGGCGACGGCGACCCGCCAACCGGCTCGGGCCAATAGCTCGCAGGTCGCCGCGCCGATCCCGCTTGCCCCGCCGGTCACCAGCGCCGTCCCCAGGACCGCCCCGACCCGCTCGATCGCCATCACCGTCCTCGTCCTCGTGCCGGTCCGGCCGGCGGCGGGCATGCGCCTCCCGGACGTCCCGTAAAGACGCTTTCCGGAACGTACGATGCGGGAACGCAGGAAGGTTTCCTCTCCGCAGCCTAAGACGCGCAGCCACCAGCCTTTTTTCGGTTGCCTCCAAGGAGTGCCAGTCCGTGAAGCAGACTCTTTCGCGCGGTCGTTTCGTCGCCGGGACCGCCGGCGCAGCGGCCCTCACCTTCGGCGGCGGACGCTACGTCATCGCCGCACCGACCACCAGCGTCGTGGTCGGTCTGAACGTCCCGCAGACCGGCCCGTATTCCGACCAGGGCGCCGATCAGCTCCGGGCCTACCACCTCGCCATCGACCAGGTGAACGCCAAGGGCGGGATCCTCGGGATGAAGGTCACCACGACGGAAGGCGACACCCAGTCGAAGCCGGCCGTCGCGCGCGACGGCGCGCAGCGGATGATCGAACGCGACGGGGCGATCATGATCACCGGCGGCTCCTCGACGGGCGTCGCGCTCGCCGTCTCCGCGCTGTGCCAGGAGAAGGGCGTGATCTTCATGGCCGCGCTCACGCACGGCGACGAGACGACGAACTCGCAGTGCCACAAGCACACCTTCCGGCGTTACAACGATGCCTACATGAGCGCGCAGTCGCTGGCGCGCACGCTGGTGACGAAGTATGGGACCGGGCGCTGGTTCCACATCACCGCCGACTACGCGTGGGGCCATTCGGTCTACGACAACATCACGGCCGTCGTCGAGCCCAAAGGCGCGAAGACGATCAAGAACGTCCTCACACCGTTCCCGGGCACGACCGACTTCTCGTCGGCGTTGGCCGAGGCGCAGGCCGCCAAGCCCGACGTACTGGTGATCACCCAGTTCGGCGGCGACATGGTCAAGTGCCTCAACCAGGCCGCGCAGTTCGGCCTGACCAAATCGACCAAGATCCTCGTCCCGCTGGTCGACGAGTACATGGCCAAAGGCGCCGGCGAGAACTTCGACGGTGTCGTCTCGACCGCGCCGTTCTACTACAAATACCACGCGTCGAAGTATCGTGGCGCGAAGGCCTTCGTCGACGCCTTCACGGCGAAGTACGGTTTCCCGCCGTCGAACGGTGCCGAGACCGCCTACGCCGACATCCTCATCTACAAGATGGCGGCCGAGAAGACCGGCTCGATCGACCCCGCCAAGATCATCAGCGTCCTCGAGGGGACCAAGTTCCAGTTCACCAAAGAGGTCGAATGGTACCGTCCCGAGGACCATCAGGGCGTCAACTCGTGCCTGGTCGTCGAAGGGCTCCCGCTCGATCAGCGCACCGAGAACGGCTTCGGCTACGCGCGCGTGCTGGAGGTCCACCCCGGCGAGGACGTCGTCCAGCCGCTGGCCGGACTGAAGTGCAAGATGGAGCCGGCCTGAGCCCAACCCTCGTCGAAGCACTACGGGTCGGCGCCCCCCTCGGACGCCGACCCGTTTCCTTATCACCCCACAGGTAGGACGTGGACGCGCTCTTCCAAGCACTGCTCAACGGACTGGTTCGCGGGCTGATCTACGTGGCGATCGCCGTCGGCCTGACGATCATTTTCGGAACGTTGCGCCTGGTGAACTTCGCCCACGGCGCGTTCTACGCGATCGGCGCGTACGTCGGGCTCGTCGTCGCCGAGAAGGTCGGGCTGATCCCGGCCTTCCTCGTCGCGCCGGTCGCCGTCGCCATCTTCGCGATCCTGCTCGACCGGCTCGTCCTGCGCCATTTCTACGGCAAGGAGGCGACGGCGCAACTGCTGATCACCTTCGGCATCGCGCTGGTCGTCGAGGAGACGCTGCGGCTGATCTTCGGCGGCACGACGCAGCAGTATCCGCTCCCGCCCGGGCTGGCGTCGGCCTCGACGACGATCGGCCCGATCACCTATCCGACGTATCAGCTGCTGTTCGCGCTGGGTGTGATCGTCATGATCGTGGCCGTCTGGCTCTTCCTCCAGCGCACGAACTACGGGCTGATCGTGCGGGCCGGCACTCGCGATCGGATCATGGTCCAACTGCTGGGCGGCAACATCGGCCAGGCCTCGACGGTCGTCTTCGCACTCGGCGCCGCGCTGGCTGGACTGGTCGGCGCAGCGACCTCGCCGATCTACGACATCGACCCGCAGACCGGCTTCGACTTCCTGGTACCCTCGTTCGTCGTGGTCGTCGTGGGCGGGCTGGGCAGCTTCTGGGGCGCGGTGCTCGGCGGGCTGCTGATCGGCGAGCTACAGGCGATCACGACGCTGCTCTACGCGCCGGCGGCCGACGTCGTGATCTATATCTGCATGGCGCTGATCCTGCTCTTGCGGCCCCAGGGACTGCTCGGCGAGAGCGAGGTCATCCGCCCCGCATGACCGATTCTACCTCCGAGGACGGCGCGGCAGCGCTCGTGCGCGCGCGCACCGCGGGGCTCGGCGACGACGTGCGCTTCCTGCTGCTCGGCGCGCTGGCCCTGGCAGTCTTCCCCTTCGCGCTCCACTTGGTCGGTGGCTACGCCGGGCTGGCGACGCAGATCCTGATCATCAGCATCGCGGCGATCGGCTTCAACCTGTTGCTCGGCTACACCGGGATGCTCTCCTACGGCCAGGCGATGTTCTACGGCGGCGGCGGGTACGTCGCGGCGATCCTGCTGATCCGCACGATGCCGAACCATCCGAACCTGTGGCTCGCGGCGCTCGGCGCGACCGTGGCGACGACCGTGCTCGCGCTGGCGATCGGTGCGGTCAGCGTGCGCCTCTATGGGATCTACTTCGCCTTGCTGACGCTGGCGTTCGCCCAGATGATCTTCTTCGTCGTCGAGCAGGCCAAGGACTGGACCAACGGCGACGACGGGCTGCAATCGTTTCCCAGCGCCCTGCTCCCGCTCGGCCCGTGGAACGTCGACCTGCGCACGGCACTGCCGACCGTCTCCCTCGGGCCGTTCGGAAACCTGAGCGATCTGCACCTGTGGTATGTCTTCGCCGCCGTCGCGCTGCTGGCGGTGCTGTGGTTCGTGCGCACGCTGACCCGCTCGCAGTTCGGTGAAGTCCTCGACGCGATCCGCGAGAACGAGGAGCGCAGCGTCTTCATCGGCTTCAACGGGCCCGCCTATCGGCTGGCGGCGTTCGCGATCTCGGGCGCGCTGACCGGCTTCTCGGGCGCGCTCAAGGCGATGTACGACGGGACGGTCGCGGTCGACTCGCTGGGCATCGAGCGCAGCGGGTCGTTCGTCATCTATACGGTCGTCGGCGGGGTGCAGACCCTGCTCGGGCCGGTCGTCGGGACGGCGCTGATCGTCTACCTCGAAAACGTGCTCTCGGGGGTCATCTCGTTCTGGCAACTGATCGAAGGGCTGATCTTCGTGCTCGCGATCGTGTTCCTCCCGAACGGGATCGTGGGTACGATTCTGCGGCGCCGTCACGGCCGCCGGACGCTGGTGCGCTCGGTGAAAGCACGCTGATGGAACCGATCCTCCAGACCAGCGGCCTGGGCAAGTCGTTCGGGCACTTCGCGGCCAACATCGACATCGACTTCGCGGTCGCGCCGGGCGAGCTGCGGGCGGTGATCGGCCCCAACGGCGCAGGGAAGACGACCTTCTTCAACCTGATCGCGGGGACGATCCCCGCCACCACCGGCACGATTCACTTCAAAGGCCAGAATATCACCCGGGCCACCGGGACGCACCGCGTGCACCTCGGGATCGCGAAGGCCTTCCAGACCGCCAACGTCTACGTCGACCAGAGCGTGCTGCAGAACTGCCGCCTCGCCGCGCTGGCGCACGTCCAAGGTGCGTTCGCGCCGCAGTTCTTCCGCCGCTCGACGCGCCTCGGGCGCGTCGACGCCCTGGCGCACGCCGCGCTGGCGCGGCTCGACCTCGACGATCTCGCCGGTGTGCGTTGCGGCGACCTCTCCCACGGCGACAAGAAGCTACTCGACATCGCGATCGCGCTGGCGACGGAACCCGAGATCCTGCTGCTCGACGAGCCGGTCGCCGGGATGTCGCGCGACGAGGCCCGCAAGACCGAGGCGCTGGTGCGCCGGCTAGCCAGCGAGATGACGGTGCTGATCATCGAGCACGACATCGACTTGGTCATGGGGATCTCCGACTCGATCACCGTCCTGCACCAAGGGCGCGTGTTGGCGACCGGAACGCCCGCCGCGATTCGCGAGAACCCGGCGGTGCAGGAGGCGTACTTGGGTGGCCACACCGCCGCGGAGATGCACGCGTGACCGCCCCCACCCACCACACCCGCCTGCACGTCAAGGAGATCGACACCTACTACGGCGAGAGCCACGTGCTGCGCAACGTCTCGCTGCACGTGGGCGCCGGCGAGACCGTGGCGCTGCTCGGTCGCAACGGGGTCGGCAAGACGACCACCCTCAAGTCGATCGTCGGCTGGCTGCGCCCGCGCACCGGCAGCGTCACGCTCGACGGCGAGGAACTGGTCGGCCACGACATGATGACGATCGCGCGGCTGGGCGTCTCGCTCGTCCCCGAAGAGCGGCGCATCTTCACCAACCTGACCGTCGCCGAAAACCTGCGCCTGGCTCAGGTGACCGCGCGCAAACCCGGCTGGACGCTCGACCACGTCTACGAGAAGTTCCCACGCCTGCGCGAACGGCTGACCCACAAGGGCGACGAGATCTCGGGCGGCGAGAAACAGATGCTGGCGATCGCGCGGGCGCTGGTCCAAGACGTCCGGGTGCTGCTGCTCGACGAGCCGACGGAGGGCCTGGCGCCGCTGATCGTGCGCGAGGTCGAGAACGTGATCCGCGAGATCAAGGCGGCCGGGATCACCACCCTGCTGGTCGAGCAGAACCTCTACAGCGCGCTGGCCGTCGCCGACCGCTGCTACGTCATCGACCAAGGCGAGATCAAATTCGAGGGGACGCCCGATCAGGTCCGCGCCGACGAGGAGATGCGCCGCCGCTACCTGCACGTATAAGTCAGGAGAAAACCCATGGACGACGACGACGACCTCTCACCCGCCGAGCAGATGGTCCACGACCTCGGCCTCGATCCCGCGCTCGACGAGCGGATCGGAGACGACCCGCTGTTACGCCAAGCGCGGCGCAACGTCGCCGACACCGCGCGCCGCGCCCGCGAGCTGCGCGACGTCTCCGACGACGACGAAGCACCGCCAGCATGAACCGGCGGACGGCGATCCTCGCCGGCGCCGGCGCGCTGCTCCCGTTCGCACGGCCCGATCGAACGGGCGCGCAGGCGTGGCACGAGACGCAGATCGAGCTCGAGAAACGCTTGACGCTCATCGAAGCGGACGCCGGCGGACGGCTCGGCGTCGCGGCCTGCGATCTCCGAAACCGGCGGTTCGGGCACCGCGCGAACGAGCGCTTCCCGATGTGCAGCACGTTCAAACTCCTCGCCGTCGCCGCCGTGCTGGCGAAGGTCGACGCGGGCAGCGACGAGCTCGCGCGGTGGGTGCCGTATGGGCCGGACGACCTGCTCGAGTACGCACCGGTAACGCGCGCGCAGGTAGGCGCCGGTGGGATGTCGCTCGAGGCGTTGTGCGCGGCTGCGATCGAGTGGAGCGACAACACGGCTGCGAATCTGCTCCTGGCCGGCATCGGCGGCCCGGCCGGCGTCACGCGCTACGCGCGGAGCCTGGGCGACGAGATGACCCGGCTCGACCGCACCGAGCCGACCCTCAACGAGGCCATCCCAGGCGATCCGCGCGATACGACGACGCCGGCGGCGATGGTCGACGACCTGCGCGCACTCGTGTGGCGCCATGCGCTCTCGTCCCGTTCGAAGGCGCGGCTCGAACGCTGGATGATCGACTGCAAGACGGGCGCGAGCCGCCTGCGAGCCCGGATGCCGTCGTCGACCTGGATCGTCGGCGACAAGACCGGGACCGGCGCGAACGGCACCGCAAACGACGTCGGCTTCCTGCGCAGCCCGACCGGCCAACGCTCCTTCGTTGCGGTATACTTCACCGGTTCGCCCGCGGCGGCGGCAGCGCGCGATGCGACGATCGCGCGGGTCGGCCGGACAGTCGCCTTCGCGTTCGGCGACGACTGAACGCCTTACTCTTCGAGCGTCGTCACGTCGCCGAGCTCTTGGCCCGTCTCCTGGGCCTTGAGCAAACGGCGCATGATCTTGCCGCTGCGCGTCTTGGGGAGCTTGGCGGCGAAGCGAATCGCGCTCGGCGTCGCGATCGGGCCGAGCTCGGTGCGCACGTGGGCGACCAGCTCGGCGGCGAGCGCCTCGGACTCCGTGTAGCCGCCGCGCAGCACGACGTAGGCGACGATCGCCTCGCCCTTGAGGTCGTCGGGGACGCCGCAGACGCCGGCCTCGCCGCAGGCCGGATGCGAGACCAGCGCGCTCTCGACGTCGGCGGTCGCGATGCGGTGCGCCGCGACGTTGAGGACGTCGTCGGCGCGGCCGAGGATGGCGAGGAAACCGTCGCGGTCGCACGTCGCGACGTCGCCGGCGACGTAGGTCCCCCAGCGGAAGTATTGCGCGTGCCGCTCGCGGTCGCCCCAGACCGTCGCGAACATGTGCGGGAGCGGGTTCTCGATCACCAAGAGGCCGCCGCCGCCACCCGGTGGGATCGCCGTCCCGGTCGCGTCGCGGATGCCGAAGGCGATCGGCCCGAGCGCCTTCCCGCTGCGATCGGGTCGGACCGGCGTCGTCGGGAAGAAGCCGCAGGCCGGCCCGGCGACCTCGGTCTGCCACCACTGGTTGAGCACCGCCACCTGGCGCCGCCCGACGACCTCGTAGAGAAACCGCCAGGCCTCCGGGTTGAGCGGTTCGCCGGCGCACCAGATCCCCTCCAACAGGGTGAGGTCGTGGTGCTCGGCCGCCGCGGCGCCGAGCCGCAGCAGCATCCGGGCCAGCGTCGGCGCGGTGTAGAACTTGGTCACGCCGAGATGCGCGAGCGTCGCGTAGACGGCATCGGTCGACGGAAAATCCGGCGCGCCCTCGCGCAGCACGCAGCGGTAGCGGTTGGTGAGCGCCCCGTAGACCATCATCGTGTGGCCGACGATCCAGCCGATGTCGCTCGTACACCAATAGACGTCGTCGGGCGTGATCCCCGTCGTCTCGGCCAGCGTCGTCGCCGCGCCGACCAGATAGCCGCCGTGGTTCATCACGACACCCTTGGGCTTGCCGGTCGTCCCGCTGGTGTAGAGGATGAAGAGCGGGTGCTCGGCACCGACGATCTCGGCCGGCGCGTGCTCGGCGTGTCGCTCGACGTAGTCCGACCACTCGACCTCGCGCGGATCGCTCGTCTCCCCGCTCGATCCGCGGCGATGGACGACGATCCGCTCGACCAGCTCGAGCCCGGCGACCGCCGCGTCGGCGATGTGCTTGAGGTCGACCGGCTTCCCGCGCCGGAAGGTGACGTCGCCGACGAA
>JBEKLD010000086.1:0-12599 GCA_050010375.1 Vulcanimicrobiaceae bacterium
GTGGACGATCGTGCTCAGCGGCGCCGAGCGGTGGCGCCACAGCACCTCGCCGGCCAGCGGCGCGGCGCCGGTCTGCACGCCGCCGGCGACGTCGATCCCGCGCTCCCGCAGCATCGCCAACGCGACCGCGCCGGCATAGCGCCCAAGATCGGTCACCGGCCGCCAGACCGATTGCTCGGCGCGGACGCCGATACGACCGGAGAAGGTGAACTCGTTGCGCAGCGGATCGCGGTCGATCGAGAAGTCGGTCGTGTAACCGGTCGTCAGTCCGCCGGCGATCCGGATCACGTGCGACGGCGGCCGAACCGCGATCGTCGCCGGACCACCGACGACGCCCGGCGTGAGGTGGAACTCGACGGTGCCTTGGTCGAGCGAGAGCGCGCTGGTGCCGGCGCCGTAGGGGTACTGCAGATCGTCGGATTCCCAATCCGGATCGGTCTCCGGCCCGGCGAACGCGCTCGCGTCGGCGACGACGCCGCCGTCGACGTTCCGCACGCCGGCTCGCACCAGCGCGCCGACGCCGGCGCGCAGGTCGTCGCTGGTCAGGGTCGGATCGCCGCCGCCAACCAGGTAGAGCGGCCCCTGCACCACGCCGCCGACCGGCTCGCCGACGCTCTCGAAGCTGGTGGCGAAACGATAGCCGGGGCCCAGCACGGCGAGCGCCGTCGTCGCGACGAGCAGCTTGAAAGTCGAAGCCGGGACGAACGGCGCGCGCTCGCGGCGCAGGAACAATGGCCGGCCGGCCGGATCGACGATCGCGATCCCGCTCGACGCCAGCGCCGAGGGCGCGAACGCGTCGCGCAGCTGCGCGTCGAGCGCGCGCACGTCGCGCGCGTTCCACGGCGGTGGCGGCGGCAGGGCGGCGCGTACCGTCACTGCCGGGCTGGGCGTGGCCGGCGGCGCAGCCTGCGGCGGGCGGTCGCAGGCCGAGATCGCCAGCGCGAGCGCCGCAGCCAGCCCGAACGCGCGCCGCGTCACGGTCGATCGAGCGCGTCGAGCCGCTCGCGCAGCGCCTGCTGATCGGCGCGCAGCCGATCGAGTTCCTCGCGCAGCTGCGCGACTTCGGCCGGCGTGCGCTGCGCCTCGCGCACGCGCTGCGCGGCCTCGGCCGCGTCGCGCCGCAGCCGGCCGTCGTTCTCGCTCGCCGCCAAGCGGTCGAGCGCGCCCAGCAGTCGCGCGTCGGCCAGCTTCTCCGCGGCGGCGTAGGCCGACATGCGCACCAGATAGGTGCGGTCGTCGAGTGCGCGCTCGACCGCGTCGACGACTGCCGTGCGCGTCGACTCGACCAGCGTCCCCAGCTCCGCCAGCGCGCCGACCGCGGCCCGGCGCAGCGCCTCGGGGCGTTCCGGCGCCAGCGCGGCGACGAGCGGGTCGAGCCCGCGCGCATCGGCCAACGCGCCCAGCCCGCGCGCCGCACCGGCGGCGATCGTCTCGTTCCACGACGGCGTCGCGAGGCCGTCGACGAGCGCGTCGAAGGCGCGCGGATCGCGGCTGCGCCCGAGCGACTTCAGCGCCGCGGCGACGACGAAGTACGAGCGGTCGTCACGCAGGCCGAGCAGCGCGTCGGCGACGGCCGGCTCGCGCCACGCGCCCAGCGCGTCGGCGACCGCGCGCCGAACTTTCGGATGGGCGTGACCGACGGCGCCGAGCAGCATCGCCCGCGCCGACGGGGCGCGCGAGGCACCGAGCGCCGCGGCGACCTCGACCGCGACGCCCCAGAACGGATCGTGCAGCAGCGCCTGCGCGAGCGCCTCGCGCGCGACGCGGCTGCCGTCCTTGGCCAGCGCCTTCGCCGCCCGAATGCGGGCCAGTGGTGACGGATCGCTGCGCAGCACCGCGGCGTGCGCATCGGTACCCAGCGACCACGTCCACGCAGCCAGGAGCCAGCCCGACGGGTCGACGCGCACCAGCGCCGGCTCGTGGGCCAGGGGGATGGCGAACGTCTGCGGGGCGCGTTCGATGCGCAACCGCACGCGCGTCTCGCCGGAGAGCGGCTCGGGCCCCGCGTCGGTCGCGATCGCGGCCGGGGCCTCGGCGAGAAAGCCGACCTCGAGCGTGAAGTCGTAGGCGCGATGCGCGTCGTCGATCGTCTGCTTCTGCGCGATCGTCAGCAGCGCCGTGGAGCGCTCGGCGTCCCAGCGATAGCTGGCCTCGAGCTCGGGGTGACCGGCGCGCTCGACCCACTGCGTGAAGAAGGCGCGCAGGTTGCGCCCCGTCTCGTGCTCGATCGCGCGCACCAGGTCGATCGTCTCGACGTTGCGTCCCGCGTTCTCCCCGACGTAGCGCCGCAGCGCGCGCCGCAGCCGGTCCCAACCGAGCTCGCCGCGCAGCTGGTGCAGCACCGCGCCGCCCTTCTCGTAGAGGTGACGGTCGAAGAGCTCGATCGGATCGCGGTAGACGTTGCATACGATCGGCCGGCGATAGCGTTCGGCGTCCTCCTCGAGGTAGCGCCCGACGACGGTTTGGATGTCGTACAGGTATTCGTCCCAGCCCTTGTCCGCCTCGAGCCAAACGGCTTCGAAATAGGTCGCGAAGCCTTCGTTCAGCCAGGCCTGCGACCAGTCGCGGCAGGTGATCAGGTCGCCGAACCACTGGTGGGCGAGCTCGTGCGAGACCAGCGGGTCGGCCGAGTAGTCGAGGTGCGCGCGCTCGTCGTGCAGGACGCGATCGGTCTGGGTCGTCGCCGTCGTGTTCTCCATCCCGCCGACGATGAATTCCGCGACCGCGATCTGCGAGTACCGCGCGTACGGATACGGGACGCCGATCGTGCGCTCGAAGACGTCGAGCATCCGCGGCGTGTTGCCGAAGGCGCGCTCGCCGTCGGCCTCGCGGCCCGGCGCGACGTAGGCGAAGACCGGGATGCGCGCGTGCGGTTGCACCAGCTCGCTGAACGTCCCGGCGACCATCGAGACCAGGTACGTCGCGTGCGGGAGGTCTTGCTCGTAGCGGAAGGTCACCACGCCATCCGCCTCGGTGCGCGCGACGAGCGCGCCGTTCGAGAGCGCGAACGAGCCGGCCGGGACGACGATCGTCGCCGAGGTCGTCTGCTTCTCATCCGGCCGGTCGAAGCACGGGAACCAACAGCGCGCGTCGGAGTCCTGGCTCTGCGTCCAGACGTGCTTGGGTTCCGTGTCGATGAAGTACAGCCCGCAACGCGGGTTCTCGACGGTGTAGTCGACCACGAAGACCAACTCGTCGCCGGCGCGCAGCGCCGGCTCGAGCGTCAGCGCGAGGGTCTCGCTGGTCGCGCGAAAGGAGATCGCCCCACCGTCGGGGCGCGTGACCCGGTGCACCTGCAGGTCGACCGCGTCGAGCACCAGCCGCCTCACGTCCTCGATCGCGCGCACGCGCGTCGTGCAGACGCCGTCGAGCCGGTGCCGCTCGAGGTCCGGCCGCAGGTGCAGGTCGATGTGCAAGACGTCGACCAGCCGATCGGGTCCGTAGTGCGGCCGCGCCCCGGGCAGCGCAAAGTCGCGGTGGTCGCTCATAGCGGGACGTCCCAGCGCAGGATGCGCAGGGCGTTGGGGCGCGGATCGTCGCACCAGGTCAAGTAGTAGCGGCGCGCCGGGACGGTGTGGCCGGTCGGATCGGTGTACGAGTAGTCCAGCTCCGGACCCGGTCGCACCGCGCCGCACGCAGCCGCCAGACGCCGCGCGAAATCGGGCCGGCCGGGATACGTCTCAGGGCGTCCGGGCGTCGGCACCAACGCCTCTTTGTCGAGGAACAGGATGCGCTTGGGCTGCAGGTCGGGATCGTACCAGTGCTTGGCTTCCTGGCCCTGCGCGTTGTAGCCGATGAACACCGGCGGGATCCCGGCCTCGTAGTCCATCTGCGAGGAGAAGCCGTAGCCGTCGGTCACCACAACCGCATCGTTGGCGTCGGCCATGCGGCGCACATCCTGGGCCAGCGGCCAGTAGGTGAAGATCTCGAACGGTCCGTCGTTGCGCAAGGTCGAGCCCGTCTTGCGAAACTGCTCGTAGAGCGGCCCGGGGAAGGCGGCGGCGACGAACAGCAAGGGCACCAGCACGAGCGCCGGGACGAGCGCGGCGCTGGCCCACAGCACGCGCGTGCGCTGCGCGAGCGCGAGTAAGGCCAGGCCCATGCCGACCGAGAGCGAGACGTAGGGCCCGATGATCCAGTGCAGCTCGATCCGTTCGTGGAAGTTGAGCAGGACCAGCAGTGCGGCCAGCGGGATCGCCGTCCAGCCGACCAGCGCGTTGCGCGGGCGCACCAGGACGAACAGCGCCGCGATCCACAGCCCGGGCGAGTACGCGCCGGCGCAGGCCAGCAAGTAGGTCAGCGGGCGGATCCACGAGGGCTGCGCGACGTGCCGCTGTTCGAAGGCGAAGGCGAAGGTGACCCAATGATGCGTCGCGTTCCACACCAAGAACGGGACGAGCAGCAGGGCCGCGACGGCGAAGCTGAGCGCGAGCCCCTCGCGCCACAGGCGCCGGCGCTCCGGCGCGAGCGACCAGGCGACGATCCCGGCGACCAGCGCCCAAGCGAACATCTTGGCCAGCAGCGCGAACGCGATCGCGGCGCCGAGCAGCCCGAAGTCACGCCGGCGGCGCGTCTGCTCGGCGCGCACGGTGAAATACAGGCAGCAGGCCCAGCCGGCCATCAGCGGCCCGTCGGGCGTCGCCATTACCGAGAGGACCGAGCACATCGGCGCTCACGTCATCGCCAGCGCTGTGACCAGCCCGGCCCGCTCGTCGCCGGCGAGCCGCCGCGCGCAGGCCGCCGCAGCGAGCGTTGCGACGACCCCGCACAACAGGAAGGGGACGCGAATCCAAAACGGGTTGGCGGTCGACCAGACGAACGGCAGGATCAGATAGGCGACCATCGGCGGATGATCGGCGTAGCCCAGCGAGAGGTGCTTGCTCCACTCCCAGTAGTACGCCTCGTCGCCGGTCAGCGGGACCTTGGCGGCGGCGATGGCTCGCAGCAGCGTGACGAGCGCGACGATCACCCAGGTCGCGTACTTCACTCGTGCGGCTCCGCGAGTCCGCCGTTCACGCCGATGACCATGCCGTTGAGGTACGCTCCCTCGGCGCGCGTCGCGAAACGGACGGCGTCGGCGATGTCTTCCCACGAACCGGCATGGCCGGTCGGATTTCGCCCCGGGATCGCCGCCGCCGCCGCGCGGTCGGCGTACTTGTCCCGAATGTCGCCCGGTTCGATGACGTTGACGGCGATGCCGAAGGCCGCCTCTTCCAGCGCCAGCGTGCGCGCGAACGCCACCAGGCCGGCTTTCGCCGCACCGTAGAGCGACATCGTGCGTGACGGTTGCGTCGCGTGCGAGCCGTTCATGCCGAAGAACACGAGCCGGCCGTAGCGCCGCTCGCGCATCCCCGGCAGGACGGCGAACGCCATCGTGACCGCCGAGCCGAGATTGCCGTCGAGCATCGCGGTGTAGTCGGCCGGCGTGGACTGCGCGAAGGACTGCACGACGATCGGACCGACCGCGTGGACGAGCACGTCGATCGGGCCGCGCGCGTCTTCGACCGCCGCCACGACCTGCGCGGCGGCGGCGGGGTCGCCGTGATCGGCCGCGATCGCCAACACGTCGGGATCGTTGGGGCGCGCCAGCGCGAGCGTCGCATCCGGCGGCGTGCCGCCCGGCCGGTAGGTGAACGCGACCCGGTCACCGTCGCGCGCGAACGTCGCGACGAGACCGCGTCCCAAACCAGCCGCTCCCCCGCTGATCAAGACGACCCGAGAAGGCCGCCGTCCGCCGGCGCCGGAAATCACGTGCGATGACGCACGGGCGGTTGCAACCGGGACGTTCCGTGACATTCCTCAGCGAAGACAGCGTGCACATGCGCGGGACGTACGTCGAGAGCCAGGTCGAGAGCGGCCTGACCGCGATCCTGCTGCACGACGCCGATGCCGACCGCACGAGTTGGGACCCGTACCTGCCGATGTTCCGCACCCGCGGTTGGAACATCCTGAGCTTCGATCTGCGGGGCCACGGCGAATCGGTGAGACAAGACATGCGCCACGCCCTGCTCCGGGCCGATCCGTACGACCTCGGCTCGCCGCACGTCTATCCGGCCGACGTCCGAGCCGCCGTCGCCTTTGCGGCACGCCAGCCCAAGCACGAGGCCGGCCGGATCGCGCTGATCGGCCTGGGCTTCGGGGCCGACCTGGCCTACGCCGGAGCCGGCCGCGGCTGGGGCGGCGTGACGACGGTCTGCGTCTCGCTCGACGAGGACCGCGCCCGGGCCCTCGGCGGCGCCGGCGCGTTCGCGCCGCGCTCGTGCTACCTCCTCTACGGCGCCGACGACCCGGTCTCGGCGCGGTCGGCGGAGGACTTCGCCACCCTGGCCGGCCCGCCGTCCGAGCGCTACGCCTTTCCCGGGACGGCGCAGGCCGGGCTACGGCTCTGGGAAGAGCAGCAGCCCGAGATCATCGCCCGCGCCATCGGCTGGGTCGAAAAGACCGCTTAGGTGGGTTCGGCTTCCGCCGAACCCTTCGCGTTCGGGCTTCGCCCGATCCGCCGCCTTATTGAACGTGCACCACGTAGCGGATCGGGTCGGCGTTACGGCCGTCCGGATCGGTGGCACGGATCTGGATGCCGAGTAAGGTTCCTGGCGGTGCGCCGCTGTCGATCGGCGACTCGAAGGTCCCGTCGGGACCGGCGGTCACCGTGTTTTGCATCGAGTCGTTCGCGCCGAGCGCGCCGCGGGCTTGCAAGAAGTCTTGCTCGTGCTCGGGCGGTGTCATCGCGACCTCGATCGTCACCGTGGCGCCCGGCTCGGTCCGGCCGCGGATACGAAACACGCCCGGGACGTCCTGATTGGCGGCCGGCCAGACGCCGACGATCTCGATCGGCCGCGGCGCCACGCTGACGGGCCGGTCGTTGGTGGTGAAGTTCCAGCCGCGCTCGAAGCGAGCACCGGCGCGGTCCATCCCGACGACGCGGACCTCGTGCAGCCCCGACGGAATGTCCGACGGCGGCGTGTAGGTGATGCCGTGGCCCGAGATGTACGCGTTGGCGGTCACGTTGCGGCCGTCGAAGAACACCTTGACGGCGTCCGGGTCGACGTCGCCGTCGGTGAACGAAGCTTGGACGGACGGCCGTTCCGAATGCACCGTCTCGTCGGCATGCGGCAGCTCGTTGACGAGCCGTACCGGGCTGACGTTCGGATTCACTTCAGGGGCAGGTACCGGTTGCCGCTGCGGCTGCGCCGGGATGGTCTCCGCCGGCGGGCCTCCGCCCATGGCGATGCTGACGGTGCGGTCCTGACCGTTGTAGTCGACGTGGGCGCCGAGCGCTTGCGAGATGAAGCGCAACGGGACGTAGGTCGAGGCGCCGACGATGAACGGCGCGACGTCGAGCGTCTGCGGTTGACCGTCGACGACCGCGTCGGTCGAGCCGATGTGGAGCGAGACGGTGTGGTGATGGTCGGTCGCGTTGATCTCGCCGTTCGCGTAGACGACCGTCGCGCCGAGGTTCTCGAAGACGCCCCGCAGCGGGACGAAGACGCGACCGGCGCGCTCGGTCGGGGGCGGGTTCAACTGGACGCTTTGCCCGTTGACGGTCACGCTGACCGGTGAACCGTCTTGGGCGAGCGCCGGCACGGCGCTACCGATCAGGGCGGTCGCGGCGCCGAGCGCGATCAGAGTTCGCGTAGTCGATGAAGGCATGGAGTGAGCGGACCTCTCGTACGAATGAATGCAGGGAGGTCATGTACCCCACTCTCGCTACCTTCTCTACCGTCGACTGCGCAGTTTCTAATCGTTGAGCGCCGCCGCCGGGAGCCGCGGCAGCATGGGCTCGGCGTCGGCGACCGTCGGGCGCGGCGTGCGCTCGCGGCCCGCCGCGCGCACGCTAGCGACCCAGGCCGCGAAGCGGTTGGTCGTGACGTACATCGCCGGCACGAGGATCAGCGTGAGGAACAACGAGCTCAACAAGCCGCCGATCAGCACGATGCCCATCGACTGCCGGAACTCGCCGCCCTCGGTCCGCCCCAGCGCCAGCGGCAGCATCCCGAACACCATCGCCGCCGTCGTCATGACGATCGGCCGCAGCCGCGTCCCGCCCGAGGCGACGATCGCCTCGGCGTAGGTGAGCCCGCGCTTGCCCAGCGTGTTGGCGTAGTCGACGAGCAAGATCCCGTTCTTGGCGACCAGGCCGAAGAGCATGATCAAACCGATCGCCGAGAAGATGTTGATCGTCTGGTGGCTCAGCGCCAGCGCCAAGAGCGCGCCGATGATGGCGACCGGGATCGAGTACATGATCACCAACGGCGTCACGAACGAGCCGTACAGGATGACCATCAAGCAGTAGATCAGCGCGATCGAGGTCAGCAGCGCGAACGCCATCGAGCTGAGGAAATCCATGAAGAACTTCGTGTCGCCCTCGGTCCCGAGCGTGACGCCCGACGGCAGGAAGCCCGGCACGTGCAACTGCTTGTCGACCAAGCCCGTCACCTCGCCCAGCGTCGTCTTCGAGTGGTCGATGTCACCGTTCACCCGCACGATGACCTGTTTGTCGACGTGCTCGATCTTGGTCGGCGCGCGATCCCAGGTGAAGCTGGCGACTCGGCTGAGCGGAACCAAGGTCGTGCCGTCGTTCGAGCGAACCGGGATGCGCTCGATCTCGGCGATCGAGTTGCGGTCGGCGACCGGATACTGCAAGAGGACGTTGACCAAACCGTTCCAGGTCCGCACCTTGGTCGCGATCACGCCGCCGACCGCCGCACGCCCGACCATCGCCGCGTTGCCCGGTGAGACGCCGAGCACGGCGGCACGGGCCGCATCGACCCGCACCGTGAGGTGCGGCGCGTCGAGCTCGGCACCGGTCTGGACGTTGACGGTACCGGGGATCGTGCGGATGTACGCGGCGAGCTTGTCGGCCGCAATCAAGATCTGGTCGGGCGGTCCGGAGAGCGTGTACGAGATCGGCAAGCCGCTCCCGCCGCCGCCGCGCCCGGAGACCGTCACGTCGGCGCCGTGGACCAGCCCGGGCAGGATCTGCCGCAGCTTCGCGACGACCTCGTCCTGCTCGCGGCGCTTGTCCTTGCGCAGCGTGATGTTGAAGTTGCCGACGAAGCCGCCGTCGGTCGAGCCCCAGCCGTCGGGCTTCGTCCCGGCATAGGTGCGCACGGTGTCGACGTCGGGGACGTTGGCGAGCACCGCGCTCTCGATGCGCACCAGCGCCCGGCGCGTCTCGATCAGCGGCGTCCCGACCGGGAAGGTCAGGTCCCCGTGGATCTGCCCCGTCTTCGCGTCGGGGACGAACTCGGTCTGCACCGCGAAGTGCGTCACTGCGAGCAGCGCCACCACCCCGGCGATACCGACGCAGCCCACCAAGCTCGCGACCGACCCACCACGATGATACCGGGCGCGGATCCCGGCCAGGACCCGACGACCGTCCATGAGTGGGCCCACCACGAGCATCCATAGCCCGACGGCGAGCGCGATGACCAGGTCGATGACCGCGAAGGCCAACATCGCTTGCGCGCCGGCGACCAAGCTGATCGCGTTCAGGACAGCCAACCCGCTGAGCCAGAAGGTCATCCAGCGGTGCCGCAGGGCGAGCGGGAGCGCGCGATCCTTGTACCAGGCCGTGAGGCGCTCGAAGCCGCTCTGAAACCAGACCAGGTACGGCGGGGGCGCGGCCGAGCGGCGCAGCACCGACCACTTCGCGGCGAGCACCGGCGTCAACGTGAACGAGACGAACAACGAGAAGAGCGTCGCGACCGTGACGACGATCCCGAACTCCTTCATGTACTGCCCGACGAAGCCGGACAGGAACGCCAGCGGCAGGAAGACGACGACGTCGACCAGCGTGATCGCGATCGCCGCGCCGCCGATCTCGGTGCGGCCGCTGATCGCCGCCTCGGTCGGCGACTGGCCGAGGTCGCGGTGGCGGGTGATGTTCTCGAGGACGACGATCGAGTCATCGACCAGGATCCCGATGATCAGCGAGAGTCCCATCAACGAGATGTTGTCGAGGGTGAGTCCCAGCACGCGCATAACGACGAACGTCGCGGCCAGCGACGACGGGATCGCGACCATGACGACCGCGGCGTTGCGCCACGCGTGCAGGAACAGCATCAGCACAATCGCGGTCAGGAAGATCCCTTCGAAGAGCGACTGCAGGACGCCGTTGAGGGAGGCTTGGGTGTAGTCGGCCGGCGCGAACAGCTCGTGGAACTCCACCTGGGGGTACTTCTTCTCGACCCCGATCATCTGCGCGCGCAGGATCTTCGTCGAGCCGACCTCGTCGGAGTTGATCGTGCGATTGACGTCCATGATCAGCCCCGGGTGGCCGTTCATGTGCGAGACCAGCCGCTGCTCCTGGTGCGTGTCGGTGACCTGCGCGACGTCGCCGATCTTCAGCGTGCTGCCGGAAACGAGCAGCCCGGTCGTGATCGGGAGCGGGAGGGCGGCGATGTCGTTCGCCGAGTTCACCTCGGCGTGGACCGACATCGCGGTCTCGACGGTCGGCGCGTCCATGCGGCCGCCCGGGAGGTTGCTGTTGTTGGTGTTGATCGCGTTGAAGACGTCGGCCAGCGTGGCGTTCGCGCCCATCAGCCGCAGCGGATCGGCGTCGACGTCGAACTCACGCACGGCGGCGCCCGAGAGGTCGACGCTCTGCACGTCGGGGATGTGGCGGATGTCGGAGATGACGCGGTCGTTGAGCAGATCGGCGAGCGCCGAGGCCGACATCGTCTTCGAGTCGACGGCGTAGGTCAGCATCGGCGCCTCGGCGCCGTTCTTCTGCACGATCGGCGGGTCGAGGTCGGTCGGCATGTAGACGCGCGCCGTGTCGACCCGGCGCTGCACGTCGATCGCGGCGAGGTCGAGGTCGGCCCCGAGCTTGAACTGAACGACGACGACCGCCGAGCCTTCTTGCGCCGTCGCGGTCATCTCGTCGAGGTGATCGATCCCGTCGATCTGGTCTTCGATCGGCTTGATGATCAGGCGCTCCATCTCGGCCGGCGAGGCGCCCGGATAGGACGCGATCACGACCACGACGGGGAAGTTGACGTTCGGCTGCGAGTTCTTCCCGAGCGCGAAGTAGGACGCCGCCCCGTACACCGCCAGGGCGATGAACACCATGGCAACGATGAGCGGGCGCTGGATCGAGAAACGCGTCAGCCACATATCGGAGAGACCGTCCTCTCGTCGGTCGCCCGGAACTACGCGGAGCCGGGCCCGGGTGTTTCGGGGAGTCCAACGATTTTCGTCGTTCTGACTCCGTATTCCTTAAGAGACCGCCGTCCCGGCCCACGAAAAGAGCCCGGAACGAGGGGTTCCGGGCCGGAGGAAATGGTGCGCGAGACTGGATTTGAACCAGCACGGGATTGCTCCCGCTAACCCCTCAAGCTAGTGCGTCTACCAATTCCGCCACTCGCGCACGGGGCTCCAGGCGGCCCTGGCCGCCCGGGAACCTCGCTAGTCTACACGCCCCGCCCCGCCCCTACAAGAGGTCCGGGGCCGGCTGCCCGGCGGCGGAGGCCCCCAGTCCCAGAGACCGCCTGCACCCCTGCGCCGCCCGCGCTCGTTTAGGAGAGTATGAACCGCACGAAAACCAACGCCGACTGGCAGGCGGAACTCGCGCCCGATCGCTACGCCGTGCTACGCGAAGGCGCCACCGAGCGCCCCTTCACCGGCGCCCTCTACCACAACCACGACACGGGGACGTACACCTGCGGCGCCTGCGGCGCCGAGCTCTTCACCTCCGACACGAAGTTCGAGAGCGGCTCCGGCTGGCCGAGCTTCTGGGCCCCCGCCGCCGCCGAGCGCGTGAAGCTGATCGAAGACCGCTCCCACGGCATGCTGCGCACCGAAGTCCGTTGCGCCGCCTGCGACTCGCACCTCGGCCACGTCTTCCCCGACGGCCCCAACCCCACCGGCGACCGCTACTGCATCAACTCCCTAGCCCTCGACTTCGACCCCAAAAACAGCGAAGGCTAGCCCTAGCACAGCGTCGCGCAACCCTGGTACGATGAACATCCTTCCGCACGATCTGTGGCAGAGACCGCTGCCTGAGGAGTGGCTTTCAGAGTGACCACGAGCATGCTATCCGAGGTCAAAGAAGTCGAAGCGCGCGTGAAGCAGGCCATGGAAAATGGGCCCGTCACGCCCTATTATACGCTCCCGCTCGATAAGGTTTTCGAGGTGCTCAACGCAGCGATTGCGTCCGAGATCATTTGCGTGCTTCGCTACCAGCAGCACTACTATATGGCCACCTCGATCCACCAGGATCAACTCCAGGATCTCTTCAAGGAGCACTGGCAGGACGAGCAGGGCCATCTCGGCCGGATCGCCGACCGCATCAAACAGCTCGGCGGCGTCCCGAATTTCGATCCGGAAGGCATCACCGCACGCGCCTTCTCGAAGTTCGAGAGCGGCCACACCCTGGCCGACCTGCTGCGCGAAGATCTCCTCGCCGAGCGAGTCGTGATCAAGATGTACGGCGACATCGTAAACTTCTTCGGCACCGCAGACCCCGTAACGAGACGAATGTTCGAAGACATCCTCAAAGACGAGGAAGACCACGCCGACGACCTCGCCGACCTCCTCTACACCGTCGACCCCATCACCGGCAAAACCGTCGAGCAATTCACCGGCGACTCCACCTT
>JBEKLD010000087.1:0-12578 GCA_050010375.1 Vulcanimicrobiaceae bacterium
CCAACGGCATCCTGGTCGGCGACATCACCGTCGGCAAGGAGACGATCGAGCCGCTCTCGGACCGCATCGTCGGACGCCGCTCGGCCGAGGACGTCAAGAACCCGGAGAACTCGCGCGACAAGATCGTCCGTCGCGACGAAGAGATCGACGAGGCCAAGGCCGCGGCAATCATCGCCGCAGGCATCAAGCAGGTCAAGATCCGTTCGGTCCTGGTCTGCCAGGCCAAGCACGGCGTCTGCGCGATGTGCTACGGCCGCAATCTGGCGACCGGCAAGAAGGTCGACATCGGCGAGGCGGTCGGTATCATCGCCGCGCAGTCGATCGGTGAGCCTGGGACGCAGCTGACGCTGCGTACCTTCCACACCGGTGGCGTCGCGCAGGAAGACATCATCACGGGTCTCCCGCGTGTCGAGGAAATCTTCGAGGCGCGCAAGCCGAAGGGCGAAGCGCCGCTGGTCGAGGTCGCCGGCACGATCAAGTTCGGCGAGGAGAAGGGCAAGCGGGTCATCTTCGTGACCGATGACCAAGGCGAAGACCACGAGGTCGACGTCACGCCTGGCCTGCACCTGACCATCGTCGACGGTCAGCACGTCGAGGCCGGTCAGCCGATCGCGGAAGGCTCGCTCAACCCGCACGACATCTTGCGGATCAAGGGCGAGACCGCGCTGCAGAACTACCTGGTCCAGGAAGTGCAGAAGGTCTACCGCTCGCAAGGCGTCGACATCAACGACAAGCACATCGAGGTCATCGTGCGCTCGATGCTGCGCAAGGTGAAGATCGTCGACGGCGGCGACACGCGGATGCTCCCGGGGCAACTCGTCGAGTCCGCCGCGTTCGCTGAGGAGAACGAGAAGATCAAGGCCGATAGCGGGAAGATCGCTGAGGGCAGCCCGGTGCTGCTCGGCGTTACGAAGGCGTCGCTCGCGACCGAATCGTTCCTCTCCGCGGCGTCCTTCCAAGAGACCACGCGCGTCCTCACCGACGCCGCGATCAAGGGCAAGCACGACCCGCTGCTCGGTCTCAAGGAGAACGTCATCATCGGGAAGCTGATCCCGGCCGGAACGGGGATGTCGCGGTACCGCAACCTCCAGATCGAGCCCGAAGGGCAAGATCTGGACGACGAGGGCCGCCCCCGCAACGTGTTCCTGGACTTCAATCCGGACGCCGAGGCACTCACGTCGTACGGCGACGTGGTGGCCCCGAACGGTCAGGAGCTCAATCCCAAGGTGCTCGGCCCGTACGAGCGGCAGCGCATGGCCGAGAACACGGTCCAGTACGAAGGCGAGTACGATGCGGAGGCGACGGTCGGCGTGCCGGCAGCGCGCACGCAGTACAAGCCCAAGGGGATCAACCCCGAGGACCTCTAGTCCTCAGCGGTCCCGCAACGCGAGAGCCCGGCAGTGATGCCGGGCTCTTGTCGTTCCGGCTAGATCTCCGGTGGCGCCGTTGCCGCCTGTTTGTAGGCCTTCACCCGGTAGGAGTTCGCGTCGGCGATGCGCATCGCGTTGTCGAGCGTGAGCCCGGCCAGCGGCGCGAAGCCGACCGACGCGCCGAAGTAGGGGATGCGCGGCCGCCCGACGGGACGGATGTCCGCGATGCGCTCGCCCAAGCGTTCGGCGAGCCGTTCGATCGCGGAGCGGTCGGACTCGGCGACGACGACGACGAATTCGTCGCCGCCGACGCGCGCGATCATCGCCCCGGGACCGGCCAGCTCGCGCAGGGCACTGGCGACGTCGATCAGGATCACGTCGCCGCTGGCGTGACCGAAGTGGTCGTTGACTTGCTTGAAATTGTCCAGGTCGACGTAGAGCAGCGTGCCGCTGTCGCGGCCGGTCAGGTTCGACGCCAGCCCGCGCCGATTGAGCGCCCCGGTCAGTGCGTCGTGCTGTGCCGCGTGGGTCGCCTCGTCGAGCCGGACTTGGAGCAGCCTGCGCTCGCGCCAGAGATACTGCTGGCGCGCGACGACGGCGAAACCAAACACCAGCGCGTCGATCGTGATCCCGATGTCGTACGCCCAGTGGTCGAGGAACGGGTCGGCGAAGGGCGTCCAGAAGCGCACCACGCGGTAGAGGACCGCCAGTGCCGTCGCGCCGAGCGCGGCCAACAGGTAGTAGGCCGGCGGGAAGCGCCGTCCGCGGACGATCGCCACCGCGAACAACCCGCAGCTCCCGAACAACAGGACCGGCGAACGAAACGCCTCGATGGCCGGGCGCAGCGCGGGCACCAGCGCGCCGGCGACTTGGAGCGCGACCGTCGGGACCGTCAGGACGATCGCGGTCCAGAACAGCCCGCGCGCGTCTTGCCACAGCCGCAAAAACACCAGCGTGAAGCCGAGATAGAAGATGCTCGCGAGCGCATCGAGCGCGACCAGCGCCGCCGGTGAAGGCGCGGAAAAGCCCGGCAGCCGGCCGTCGCGCAGCAGCGTGATCGCGATCAGCGAGCCGATGAAGGCGACGTACCAGGCGATGTTCCGATCGCGGCTGATCGTGAACCAGGCGAGTTGCAGCAACAGCGCCGACAGCAGCACCCCGAGTACGAGGCCCGCGGCGCGCGCATCCGATATGGCCTCGTCGATCGCTGGGTCCGCCGGCAGCAACCGGGGCGTGCCGGCGCCGGACGGTTCGACCTGCACGACGATCGGCGTTCCGGCCGGGATGTCGGAGAGCGGGACGAAGGTCATCGCGTGGCCGAGCGGCGCGCGGCCGACCGGCAGAAAGCGACCCGAGACCAGCGTGCGGCCGGCGACGCGGACCGTCATCCGCTCGGCCTTCGTCGGACCGACGACCAAGACGGGGACCCCCGGCGCGCGCAGGACCGTCGTGTCGCCGGTCGCGGCGTCGACGGCGAACGGGACGAGCAGCAATCCCAGCGCCGCGAGCAGCAGGCGCAGGCTGCGCCCGAGCCCCGTCCACTTCCCGCCCGCGTTCATCCCGTCGTGCCGGAGAGTGCCTGCTTATACGTCTTGGTGCGGTACGAATTCGCGTCGGCGATCCGCATCGCGTTGTCGAACGTCAGCCCGGTCAGCGGCGCGTAGCCGATCGAGGCGCCGACCGCGCCGGCGCGCGCGCGGCCACCCGGCCGGATCTGTGCGATGGCCTCGGTCATCTGCTCGACGAGCCGGTCTGCTCGCGGCCGGTCCTCGTCGGCGACGACGATCACGAACTCGTCGCCACCGACCCGCGCCACCGTCGCTTCGGCGCCGGCGACGCCGCGCAGGGAGCGGACGACCTGCACCAGCATCGCGTCGCCGGCGGCGTGGCCGAAGCGATCGTTGACGGTCTTGAACCCGTCGAGATCGATGTAGAACAGCGTACCGCTGGTGACGTTCTCGAGCGCCGTGACCAGGCCGCGGCGATTGAGCGCTCCGGTCAGCGCGTCGTGCTCGGCGGCGCGCGTCGCGTCCTCGAGCCGCTCCTCGAGGTGCTCGCGCTGGCGCAGGACGTAGCGCGAGCGCATCACCAGCGCGACGCCCAAGAGGATCGAGTTACTGATCGTCGAGAGCTCGTAGTTCCAGTCGTCGAGGAAAGGCACCGAGTACGGGGTGAAGGTCCGCACCACGCGGTACGCGACCGCGACGAAGATCAGCCCCTCCGCCGCCAACAGGAAGCGTGCCGGCGGGTAGTCGCGCATACGCAGCACGGTCGCGATCGTCAAGATCACCGCGCCGACCAGTAGGATGGGCGTGCGTACGCTCTCGACCGCGCCGTGCAACAGCGGCCCGCTCGCGACGAGCACGTCGAAGGCGGACAGCACCGAGAGCGCGGCTGCGGTGGCCCAAAACAGCCGGCGTGCCTGCGTCCACAGCTGCAGGTAGGTGACGACGAAACCGATCATGCAGATGCCGTTGGCGAGATCGAGCAACGCCAGTTCCGGCAGCGAGGGGAGGCGTATGCCGGGGAGGACGCCGTCGCGCAACAGCTCGATCAGGATCAGCGTGCCGACGAAGCCGGCGTACCACGGGATGCTCGGGTCGCGGGTGAGCACGAAGCCGGCGAGCTGCAAGCACAACATCGCGCCGAGGACGCCCAGCATCACGCCGGACGCGCGCGCCCCAGTGACGGCGTCGTCGATCGCCGCGTCGTCGGCGATCAGATGCGGGATGCCGGCGCCGGCCGGCTCGACCCGCACGACGATCGGTGTCCCAGCCGGCACGCCCGAGGGGACGGGCAGCGCGTCGACCGCGTGTCCGAGCGGGGCCGCACCGACCGGCTGGGCCAGCCCGGCAACCGCACGGAAGCTGCCGATCGTCACGGTCATGCGTTGCGCCCGCGGGGGACCGATGACGATGGCGGGTGCGCCCGTCGCATGCAGCACCGTCACGCTCGCCGCGGGCGCAGCGGGTGCGGGGGCCGGCGTGAGGAAGGTCGCAGCGCTCATAACGATCGCCGCGAGGACAAGGCGCAACATCGATTCCCGCTCACAGGGTTCTGCGCGCGCGACTTGCGGACCCACCGGATCGGCGTCACGAGTGCCAGTCCGGGGGCGTAACCGAGACGGCGAGCGGTACGACGCCCGCTCGTCTAGGGGATCGCGCGTACCACGCCGCCGTCGACGCGCAGGGCGGAGCCGTTGGTCCCCGACGCCGCCGGGCTGCACAGGTAGACGATGAGGTTGGCGACTTCCTCTGAGGTGAGAAAGCGGCGCAACAGCGACGTCGGGCGGGCCGTCTCGAAGAAGCGGCGCTCCATCTCGTCTTCGCTGAGCCGTTGCTGGACGGCCATCTGCTTGACGAAGGTCCCGACGCCTTCGGATTTGGTCGGGCCGGGCAGGACGCTGTTGACGGTGATCCCCGTCCCGGCGACGCTCTCGGCGATGCCGCGCGCCAGCGCGATCTGGGCCGTCTTCGTCACGCCGTAGTGGATCATCTCGACCGGGATCTGGAGCCCCGACTCGCTGGAGACGAAGATCACCCGGCCCCAGTTGCGCGCGCGCATCCCCGGCAGATAGGCGCGGGTCAGCCGCACCCCGCTCAAGACGTTCGCCTCGAAGAAGCGGATCCAGTCGGCGTCGTCGATCTCGGCGAACGGGCGCGGCTCGAAGATGCCCAGGTTGTTGACCAGGACGTCGGCGTGCGGATAGGCCTGCACCAGCGCCGTGCAACCCGCGGCGGTCGTCAGGTCGCCGGCGACCCCACTGGCCTTCGCGTTCGGGACGGCGGCGCGCACCCGCGCGACCGCGTCATCGACGCGGCGCTGCGTGCGCCCGGTGACGAGGACGTGCGCGCCCTGGGCCGCCAGCCCTGCGGCCGTGGCGTAGCCGATCCCGGCCGTCGAACCGGAGACGACGGCGGTCTTCCCGTCCAGATCGAGATCCAACATCGGTCCGTGCAACCCGTTCGCCCCCAGGTCGGCTGCGCCTCACTCGAACATCCACGGCTCGGGGACGGGACGGCGCCGGCCGCCGACATAGAGGTAGCGGCCGGCAAGCGTGCGGCGCGGCGGGCCGGTGAAGAGCGCCGAATCGCGGGCCAGCTCGAAGATGGCGCGGTCGTCGCGGGCGTAGCGCAGCCGGCGGCCGAGCTCGTCGTCGATCACTTCGCGCGTGGTCGCCTCCTCGAGCCCGAGCTGGGTCAGCCGCATCGTCGCGAAGCCGCCGTGCTGTTCGGGCGGGACGAGCGCCCAACCGCGAATCGACGCCAGGCTGTAGTAGGCCCGCAAGACGCCCGTGATCGCCAGCTGGCTGTCGACCGCGGGGAGACGGATCGTCAGGACGCACGGCCGCTCGGCCCACGCCCCAAGCTGTTGAACGAACGCACCGAGTCGCAACGCACACCCTCCGCGCAGCGCGACGATGAGAAGATACGGCGCCGAGTACCCGCTGTTCCTGGTCGCCATGCCGACCGCATCGCCCCTCGCCGGCCGGGCGGACCGTCGCAGACGGCGAAGCGATGAACGCGATGGCTGTCCAGGCGGCGGAGCTGCGCGAGGCGCTCGAGCGCTGGTTCGGATTCACCTCGTTCCGGCCGTCGCAGGAGGCGGTCGTCCGCGACGTCCTCGACGGCCGCGACGTCTTCGCGCTCTTGCCGACCGGCGGCGGAAAGTCGCTCTGCTATCAGCTCCCGGCCGTCCTCACGGAGGGGTTGACCGTCGTCATCTCGCCGCTGATCGCGCTGATGAAGGACCAGGTCGACGCGCTCGATACCACCGGGGTCCCGGCGACCGCGCTGAATTCCTCGCTCGAATGGCCGGAGCTGCGACGCCGGCTCGACGGTCTCGAACGCGGCGCCTACAAGCTGCTCTACGTCGCGCCGGAGCGGCTGACGCTGGCCGGTTTCGCCGACGATCTCGCGCGCTGGAACGTCGCGCGCTTCGTCGTCGACGAGGCGCACTGCATCAGCGAGTGGGGTCACGACTTTCGGCCCGAGTACCGCCGCATCGCCGGCCTGCGCGAGCGCTTTCCGGCCGTCCCGTTCTGTGCCTTCACCGCGACCGCGACGGCGCGCGTGCGCGACGACGTCGTCGCGCAGCTCGGGCTGCGCCGGCCGGCCGTTCACGTCGCCTCGTTCGACCGGCCGAACCTCACCTACCGCGTCTTGCACGCGCCGCGCAGCTTGGAGGCGCTGGTGCGCTGGCTGCGCGCGCGGCCCGACGACGAGGCGGGGATCGTCTACGCCGGCAGCCGCGCCAACACCGAGAAGCTCGCCGACGCGCTGGCCGCCGCGGGGATCCCGGCGCTCGCGTACCACGCCGGCCTCGACGCCGCGACCCGCTCGCGACGACAGGATGCGTTCTTGCGCGACGACGTGCGGGTCATCTGCGCGACGATCGCGTTCGGGATGGGGATCGACAAATCCAACGTCCGCTTCGTCGTGCACTGGGACGTGCCGCGCGGTCTGGAGGGCTACTATCAGGAGACCGGGCGGTCGGGCCGCGACGGGCTCCCGGCCGAGTGCGCCTGGTTCTTCGCCTACGGCGACGTCGCGCGCTCCGAACGGTTCGTCGCCGAGAAACCGGACGGCGAGCGCGCGGCGGCCCGCGAACAGCTCGACCGGCTGGTTCGCTTCGCCTACTCGAACGACTGCCGTCGCCGCGAGCTGCTGGCGTACTTCGGCGAGTCGTATCCGCAGGCGCGTTGCGAGGCCTGCGACAACTGCCTGGAGCCGCGCTCCTCGTACGACGCGACGCTCGACGCGCAGAAGCTCCTCTCGTGCGTCTACCGCGTGCGCGAGGCACACGGCTACGGCGTCGGGATCACGCACGTGATCGACGTGCTGCTCGGCGCGCGCACCGAGAAGATCGAGCGCTGGTTCCACGAGCGCCTCTCGACCTACGGGATCGGGAAGGACCGCGACCGTCGCAGCTGGCGGCACCTGGCCGACGAGCTGCTGCGGCTCGGACTCATCGTCCAGGATACCGAGCGGCACAACGTGGTCGGGCTGACCGACGCCGGGCGCCTGGCGCTGGTCGAGCGCAGCCCGATCGTCGTCCGCGAGGCGGTCGCCCCGGTCCCCGGCCGCAAGGCGCGCCCGTCCGCGCGCGCGGCGACCGACGACCAAGACTACGATCGCGACCTGTTCGCCGCGCTGCGGGCACTACGGCGTGAGATCGCGGCGGAGCGCGACGTTCCACCGTACATCGTCTTCAGCGACGCGGTGCTGCGCTCGATGGCGCGCGAGGCGCCGCGCACCGCGGCGCAGCTGCGCGCGATCAGCGGCGTCGGCGAGAAGAAGCTCGCGGATTTCGGCGCTCGCTTCCTGGAGGTCATCGCGAGCACGCGCTCGTAGCCCCGCCCGTCCCAGCCTCAACTCAGAGCCCGATGCCAGGATTTCGCACGATGACTCCCCGGACGGCGAGCCGTTTTTCCGCCTTGCTTCTCTCGCTTGCCGTACTCGCCACCTCCGCCGGGCCCGTGTTGGCCCAGTCGGATTCGGAGGACGGCATCGTCCGCATCGTGGTCGAGGACGATGCCAAGCACCCGCTCGGGAATGCGCGGGTGTTCCTGCTGGGGCCGAATACGGCGAGCGCGCTGACCAACGAGACCGGCGTGGTGAAGTACACCGATGTCCCGGTCGGGATCTACCGCATCCGGGTGACGCGCGGCGGCTTCCTCGGCGTGACCTCACGCTCGTTCGAGGTACTCGGCAACAAGCAGGTCGACGTGACCGTCGATCTGGGCCTGCCGAACAACCCGACGGCGGCCGCGGCCGCCGGGAACGGCGCGCAGAACGGCAACTCGGGCCTCAAGGTCATCGGGACGACGCGGGCGCGGGCCGTGATCTCGACGAGCGACGTCGACGACTCGAGCCCGGTGCGGCGCATCTCCGACTCGCTCGCCGACGCGCTCAACACGCTCGCCGGCGTCGACGTCACGACCGCGTCGAACGACCCGGACGCCGCGCAGACGATCTCGCTGCACGGGCACGACGAGTCGCAGACGGCGGTCACGCTCGACGGCATCCCGCTCGGCGCGCCCGGCACCGCGACCAACCTGCGCGGCATCAACACCGACCTGTTCACCGGGGCGAACGTCAGCTTCGGCGCGCGGGCCGGCGCGCTCGGCGGGGGCGTCAACTTCTCGACGCTGCAGCCGACGCAGAGCTGGCAGACGCGCATCACCGGCGCCGACGGCGCCTTCGACAAGTACAACTGGTCCTTCGGCGAGACGGGCTCGATCGGCAAGCTCGGCATCGCGGTGATGACGACCAAACGCGGCGGCAACAACCCGCTGACCTTCCAGGACTTCGAGGACGAGAGCGGCCTGACGTACCCGCACGGCGGCGAGCAGACGAGTGCGGGCGATTTGATCAAGCTGCGCTACGAGCTGACCGACACGACCAACATCATCTATACGGCGCTCGAGAACAATACCGACGTCGCCTCGGTCTGCACCCAGTTCACCGGCCCGCTGCCGTGCGGTATCGGCCCCAACAACGTCTCGACCGGGAAGTACGAGTTCGACTACCTGACCGTGCAACAGCTCGTCGGTCAGGTCGCGGTGCAGGTCACCGGCTACACCTCGTCCTCGTACAGCTTGGCTGACGACCTCGACCGCTACATCGAGGGCGTGCCCTCACCGTACGCGACGCAGACGAATACGCTGGCGCGCGGGATCGCCGCGCAGGCAACGGTCGCCAAGGACAACCACACGATCACCCTCAACGCGGCGACCTTCGACTCGACGACGACCTTCTCGCCGCTGGTCGAGACGGGGACCAGCCTGTTCCAGACCGGTTCTAGCAATGGCGTCTCGTCGGGGACCTATCAGTTGACCGATTCGATCAAGCTGAACGACAAGCTCTCGATCGGACCGCAGGTCTCGATGGCCGAAACCACCGGCTCCGGCACCTCGGTGCTGGGCGGCTTCGCCGGCTCGTATCGGCCGACCGACCATGACACGTTCACGGCGCAGGCCTCGGTCGGAAGCTCGCAGCCCGCACCCTCGATCGTGCGCAGCTACAGCGATCCCAACTCGGCGCGCACGAATTGCTATGCCGGGACGGCGCAGGTCAGTGGTCCGGGCGACCAGCCGACGAAACAGTCGGCGATCGACTACGAGGCGACCTGGTCGCACCAGTGGAGCAGCGGCGCACTGCTCAACGTCGACGCCTACCGGCAAAGCCAGGCCGGACAGCTCGTCAACGCGGCCGTGACCGCGGCCGCCGCCGGCCTCTCGCCGAGCAGTCCGTACTACGGCGCGGTCGTCGGCTACTACTCGAGCGTCTGCCCGGTGCCGCCGTTCTCCAGCCCGACGGTCTACATCAGCGAGCCGGTCAACGACACGACGCGCATCTATCAAGGCTACGACCTCACCGGCCGGTTCGGACTCGGCCGCGACTTCACCGTGATGCCGTCGTACTCGACCAACGCGTCGTTCTATGCAGCCGCCGATCCACGCTTCACCGGCGTCGGGAGCACGCTGATCCTCTACTCGCAGATCTTCGGACGGCCACTGCACAAGGGCAACCTCACGCTGGATGCTTACCACCCGCCCAGCGGCTTCGAGTTCCTGGCCAACGCGCAGTACGTCGGGATCAACAACAGCCAGCATCTCGCACCCTACGTCTCGGTCAGCCTGGGCATCTCGCACCCGTTCGGTATCGGGCAGCTCACGCTGTTCGAGACCAACGCCTTCAACACCGAGACGGCGCTGTTCTCGAGCTTGTTGTACGCGCAGCCGGAACCGGTCGTCGGGGGCTTCTTGCCGGTTGCGGCCAACCCGCTGCCGCCGCGCACGATCCAGCTCTCGTACATGCTCAACACCGGCGCGCGGCCGGGCGCGGGCGGCGCGCACATCCCGGGGATGCGCGGCGGAAACCGGCAGGTCGCGCAGGCCGAGCCCAGCCCGTCGCCGGGACCGGGCGGCGGCCGCGGACTCTTCGGCTTCGGGCAGTTGAATTTCGTCGCGCCCCCGCCGGGCACCGATCCGCTCGCGGTCGCGACGTCGCGGACCGAATGCACGGCCGAGCTCCAACCGCTCGCGACGAAGGTGCTCGCGCAACTCGGCGCGGCGGCACAGGCGTTCGCAGCTGGCGCCACCACGTTGCCGACCGTCGACGGCGTCAGCGTGACGCCGCACGGCGACGCGAAGGGGAGCTGGTGGCTCGCTTTGGGTCCGCAGATCCCACCGAACCTCGTGCGCCGGCCCGAGGGCAACGGGACCAACGGCGCCGGCGGCGACCGGCGGGGCGGCTTCGGCGGGCCGGGCGGCCCCGGCGGTCCGGGCCAAGGTCCGCCGCCGGGCGGCTTCGAGCCCGAAGTCACCGTGGGACCGAACGCCAATGAGAACGCGCCACGCCCGCAGTTCTCGCCCAGCCCCGAGCTGATCGCGGCGCTGCAGCCGTTCCGCGCGCTGGTCTCGTGCTCGTACGGGACCGTGCTCACCCCGGCCGAGGCGACCGCGAAGGGGATCGATCTGGGCCCGCAGGGGCCTGTACCCGGGGCATCGCCGGCCCCGAGCCCCGCGGCGAGCCCCGCGCCGGGGGCGAGCCCGCGGCCGGGCGAAGGGCGAGGCGGCGCTCAGCGCGGACGCGGATTCCTGCAGTACGCTCCGAACGTCGGCATCTTCGTGGTGCGGGCGCCCGATCTGGGCACCGGTGGGGGGAGCGTCAAAAAGTAGTGGCCAGCGCGGCGAGAGTTCTGGTGATCGACGACGAGCGGCATCTGCGCGAGCTGTTGGAGCTAGGGCTGGCCGAAGACGGTTTCGAGGTCAAGAGCGCGCCGGACGGCCGGATCGGGCTGCAGATCGTGCGCGACTGGCGGCCCGACGCGATCGTCCTCGACGTGATGCTCCCCTTCGTCGACGGCCTCGAGCTGTTGCCGATGCTGCGCCGCGTCACCGAGGCGCCGATCCTGATGCTCAGCGCGAAGGCCGACACGGACGACAAGATCACCGGGTTGCGGCGCGGCGCCGACGACTACATCCCCAAGCCCTTCGAGATGACCGAGCTGGTCGCGCGCCTGCAGTCGGCGCTGCGCCGGCCGCGACTCGAGCAGCCCTCGATCGTCGCCTACGCCGATCTCTCGATCGACCTCGACCGGCGCGACGTCAAGCGCGGCGACCGCCACATCGATCTCTCGGCGCGCGAGTACGCGCTGTTGCTGACCTTCGTGCGCAATCCCGAGCGCGTCTTCACCCGGGACCAGTTGCTCGACCTCGTCTGGGGGACCGACCGCGACGTCGGCCCGGGAGCGGTCGAGACCTACGTCTCGTACCTGCGCGCGAAGATCGACGCCGGCTTCGAACCCAAGCTGATCCGCACGATCCGCGGCGCCGGCTACGCCCTGCGAGCGCATTAAGGTCACGGTGATGGACCGAGCGCAGCAGCATCGCCCCTTGTCTTCGATCTCGTTGCGAGGTCGGGTCGGGGGCCCCACGCAACGCGTGGGGGGCGCGCAGCCTGGGGCGGAGCGCCGTTAAAATGTTCACGACGTTTGCTAGGAGACTGACGTCCTGGTACGTCGTGGCGGGCGTGTTGGTGATTCTCGTGCTCGGCTCGCTGGTGGTCGCCGGGGTGTTGTACGCGTACGTGCAGTTCGTCAACGACGGGGTCGATGCCGACTCGCGCGAGGCGGCCGCCTTCGGGAGCCGCGCGGTGCTGCGGCACGAGTCGTTCGTCGACGCGGCGCGCGAGATCGAAAGCCGCCTCCAGCGCAGCGGGATCCGCCTGGTGGCCTACCAGTTTTCGCCGCCGCCGCGCAAGCCGGTCCGGCCGGGGACTCGCCGGCCGGGGGAAGCGAAGATCGTCATGGACGGCCAGGTCTTCACCGGCGACGTCCGGGCGCACCGCATCGCGGGTAGCCGCCTCGGTCTCGCGATCCAGACGGGTTTCGGCGGGCGGCGACAGACGGTCGATTTCGTCGGCGGCTGGATGGACGCGCTGCCCGATCCCAGTGCGACGCAGCTCTGGGTGGTCCGGCTGCTGGTCGGCCTGCTGTTCGTCGCCGCGCTGGCCGGTGGCGTCGCCTGGGCGACGGGCCGCTTCATCACCTCGCAGGCGCTCCGGCCGCTGATCGAGGTGACTCACGCCTTGCAGCGCTTCGCCGCGCGCGACTTTACCCCGCAGCCGATCGCGGTCGCCGGCAACAGCGAGTTCGACGCGATCGCGCTGGCCTACAACGCGGCGGCGGCCCAAGTCGCCG
>JBEKLD010000088.1:0-12417 GCA_050010375.1 Vulcanimicrobiaceae bacterium
ATGGGTCGTGCCTTTCAGAGCCCGTTTGCGAAGCCACCCGGTACGGGGCTCTCTTCTTCGACGGTCAACGTGCTGTGGGGCTTCTTCAACGTAGCCGTCGGGTACGTGCTCGTCTGCCGCGTCGGCGACTTCGACCTGCGCTCATCGGAGAGCGTTCTCGCGGTGGGATTGGGTGTGCTCGTCATGGGCGTGATGCTCGCCCGTACGTTCGGGCAACTCCACGGCGGGAACTCGCCCCGCTCAGGTTCGTAGTTCGACGGTTCCGGCGGCGGGGAGTCCGTTGGAGACGGCGTGGATGAAGCGGGCTGCGAAGAGCCGCTGGCGGATCAGCTCGCGCACGGCCGGATCGTCGGGGCCGCGCAGGAACGCGACCTCGATCGCGTGCCCGTTCTCGTCGACCTTGATCCGGACGACGAAGCCGCTCGCGACGCCGGCGACCAGCGCGGCACGGGCCTCCGGCAGGAGCGCCGCCTCGTAGGTCTCGCCGAAGTTTCCGACCCCCTCCGAGCCGGCGGCGCTCGCCGCATCCGTGCGCGCCGGCGCGACGGCGACGTCCACCGGCACCGGTGACGGAGCGCTCGATGCTACGGCCGGGGCCGCCTCGTCGGCGGCGGTGACCGGCGCGCCGGCCAGGGCCGGCAGCGCCGCGTTCGGCGCGGCACGACGGGCGGGCAGCACGTAGCGCTGCTCGTCGGCGACGATCAGCGGGCGCCGGACGTGCGCGGGCGCGACGTGCAGGGCCGGGAGCGGCGCCGCCGGGACCCGCGGGGTGGGCTGGAGCGGGGCGGGTCGTTCGGCCGGACGGTCGACCCGGAGCAGCCGGGCGATGGTGATGCGGTCCTCGGGGACGGGCGCCGGGAAGATCGGTCGCAGCGCCAGCGCCAGCAGCGTCCAGGCGCAGACGTGCAGCGCGATCGAGATCGCGACTGCGGTTCGGTCGCGTTGCTTGCCGCTCGTCATCGCCGTAGTCCGCTACCACTCCGACGCCGCCGGGCACGCAACCTTTCGTGGACGGGGCGGTCCTGGAGGGACGATGGGCCGACCGACCGAGATCGTGCTGTACCAGGCCGAGTGGTGCCCGTACTGCGCGCGCGTGCGCAAGAAGCTCACGGACCTGCTGCTCGACTACAAGACGGTCAACGTGCCGTTCTCGCACGCCGAGCGCGGCGAGGTCGTGCGGGCCTCCGGCCAGACCTCGATCCCGGTGCTGGTCGACGGCGAGGTCGTGCTCGACGACGACGACGACATCATCCCGTATCTCGACAAGCGGTACGGCCGCGCCGCCTCCGCCTGACCGCCGTTATTCCACCGGGATGTGAGCGGGGGCGGCACCGCCGCGCCGGCGCTTGGGGAGGACGAAGACCAGCGGCAAGAGCACGAAGGTCAGCGCGCCGAGCGCCCACTGTGCGTCGGCGTACGCCATGACCGTCGCTTGCGTGACGATGTCCTGATACAGCGTGCCGAGCGCCGCGCCGGGCGAGCTCTGCTGGGCGAGATGTTGGAACGCGATGTTCGCCGGCGTCGCGGCGTCCGCCAACACCGATTGGTGGAAGGCCTCGCGCCGGGCGAGCAGCGTGATCAGCGCCGCCGTCGAGAACGACCCACCGAGCTGCAGCGAGAGAGCTTGAAACGACGTCGCTTTCGGCACGACCTCGGACGGCACCGCGCCGAGCACCGCGATCGCAAGCGGCGTGAACATCATCGCCAGGCCGATCCCGGCCATGATCGCCGGGCCGCACAATTGCGCGAAGTCGACTCCGCTGGTGGTGATGTAGCCCAGCCAGATCTGGCTGAACCCGATCAGCGTGAAGCCGATGACCAGCAAGATGCGCGTGTCGATGCGGCCGCTGCTGGCTAGCCGCGCCATGAACGGGGTGAGCGCCGCGATGAAGATCGCGCGGACGAAGATCAGCAATCCGGAGAGCGTCGCCGTGAAGACCAGGACCGACTGGACGAACTGGGGCAAGATGACGGTCGCGCCGTACAGCACCGAGCCGATCGCGAAACCCATCACGCTCCCGGCGGCGACGGCGCGATAGCGGAGTGCCCGCAGGTCGACGATCGGGCGCGTCGTGCCCCACAGCGACCAGGCGACGAACGCCAGCAAGCCGAGGGCCGCGGTGGCACCGAAGAAGCTGATCACCGGATCGCTGAACCAGTCGTTGCGCTGTCCCTCGCCGAGGATGTACTGCAACGAGCCCAACCCCAGCGCGAGCAACCCGAGGCCGAGCGCGTCGACCGGGATCGGCTTGGGGTCGGTCGGGTTGCGCATCATCGTGAGGATGATGATCGCGGCGAAGATCCCCGGCACGAGGTTGATGAAGAAGACGTAGTTCCAGGAGACGTTGTCGGTCAGCCAGCCGCCGATCGTCGGGCCCACCGACGGGCCGACCAGCGCGCCCATCGCGAACAGCGCCTGCGACGTGCCGAGCATGGTGCGCGGAAAGCTGTCGCGCAACGCGGCTTGGCCGGTCGCGACGAGCCCACCACCGAACAATCCTTGCAGGATGCGGTAGAGGATCAGCTGCGTGATCGAGCTGGAGATGCCGCACAGCATCGAGGCGATCGTGAAGCCGATGATCGCGGTCGCGTAGTACTGGCGTCGCCCGAAGCGCGCCTGCAGCCACGGGGTGAGCGGGATGACGATGACCGCCGAGATGATGTAACCCGTGACGACCCAAGCGCCTTCATCTTGCGTGGCGCCGAGATTGCCTTGGATCGTGGGGAGCGCGACGTTGACGATCGTCGTGTCGAGCGTCTGCATCAAGGTCGCGGCCATGATCCCGACGGTGATCAGGACGAGCCGAGCCCCGCTCTCGCTCACGTCGCGGTCGGCGGTCATCTGTGTCGCCATAGTCGTGCAACCGTACGACTAGGCCACGGCCGAAGTTGGTTTCGGCATCTGCATCAGACCCAGAAGGCGAGCAACGCGCCCGTCGCGGTGGCCAGCCCGTTGACCAGGTCGTTCGAGATCCACGGGAAGCCCCGGACCCGAATGGTCGGCGCCCCGCAGACGTGCGGATCGATCTCGCAGCTCCGCTCGCACGCCGGGCAGCGGCGCAACTCTTGCAGCGTGGCACCGAGCACCGAATCGACCATGGCACCGATGAACCCGATGACCGCAACGGCGAACACGACGATAATACCGAGCCGAAAGACGATCGCGGCGGCGAGCCCGAGCCAGACGGCGCCGGCGAAGGCGGCGAGCGTCCCCGTCGTGGTGACGCCTCCCGACAACCCAGGCTCGAGCGGTCGGAGCGTCGCGATCGAACGGGGTCGGCCAGGCGCCAGCGTCCCGATCTCGGTCGCCCACGTGTCGGCGGTCGCGACGGCGTAGGCACCGACGAATGCGAGCGCCCAGCGGTGGTCGTGCGTCAGCCCGAAGAACAGCGCGCAGAGCGTCGCGACGCCGCCGTTGGCGAGGACCTGCCCGGCGTCGCGGGGTCCCTGCTTGTCGATGTCGACGAGGGCACGCTTGCGCGCGCGGCCCAGCCGCGAGAGCAGCACCGAGGGGACGAAGAACGCCAGCAGCACGGCGGTCAAGGACCAGGTGCCGGCGGCGTAGGTGATCGTGCCGACCGCGAAGGCCGCCAGCGCACCGCCGCGCGTCAGCGCGTGGCCGCGCAGCGCGACCAGCGCGATCGCGCCGGCGAGGACCGCGCCGACGAGGACGTCGAGCGGTCTCAGGCGAGCGTGGCGGCGCCGAGCGCGCGCACCAACCCCTCGACGGTGAACTCGTCGGCGACGACGTCGACGCGGATCCCCGCTTGGTGCGCCGTCTGCGCGGTGATCGGGCCGATGCAGGCGACGGTCTTACCGAGCAGGAGCTGCGCGGCGTGCGGGACGTTGGCGAGGAAACCAGCGACGGTGCTCGAGCTGGTGAAGGTGACGACGTCGGCGCGCGCGGCTTTCGCGGCCAGCTCGGGGTCGTCGAGCGTGCGGGTCGCGTAGCCGGCGACGACGTCGACCACGCGGCCGGCGGCGCGCAGCGTCTCGGGCAGCACCTCGCGCGCCTCTTGCGCGCGGAAGAGCAGCACGCGCGTCCCGGCTTGCGTGCGCTCGAGCAGCGCGCTCGCAACGGCCTCGTTGAGGTAGGTCGCCGGGACCAGATCGACGCGGATCCCGCGCTCGGTCAGTGCCGCGGCGGTCTTCGGCCCGATCGCCGCGATCCGCGCATCGCCGAACGCCCGCGCGTCTCGTCCCAGCTCGCCGAGCAGGTCGAAAAAGGCGTCGACGCCGTTGCGGCTGGTGAAGACGACCCAGGCGTAGTCGCGCACCGCCGCGACGGCTGCGCGCGCGGCGGCCGGATCGGTAGGCGGCCCGATGGCGATCGTCGGCGCGAGGATCGGCTCGGCTCCGGCCTCCCACAACCGCAGCGCGACGTCGTTGGCCTGATGCGCCGGCCGCGTCACCAGGACGCGCTTGCCGAACAGCGGCTGCGTGTCGAACCAGCGGATGTGCTCGCGCTCGCGCACGACGTCGCCGACGACGACGATCGCCGGCGCCGTGATTCCGTCGCGCGCGACCTCGTCGACGATCGTGCCGAGCGTCGCGATCAGGACGCGTTGCGTCGGCTTCGTCCCGTCGTGGACGATCCCGACCGGCGTCGCGTCGGGCAGCCCGTGCGCGCGCAGCTCGCCGACGATTCCGGCCAGGTTCCCCATCGCCATCAGGAAGATCGTCGTCGCCTTCGGGTTGGCGAGCTTGGCGAAGTCGAGCGACGAAGCGCCCTTGGTCGGGTCCTCGTGACCGGTCGCGACCGTGAAGGCGGTGTTGTGCAGGCGGTGCGTCACCGGGATGCCGGCGTACGCCGGCGCGGCGAGCGCCGACGTGATCCCGGGGACGATCTCGAACGGGACGCCGGCTTCGGCCAGCGCGCGCGCTTCCTCGCCGCCGCGCGCGAAGACGAACACGTCGCCGCCCTTGAGCCGCACGACGCGCTTCCCGGCCAGACCGAGCCGCACCAGCAACGCGGTGATCTCGCTCTGCGCGAGCGTGTGCGCGCCGGCCCGTTTGCCGACGTCGATGCGCTCGCAATCGGGCGGCGCGAGCCCGATGACCGCGTCCGAGGCGAGGGAGTCGTAGACGAGCACGTCGCACTGCGCCAACGCCCGCGCCCCTTTCAGCGTCAACAGCCCCGGATCACCAGGCCCTGCGCCGACCAACCAAACTTTGCCGGGCGTCGTCGTTATTCGCTTTCGTCGGGGGAGACGGTGGCGGCGACGAGGTGCGCTGGATCGATGCCGGCCAGCGACTCGAGCTCGAAGAGTTCGTCGAGCATGCGCGCGTGGATCAGCGCTTCGGCGTGGTTCTCGGCCGCCTTGTCGCGGATCTTGGTGACCGCGCCGTGCAGCAGCTTCGAGACGATCGTCAGCGACGCGCCGACGATCAGGCTGCGCTCGCGCTCGGTGAGCTCGGGGCAGCGCGCGAACAGTCGCGCGACCTCGGTCTCACGGATCGTGTCGGCCTTCTGCACCAGCGAGGCGATGACCGGGACCGCGATGCGCGACTGGTACCAGAGGTGGAAGCGCTCGACGTGCGAGGCGACGATCTCTTCGACCAGCGGGATCGCCTCGCGGCGCCGTTCGAGCGTCACGTCGACGACGTTCTCGAGCCCGTCGATGTCGACCAGGCCGACGCCCGGGATGCGCGCGACCTCGGGGTCGACGTCGCGCGGCACGGCGATGTCGACCACGAACAACGGCCGGCCGGGCCGCGCCAGCATCGCTTCGGCGACGTTGCCGGGGGTGAGGATGAAGTGCGAGGCGCCGGTCGAGGTGACGACGACGTCGGCGGCCTTGAGCGCCTCGATCAGGCCCGGCAGCTCGGCCGCGCGCGCGATCGGACCGAGCTGACCGGCGACGTCGCGCGCGCGGCGGCCGGTGCGGTTGAGGACGACGATCTCGCGCGCACCCTCGGCCTTGAGCCGGCGCGCCGCCTGCATCCCCATCTTCCCGGCCCCGACGACGAGCATGCTCTTCCCACTCAGATCGCCGACGTGCTCGATCGCGCAGGCGACGGCGGCGGTTGCGATCGAGGTCGAGGCTTCGCCGATGCCGGTATTGGCGCGCGCCGCTTTGCCGGCTTCGAGCGCCTCGCGCAGCAGCGTGTGCAGCGTCTTCCCCAGCGACCGCGCGCGTTGCGCCTGCACGTACGCGTCCTTCACTTGGCCCAGGATCTCGGCCTCGCCGATCAGCATCGAGTCGAGGCCCGTGCTGACGCGGAAGAGATGCTCGATCGCCTCCGTCCCCAGCAGCGTGTACATGTACGAGTCCATGTCGGAGACGTCGCCGTGGCGGAAGTTGCCGAGGAACGCTTTGAGCTGGTGGACGCCCGACTCGTAGTCTTCGAGCTCGGCGTAGATCTCGAGTCGGCCGCAGGTCTGCAGCATCAACGCCTCGCGCACGGCCTCGTAGTCGCGCAGCGCGACCAGCGCTTCGCCCATCTTGGCGGCGGGGAAGGCGTGGCGCTCGCGGACGTCGACCGGCGCCGTGTGATGCGAGAGCCCCAGGCACACTAACGGCATGCGTGGACCTCGGCCAGCGCGTCGTCGGCCGCGGCGATGGTCCGGTCGATCTCGGCCTCGGTGTGGGCCAGCGAGAGGAACGCGGCCTCGAACTGGGACGGGGCGAAGGCGAACCCGCGGTCGAGCATGGCGTGGAAGAAGCGTGCGTAGAGCGCCGTATCGGCACTCTTGGCGCTGGTCAGATCGGTCACCGGACCGTCTGTAAAAAAGAAGCCGAACATCGATCCTGCCGCCGCCGCGGTGTGCGGGACCTCGCGCCCGCCGAACACCGTCGCCAGTCCCTCGCACAGACGCCTGCCGAGCCGTTCGAGATGCAGGTAGGTCCCGGCGTCGAGCAGGTCGAGGGTCGCGATCCCGGCCGCCATCGCGAGCGGGTTCCCCGACAGCGTCCCCGCTTGGAAGACGTCGCCGGTCGGGGTCAAGCGCTCCATGATCTCAGGCCCCCCACCGAAGGCGCCGACGGGCAGGCCGCCGCCGATCACCTTCCCGAGCGTCGTCAGGTCGGGCAGCACGCCCTCGCGCGCCTGGACCCCGCCCAGGCCGACCCGCCAGCCGGTCATGACCTCGTCGAAGATCAGCAGCGCGCCGAACTCAGTGGTCAGCGTACGCAGCGCCGCCAAAAAACCCGGCTGGGGGAGCACGAAGCCCATGTTGCCGGCGTACGGCTCGACGATCACCGCCGCGATCGCCGACGGATTGCGCTCGAAGGCGGCTCGCACGGCGGCCGCGTCGTTGTAGGGCGCGACCAGCGTGTCGTGCGCCGTGGCGGCGGGGACGCCGCGCGAGTCGGGGACGCCGACCGTCAGCGCGCTCGAGCCGGCGGCGATCAGGAACGGGTCGGCGCTGCCATGGTAACAGCCGGCGAACTTGAGAATCTTGTCGCGGCCGGTGAAGCCGCGCGCGAGCCGGATCGCGTTGGCCGTCGCCTCGGTCCCCGACGAGCAGAAGCGGACCTGCTCGACCGACGGCACCGCGGCGACGATCCGCCGGGCCAGCTCGGTCTCGGCCTCGGTCGGCATCCCGTACGACGTGCCGCGGGTCGCGGCGTCGCGGATCGCGGCGACGACGGCTGGGTGCGCGTGCCCGGCGATCATCGGGCCCCACGAGAGGACGTAGTCGAGATACCGGTTCCCGTCGACGTCGGTGACGTACGCGCCGGCGGCCTCGCGCACGAAGACCGGCGTTCCGCCGACGGCCTTGAAGGCGCGCACGGTCGAGTTGACCCCGCCCGGGATCACGCGCTGCGCCGCGGCGAACGCCGCCTCCGAGCCGGCTCGGTTCACTCGGGCTAGAGTCCGCTCAGCGCGACGTAGTCGGCCGGCGTGTTGATGTTGGCGAAGACGGCCGGATCGGCGATCGGGACGAAGCGCGTGCGCAGCCGGTCGATCACCAGGCGCAGCGCGCCCTCGCCGCCGAGCAACACCGGCGTGCCCTCGCGCAGGAACGCGGTGCGCCGGTAGAGCGCGGCCAACGGTTCGATCCGCTTCGCGTCGTCGGCGTGCACGGGGACGATCGCCTCGTCGCCGGGCTCGATCTGCGCGGTGAGCTGATCGACGAACATGGCGTCGACGAACGGCGCGTCGCCGGCGAGCGCGAACACCCAGTCGCTGTTCATCTCGCTCATCGTCGAGAGCAGCCCCGAGAGCGGGCCGCGCTTGGGCCAGCGGTCGACGACCATCGGCGCGTCGACGAGCGCGTCGATCTCCGGCGGCAGCGAGCCCTTCGTCGAGATCCACGTCTCGCGCCCGCGCGAGATGTTCCGGTAGACGCGCACCAACATCGGCACGTCGCCGACCGCGAGCGCCAGCTTCCCCGGCAAGCGCGTCGCCTCGCCCCCCGCCAAGATGCACACGGCGATGCTCGAATTGAGTGGTGGCATCAGCGTGTCCGCCGCAGATAGTCTTTGGCGAAGTAGGTGACGATGATGTCCGCGCCGGCGCGGGCCATCGCCGTCAGCGTCTCGTCGACGATCCGATCCTCGTCGATCCAGCCGTTCGCGGCGGCCGCTTTGATCATCGCGTACTCGCCGCTGACGTGGTAGACCGCCAGCGGGAGATCGGTCAGCTCGCGCACGCGGTACAGGACGTCCAGGTACGCCAGCGCCGGCTTGACCATCACGATGTCGGCCCCTTCCTCGACGTCGAGGCGCACCTCTTTGAGGGCCTCGCGCGCGTTGCCCGGATCCATCTGGTAGGTCCGGCGGTCGCCGAAGGCGGGCGTCGAGGCGGCGGCTTCGCGGAACGGACCGTAGAACGCCGAAGCGTACTTGGCCGCGTACGACAAGATCGCGGTCTTGGTGTGACCGTCCTCGTCGAGCGCGGCGCGGATCGCCGCGACCCGTCCGTCCATCATGTCCGAGGGGGCGACGACGTCGACGCCGGCGTGCGCGTAGCTGACCGCCGTTCGCGCCAGCACCTCGAGCGTGCGGTCGTTGTCGACGTCGCCGGTCGGGTCGAGGATCCCGCAGTGCCCGTGATCGGTGTACTCGCAGTTGCACAGGTCGGCGATGACGAGCAGCTGCGGCAGCGCGTCCTTGATCGCGCGCGCCGCGCGCTGCACGACGCCGCTCGGATCGTCGTTGATCGTCGCGTAGGCGTCTTTCTTCGCGGCGTCGGGGATCCCGAACAACAGGACGGCGCGCACGCCGACCGCGTCGAGCTCGCGGCACTCGCGCACGACCGCGTCGACCGAGTAGCGGTTGACGCCCGGCATCGAGCCGATCGGCTGGACGACGTCGCTGCCCTCGACGACGAAGAGCGGCTGCACCAGACCATCGCGGTTGATGCGGGTCTCCCGCACCAGCGCGCGCAGCGCCGCGCTCGCGCGCAGCCGGCGCGGGCGCGCGACCAATCGGGTCCGTTGGGCCAGGTTCATCGCTCGTTCTCCAAGACGTAGAGCATGACGGACTGTACGAACGCCCCCACTTCGGCGGAAGGTGCCACGACGTCTGGCGGCCAGCCGTGCTCGCCGGCCATCTGTGATGAGGATGCGCCCATTGCGGCGACCAACGGCCGTTCTCCGCTCGCCCGCAGCCCGGCCAGGTAGTCGGCGATCGCCCCGACCGAGCCGGACGAAGGGAACAGGATCATGGTCGGGGTTCGCTCGCCGAGCGCCGCCCGGACCGCCGCGCTGTCGCCGGCCTCGACGACCTCGGCGCCGGCCTCGCGCAGGGCCGGGGCGATCCGGCTGGGCCGGTTTTGCGTGCGCGGGAGCAGCAAGAGCCGGCCGGCCAGCGGCCCGGCGACGAGCAGGGCCGTTCCGCCGGCGGCGAGCAGGTCGCGGGCCAGCGCCTCGGCGAGGGCCTCGGTCGTCGCCAGGTCGTCGACCGCGACGACCGCGTCGCGGCTGGCGCGCAAGACCGTCGAGCCGTCGGCCGCGGCGACCGCGCCGGTCAGGTGCAGCCGGCCGTCCCCCCAGGTCGCGTGGGCGCCGACCGGGGCCTGGCAGCCGCCGCGCAGGGCGCGCAGGAAGGCCCGCTCGGCCGTCACTGCGATCGTCGCCGCGGGGTCGCCCAAGATCGTGCCGAGCCGGATCGCGAGCGGGTCGCCGCGCCGCGTCTCGATCGCCAAGGCCCCCTGACCGGCGGCCGGCGTCAGCTGGTCGATCGAGAACGGCACCGTGTGGGTCGCCGCCAAGCCCAGCCGGTGCAGCCCGGCCGCGGCCAGCACCAGCGCGTCGTACTCGCCGTCGCGCAGCTTGCGTAGCCGCGTATCGACGTTGCCCCGCACGTCGGTGTAGGTCAGGTCCGCGCGCAGCGCGCGCAGTTGGCCGCGGCGGCGAGGGGAGCTCGTGCCGACCCGCGCTCCGGCCGGCAATTCGGCGAAGCTCGGCCAACGCTCGCTGCAGAAGGCGTCGCGTGGATCCTCGCGGACGGAGATCGCCGCCAGCACCATGTCGGTGGCCAAACTGCTGGGCAGATCCTTGCACGAGTGGACGGCGTAGTCGGCCCGCTCTTCGCGCAGCGCGAGTTCCAGCTCCGTCACGAACACGTTCTCGCTGCCGATCGCGGCGATTGGGCGGTCTTGGAACGCGTCGCCGCGGGTCGTGACCGGCAAGATCGTCGAAGGCAGTCCGGCCAGCGCCAAGGTCGCCGTCACGGTGCGGGTCTGCGTCATCGACAGCGCGCTCCCGCGCGTCGCGCAGACCAACGGCGCGAGCACGGCGGGGACGATCCCGGCCAGCGTCTCGGCCGCGCGCTCGACCTCGTGCTCGATCGCGCCCGGCAGCATCGCCGCCAACTCGTCGAGGTCGCGCTCGGCGAAGTGCCGCAGCACGGCCGTCCGCTGTTCGGGCGGAACGACGGCCAGGACGCGCTCGCGCAGGACGCCGAGCGTCGCGGCCGCTCGGGCGTAGCGCGCGTCGAGCTGGATCGCCAACTCGTCGCGGACCCGTTGGGTGAAGGTCGGTGAGAGGCCGCCGGTGTCGACCGTGACGGTCAGCGGGCCGGCTCGGTGGACCGCCGGGGTGGCAAAGTCGCCGCGCGACGCGTCGGCCGCGTCGTTGACCATGATCCCGGCTTCGCGCGCCTCGGCGGTGACCTCGGCGTTGACCGCCTCGTCGGCGGCGGCGAAGGCCAAGAACGCCCCGGCCAGGTCGCCGCGGACGTAGCGGCGCGGCTCCCAGCCGATCGCGTCGACGTCGGCCAGGGCGGCCAGCGGCGGGGTCAGGCTGGGGCTGACCACGACGACGGCGGCACCGGCTTGCAGGAGGCCGCGGACCTTGCGCTCGGCGACCGCGCCGCCGCCGACGACGACCACGCGCCGGTCGCGTACCGAGAGGGCGACGGGATACACAAGCCCTATCTTCCAGCCGATGCTATCCGTCCCCGCGCGCGCGGCCGTTCTGGGTGCGCTCTTCGCCGCGCTCGTCACCTTGCCGGCGCTGGGGGTCGGTACGCTGTGGGACAACAGCGAGACGGCGTACGGTGAGGTTGCTCGCGAGGTGGTCGGGACGCACGACTGGGTCGTCCTGCATCTCAACGGCCAGCCGTGGTTCGTCCAACCGCCGCTCTACTTCTGGATCGCGGCCCTGTTCGCGAAGGTGTTCGGCGTCAGCGCCCTCGCGCTGCGCTTGCCCAGCGCCCTGGCGACGATCGCGATGGGTGGCGCGGTCGGCTACGCGACCGCCCGCATCGCCGGCGGCCGGGCCGGGATGGTCGCCGCGATCGTCCTCTCGACCAGCTTGATGCAAGCGATCGTCGGTCGGCTGGCGATCATGGACGCGCTGCTCGACTTCGCCGTCGCGGCGGCGGTGCTGTGGTGGTTCCGGGCGTTCGAGCCGTCGGGGACACCGCGGCGGCGCGCGGTGGCGCTGGTCAGCGGTGCGCTCGCACTCGGCTTGGGGACGCTCGCCAAAGGCCCGGTCGCGCCGGTCATCACGATCCTGATCGTCGGCGTGTGGGCGTGCTGGGAGATGCGCGCCGGCCGGCTCGCCGCGCCGACGCGCCGCGCGGTCCTGCTCGCGTTGGGCGCGTATCTGGTGGTGACGCTGCCGTGGTTCATCGCGCTCGCCGTCCGCGTCGGTCCGCCCGCGCTCGGCGAGCTGATCGGGCACTACACGATCGGCCGCTATACCGGCGTGATCGAAAACCAGCGCGGGCCGATCTGGTACTACCTCCCGGTCGTGATCTTGGGCTTCTTCCCGTGGATCGCGTTTCTGCCCGCCGCGGCGCGCGCGGCGTGGCGGGAGGCGCGCGGTGCGGACGGTGCGTTCGCGCGGCTGGCGCTGGTGTGGGCGATCGTCCCGTTCGTCTTCTTCAGCTTCGCCGACACCAAGTTGCCCAACTACATCGCGCTGCTACTGCCGGCGCTGGCGATCCTGGTCGCGCTCTGGTTCGAGCGCGTCGCCGCCGGCGCCGAGCACCGCGCGGCGATCGTCTCGGCGGCGAGCGT
>JBEKLD010000089.1:0-12286 GCA_050010375.1 Vulcanimicrobiaceae bacterium
CTTGGTCGAACGTCTGGTTCGCCTTGGCCAGGTCGCTCTTGTAGGTGGCCATGTCGGAGTTGTACTCGGCGACCAGATCGGCCGTATCGAGCCGCGCCAGGACCTGGCCCTTGCGGACGTGGTCGCCCTCCTGCACGGTGATCACGTCGGTCGGCTCGGTGAGCGATGAGGTGATCGCGACGTTCTGGAGCGGGGCGATGATGCCGGAGAGCTCTGAGGTCGGTGCGACGGCGCCGAAGGAGGCGGTGACGACCGGGACGACCGCGTTAGCCGTGCTGGCGCGCGGGCGTTGCGCGTGCCCGCAGGCGGTCAGCACGAGCGACGCGGCAACGCAGACGAGGAACGTTCGGCACACGGTGTGGGCGGGAGCCTTGGCCATACTGTCCCAGAGTACCAAACTCCGAGCACAATGACTCACAACCTGTTGCCAGCTTTTAGAACAGCTGGACGAGCGTCGGGTCGGTGGGCGCGATGAGCGAGGCCTCGCCCAGCGCGTCGGCGACGTCGCGGGCGATCACGCCGCGATGCCGGTGCGCCTCCGCCATCGCGCCGGCGCGGCCGTGCCAATAGGCTCCGGCCCGCGCAGCGTCGACCGGGGTCAGCCCCTGCGCCAGCAAGGTGGCGATGATCCCGGTCAGGACGTCCCCCGTCCCGGCCGTCGCGAGCGCGCTCGTCCCGGTCGGGTTGAGGTGCGTCACTGCCGGCGTCCCGATCAGCGTCGTGCGGCCCTTGAGCAGCGTGGTGACGCCGTACTCTTCAAGGAAAGCGCGCAGGCGGGGCAGCCGCTCGGGCGGCGCGACGGTCCCCTTTCCGCTCAGCCGCGCGAACTCGCCGGCATGCGGGGTCAGCACCAGCGGGCGGTCGCGGTAGGCGCCGAGGCGCTTGGCGAGATGGAAGAGCGCCCCCGCGTCGGCGACGGCGGGCAGGTCGGTCCCCGTCAGGACGCCGTTGACGATCTCGCCGAAGGCCTCGGAGAGGCCGAGGCCGGGGCCGATCCCGATCGAGCCGCAGTGGCGGGTCAACTCGAGGATCGTGCGGACCGCACCCGCCGGGTCGTCCTCGTCATAAGTGACCACGACCTGTTCGACCAGCTGGGCCCGCAGCGCCGCGGCCGCCCCGGTCGGCGTCGCGACGGTGACGTAGCCGGCCCCGGCCCGCGCCGCCCCCCAAGCGCACAGGATCGCGGCACCGGGGAACTGGGTCGACCCGGCGACCAGCAGCGGCGCCCCGGCGCTGCGCTTCTCCGAGGCCGCCGGGCGGGCCGGCAGGAGCGCCGCGAAGGCGGCGTCGTCGAGGACCTCGGTCGGCGGGTCGTCGATGCCGTCGGCGTCGCCGTCCCGCATCCCGATCGGCGCGCACCACAGGGCGCCGGTCAGGTCGCGCCCGGGGTCGAGAAAACAGCCCAGCTTCGGCCGGCCGAGGGCGACGGTCGCCGTCGCATGGATCGCCGGGCTTCCGGCCGCGCCCCTGGTCGGGTCGATCCCGGTCGGCACGTCGAGCGCCAGGATCGGCGTGCCGGCGCTCTCGACAGCCTCGACCAACGCCGCCGTCGCGGGGTCGAGCGGGAGGCGCGCGTTGACCCCGAGCAGCCCGTCTAGGATCAGCCCGGCGTCGTGCAGTGCCGCCGGGTCGGGCGGGAACGGTCGCTCTTCGACCCCGGCGATGCGGGCGCGAAAGCGCGCGTCGCGCCGCGCTTCGCTCCCCTCGGCGGCCGGATCGGCGTAGACGATCCGCCGCCGCGTCCCACCGTACGCCGCCAGCGCCGCGTAGGCGTCGCCGCCGTTGTTGCCGCGTCCGGCCAGCGCGACGATCGCGCCCTCGGCGCGCGCGCAGGGCTCGATCAGCCGCGCGATCGCCGCGCCGGCCGCCCGCATCAGGGCGACCTCGCCCTCGCGCCCGACCGCGGCCGCGTCGAGCGCGCGCATCTGCGCGGCCGTCACCGCGCGCACGTTCAGCCCTCGAGCACCACGACGGCGGCGGCCATCGTCGCGGTGTGCGTGATCGTCAGGTGGACGGCGCGCACGCCGCGCGCGGCGAGCAGCCCTTCGTACGCGCCGAACAGACGGATGATCGGCTTCCCACTGCGCTCGTGCGACACGCCGACCGCGCGCCAGGGGATCGCGTGCCCGAAAGCCTTGCGCGTCGCCTCCTTGGCGGCGAAGAATCCGGCTAGGCGTTCGGGCCAGTTGCGCTTGCGCAGCGCGTACGCCATCTCTTCCTCGGTATACACTTTGCGCGCGAACCGTTCGCGGCGCGCGCCCTCGAAGCGGTAGCGCTCGACCTCGGCCAGGTCGATCCCGATTCCGACGATCATCGCACGGGCCTTCGCCACCGCGCTCCCAGGACCGTCCGACCCGCAGCCCGAACCGGACCGACGGCCGTGCGCGAGATCAGCATTGTCCCGATCAACGCGATCGACCCGGGAATCCTCACCCGGCTAGCGCTGTGTCTCGAGGAACGCTTTCTGGCCCGCGCGCTGGTGCGTACGCCGCTTTCCATCCCCCGGAGCGCGCTCAACAGCACCCGCGGCCAGCTCTTCGTCGGCTCGCTGGTCAATCGCCTGACCGCCGCCTACGACGCGCGCGAAGCGCTCGTGCTCGGGGTGACCGACTTCGATCTCTACAAGACCTCGCACCAGTTCGTCTTCGGGTCGGCCAGCGAGACGCAGCGTTGCGCGGTCGTCTCCGTCCATCGCCTGCGCTCGGAGTTCTACGGTGACCCCACCGACGAAAACGCGCTCTTCCAACGACTGGTGAAGGAGAGCGTCCACGAGATCGGTCACGCGCTCGGCCTGCGCCATTGCTACAACGCGCGCTGCGCGATGTACTACTCGAACTCGATCTTCGACACGGACAACAAATTTTCGCACTTCTGCGAGAGCTGCGAACGGCGCAGCCGCGCCAACCGGCCGGCATAGCGGTCTGGCACAAGGCGCTCAAGGAGCGCTGACGAACGACCGATTCCTCAAACACGGGTGTGTGCTCCAGCCCACACCCGCTACGCTTCTGTCGTTGCCAGAGGATGTCGTTGGGTCTGACCGTGGAGCGACTGCTCACCGTGCGCCGCCGATTCGGCCTGCGCCGACGCCTCGTGATCGGCGCGGTGGCGATCATCTGTTCGGCCGCGATCCCGGCGGTGCCGCAAATCCCCGAACTCGCGCCGCTCGCTCTGCTTTCGGTCGCGCTGGGCGCGCTGGTGGCCGGCCCCCTCGTGGGTCTGCTGGCGAGCCTGGCGGCCGGGCTGGTCAGCGCCTTCGCCCATCCGCCGGTCGGCTCGGTCTCGACGGTCATCACCGCGGTCGCCCTGTTCGTGACCGGCGCCGGTCTGACGTGGCTGCTCGCCGGCCGCGCAGCCCCGTTCGACCCCGCCGGCGATGGGGTCCCCGCGCTCGGCGGGACGGAGCGGCTAGCGCTGCCGGCCGGCCCGCTCGGCACGAGCATCTCGGCGCTGACGACCGGGATCCGTGAGGTCGCCGCCGGCGATCTGACCAAGAACCTCGCCGTCGCCGACGGCCCGCTGGGCGAGCTGGCGGTCGGGGTCAACAAGTTGATCTTCGCGATCCGTGACTTCTTGGGTGCGATGCACGGGGAAGCGCAGCGGCTGGGCGTCTCGGGCGGCGAACTGCATTCGACCGCGGCCAGTTCGCTGGCCGTGATCGAGGGCGGCGCGATCGCGCAGAAGCAGCTCGAGGAAGGGATCGTCGAGCAGTCGCGCATCGTCGAGGGCGCGCAGACCAAGGTCCGCTCGATGACCGACGCGATCAGCGACCTGGCCGGCTCGGCCGAACAGCAGACCCGCTCGCTCGACGAGACCGCGCTCTCGGTCACCGCGATGTCGGCTTCGATCGAAGAGGTCGCCGCGCAGGTCGACTCGCTGCTGACGATCTCGTCGGCGACGACGGTGACCGCCGACCGCGGCGGCACCGCGATCCACACGATCGTCGCCGCGATGTCGACGATCCGGGCGACGATCGAGGAGCTGGCGACCGACATTCTGCGGCTGGGCACCAACTCCGACCAGATCGGCAACATCGTCAAGGTCATCGATCGCATCGCCGAGCAGACGAATCTGCTCGCGCTCAACGCCGCGATCGAAGCGGCGCGCGCCGGCGAACACGGCCGCGGCTTCGCCGTCGTCGCGAGTGAGATCCGCAAGCTGGCCGACGGGAGCGTCCAGGCGACCAAGGAGATCGCCGGTCACATCGGCTCGACGCAGAACGTGATCGGGCAAGTGAGCGAGGCGATGACGCGGCTCAACGAGCGGCTCGAAGAGAGCGTCACCTCGACCGACAACGCCTCGGAGGCGTTGCGCGAGATCGTCAGCGCCGTGCTGGGGGCGAACGAGCAGATCGGTCAGATCAACGCCGTGGCGCGCTCGATGGCGGACAACGCGTTCCGCGTGATCCGCTCGATCGAGGAGATCACCCGCTCGGTCGGCGCCAACCTCTCCGCGACGACGCAGATGGCGTCCCACTCGGGCGAGGTCTCGAGTGCCTTCGAGGCCATCACCTCGATCAGCGCCCAGAACGCCTCGTCGGTCGAGGTGTTGACCTACGTGACCGACGAGGTGACCTCGGCGGCGCAGCGGATCCTGACCTCCGTCGAGGAGATGAACCAGCGCGCCGCGGCGATCGACCAGCAGCTGGGACGCTTCACCATCAGCGAACGAAAGGCGGAGGAGAGCCCGGTATGAAGCTCGGCCTGCGGACGAAGATCATCGGGACGCTCGTCATCGCGATGATCATCTCGACGGCGATCTCGGCGATCGCCGCCCGGCAGACGATGGCGACCGATCTGAACCGGCTCGCCGCGGAGCAGGTCACCAGCGGCTCGACCGGCTTCGCCGGCTACTGGGACGCCAAGCGCGATGCCGTCAAACTGCTGGTAACGCAGGCGGCGATCGACGATGCGGTCCGCCGCGATACCGTCGCCCACGACGGGGCCAAGCTGAGCGAGACCTTGGCCGGGATCGCGCACCAGAGCGGCCTCTCGTTCCTGACCGTCGCCGACGCGCACGGGACGGTGATCGCGCGCGCCAACGGCGGCCGGCCGGGCGCGAAGCTGAGCTCGCCGTTCGTCGCGCGCGCGCTCGACGGCGAGACGGTCAGCACCGCCGCCGTCCTGAAGCACGACGAGCTCACCGCGGAGCAGTTGGTGCCGCAGATCGAGTCGACGACCAGCGGCAAGCAGGGCGTCGACGACGGGTTGGCGGTCGTCTCGGCGACGCCCATCTCGGACGAGAACGAGCGCACGATCGGCGTCGCCTACGGCGGCATCGTGATGAACCACTACTACGACGTGGTCGACGAGGCGACGCACGCGCTGGGCGGCAAGACCGCGGTCTTCTTCGAGGGCGAAGTGATCTCGAGTACCATCACGCGCCCGGACCTGACGCGACTGGTCGACGAGACCGTCGCGCCGGCGCTGGGCTCGGTCAGCCAGACCTGGACCGGCCTCGACACCGAGGGCGGCCGCGAGTACATCGCGCGCGTCCAGCCGGTGCTCGACGACCGCAACAACCTCATCGCCGAGCAGTGGTTCGGCGTCCCGCTGGCGACCTTCACCGAGATCCAATCGCACACGCTGATCTCGCTGCTGCTGTGGGGCGTGGTCGGCATCCTGATCGGTTTGGCGATCGGTATCCCGGTCGTCGAGCGGGTCTCGCGCCAACTGATCGCGCGCAGCCGCCAAGTGCGCGCCTCGGCCAAGGAACTCTCGGTCGTCATCGTCGGCAGCGAGGTTTCCGGCGATCACGTCGCGCAGACGCGCGCCGCGGTCGAGCGGGAGGGCGAACTGCTCGCCCGCGCGGTCGCGGACGCCGCGCCGACGGCCCAGGGCGCCGTCGCGACGCAGCGCAACCTCGCCGAGACGCTCGCCGAGGCGACCGCGCTCAATGGCGAAATCCTCGGCGACGTGATCGTGATCGATACGTTGGCGAGCGAGATGGCGGCCCGCACGGCGCACGCCGTCACGCGGGTGAACGAACTCAACGAGGTCGCAGCGGGTCTCGACCAGCTCGTTACCGGCTCCATGTAGGCGCTGGGCGATGGCCGACGTCATCCTGTTCTTCGGGTCGAACGCCGACACGATGATCGCCACCAAAGCGCTCAAGGACGGTGGCGTCGCGGCGAAGATGATCCCCAAGCCGGCGCACGTCGACGCGCCGGCGAACCTGGCCTTGAGCGTCGACGGCGCGGTCGAGTCGACCGCCGTCGCCGTCCTGGCCAGCGCCAACGTCCGGCTCGGCGGCGTGGTGAAGTAGCGCGCCGGCCGGCGCCGCGCGTTAGACGACGCGCGCGTCGGCGAGGTGGACGGTGCGCTCGGCGCCGGCGACCCGCAGCACCAGACCGCCTTCGGGATCGAGCCGCTCGGCGTGGCCCTCGACCAGTGTCCCGTCGGCGTCGAGCCGCAGCCGGTACGGCTGCCCGCGCAGCTCGGCCCGCCCCTCCCAGGCGCGCGCGATCGCGCCGGGACGGTCGAGCACGTCGACCAGGCCGTCCATCGCGCCCAGGATCGCGGCCAGCACGGCCTCGCGGGAGAGGTGGGGAGCGGCGTCGCTCAGGTAGGCCGGCGCCGGCGCGATGTCGGCGAGCGCCGCGGCGGGCGGGCGGTGGACGTTCATGCCGACCCCGCACCCGACGTGGGCCCGCTCCCCCGCCACGCGCGAGACGCACAGGATCCCGGCGGCCTTGCGCCCGCCCAGGTCGAGGTCGTTCGGCCAGCGCAGCGCGAGCCGCGCGCCGCACCCCGCCTCGACCCCGTCGGCGACCGTCAGCGCGACCCAGAACGGGACCGCCCACAGCCCCTCGGTCGCGACCGGCGCCGGCAGGATGGTGGTGAAGAGCAGCGCCGTCCCCGGCGGGGCGTGCCACTGCCGCCCGGCCTTGCGCCCGCGCCCGGCGCTCTGGTAGCCGGCGACCAGCGTCGCGCCGGCCGCCGCCGGATCGCCGAGCAGCGCCGCCGCGTCGTCGTTGGTGCTACCGGTCTCGGCTCGGTAGCGGACGTCGGCGAAGCGCGTCCCCGCGAGCGCGGCGCGCACGCGCGCGACGTCGAGAGGTGCGTCATCCCCGGGCACGTATCACCGTTGCGCTATGGCAGTCGAACGAACCTTGATCCTCGCCAAAGCGGACGCCGTCGTCCGCGGACTGGTCGGCGAGATCCTCGCGCGCTTCGAGCGCCGCGGCTACGCGATCCTCGGTCTCAAGTTGATGCAGGTGACGCGCGAGCAAGCGACGCGGCACTACGCCGAGCACGAGGGCAAACCGTTCTTCGCCGGACTCGTCGCGTACATCACCGGCTCGCCCATCGTGGCGATGGCGATCGAAGGCGAGGACGCGATCGAAGGCTGCCGCGCGACGATCGGCGCGACCAATCCGATCAAGGCGACGCCGGGGACGATCCGCGGCGACTACGGTCAGACGATCGGCCGCAATCTCGTCCACGGCTCGGACTCGCCGGCCTCGGCCGCGCGCGAGATCGCGATCTTCTTCCGTGAGGACGAGTTGCTCCCGCGCGCCAACGTTCTGGGCGACTGGGTCGCTTCGAACTAGCGATGTCGATCGAATCGTTGCGCGGCGGCGGGCGGCCGCTGATCGAGAGCGTGCGCGCCCGCGAAATCCTCGACTCGCGCGGGAATCCGACCGTCGCCGTCGCCGTCGCGACCTCGTTCGGCGCGGTCGAAGAGGCGATGGTCCCCTCGGGCGCCTCGACCGGCGCGCACGAAGCGGTCGAGAAGCGCGACGGCGATCCCCGGCGCTACGGCGGCAAGGGCGTGCTGCAGGCCGTCGCGGCGGTCAACGAGATCATCGGGCCGGCGGTCGAAGGGATGGACGCGACGGCGCAGCGCGAGATCGATTCGGCGTTGCTCGAGCTCGACGGAACGCCGAACAAGAGCAACCTCGGTGCGAATGCGCTCTTGGGCGTCTCGCTCGCCGTCGCGCGCGCCGCCGCGGTCTCGCTGGGCGTCCCGCTGTATCGCTATCTGGGCGGGCCGTCGGCCGCGACGCTGCCGGTGCCGATGATGAACGTCGTCAACGGCGGCAAGCACGCCGCCGGCGCGCTGCAGTTTCAGGAATGCATGATCGTCCCGGTCGGCGCCGCGAACATCGCCGACGCCGTGCGCGCCGGGAGCGAGGTCTTCCACGCCCTGGGCAAGCTGCTGCACGACGAGGGGCAGGCGACGCTCGTCGGCGACGAAGGCGGATATGCACCCAAGCTCGATTCGATCGACCAGGCGTTGCAGCTCATCGTGCGCGCGATCGAGCGCGCCGGCTACAAGCCGGGCAGCGAGATCGCGCTCGCGCTCGATCCGGCCTCGACCGAATTCTACCGCGACGGCAAATACTGGCCGCACAAGCCCGACGACCACCCGCTGACCTCGGCCGAGATGGTCGGGCTCTACGAGGGGCTGTGCCGCACCTATCCGATCGTCTCGATCGAGGACGGGCTGGCCGAGGATGACTGGGCCGGCTGGCAGCTGCTGACCAAGACGCTCGGCGCGCGCGTGCAGATCGTCGGCGACGATCTGTTCGTCACCAACATCGAGCGGCTCGAGCGCGGGATTCGCGAGGGCTCGGCCAACGCGATCCTGATCAAGCTCAACCAGATCGGGACGCTGACCGAGACGCTCGACGCGGTCGAGACGGCGCACCAGGCCGGCTACCGGACGGTGATCTCGCACCGCTCCGGCGAGACCGAAGACACGACGATCGCCGACGTCGCGGTCGCGACCGGCGCCGGCCAGATCAAGACCGGCTCGCTCGCCCGCAGCGACCGGACCGCGAAATACAACCGCCTGATGGGGATCGCCGAGGAGCTCGGGCCGTCGGTGGCGCGCTATCCTGGGAAGCGTGCTTTCGCCGCGTTAGCGCAGGATTAGGGTTCGCCGCGGCGGCGCGGGCGGGGTGCCCGAAGCGCCGAACGGGTGAGTATCCTCTTCCCGTGCGCCACCGGAGGGTTCCCGTGCGTTCCATCCTCGCCCCCGTTTCGGCCGCCGGTGCGGCCCTTGCCCTGCTGACGCTCCCCCTGGTCGCGTCGGCGCAGCCGTTTCCGAACGAGACGATCCACGGGACCGTCGCGTCGTGGGACGGCGGCGAGCACCTGTACGTCAAAGACGACCGCGGCTTCACCGACGACATAGCGCTCGGCGACCAGACCGCCATCCGTCCCGCCGGGACGCAGCTCGTCGCCGGGATGACGGTCACGATCACCGGCTACAACGCCGGCCACTGGTTCGACGCCGAGACGATCGAGACGCAGACGGTCGCGCAGGTCGCGCCGCCGGTCGCCCAGGTCGCGCCGCCGGTGGCTCAGCCGGACCCGATCGTGCCGCCCGTCGTCCAGGCTCCGGCTCAGGTCGCCCCGGCCTACCCGCCGCCCTATCCGCCGTACGCCTACGGCTACGCCTATCCGCCCCCGGTCTACTATCCCTATCCGGTCTACTATCCGGCCTACGCCGTGCCGTACTACGGCTACGGCCCCGGCGTTCGGGTGAACGTCGGCTGGGTCTGGGGTCCGCGCGGCTGGGTCCGCGGCCCGGGCCGGCGCCGCTAGCCCGACACCGGTTCGTGCGCGATGCGCCGGGCAGCGGTAACGCTGCGCCGGCGCTCGCGCATGCCCTCGCGGCTGCTGCGGCGAAGGGCGCTCGAGGACGCGGGCCCGTAGCTCAGCGGTAGAGCAGCCGGCTCATAACTGGTCGCGCGTTGGTTCGAATCCAGCCGGGCCCAGCGTCCTCGTTCGCAGTTCGGCGCCATAGTCTATCGGTTAGGACGCCGCCCTTTCAAGGCGGAGAGACGGGTTCAACTCCCGTTGGCGCTACCACGAAATCTCGGGGTGTTGTCATGCTGTTCGCGTCCCGCGTGCTTGCTGCGGCGTTGCCGGCGACGCCGGCGCCACTCCACGATCTGCACGATCTCGTCGGTCGGTGGAACTGCACCCACCGCACGGGAGCGGTACGGATGACGTACGAGGCAACGTACGCGTACGAGCGTGACGGCCACACGTTGCGGGAGAGCGCTTCCTGGGCGGGCGGTGGCTACGAAGAATTCCTCGCCTGGGACCTGCGGTTCGGCGGGTGGACGGCGGTCGTTCTCGACGAAGGAAGCGTCACGGTCCTGCGCGGGGGCGGCAGCCCGCAGCACAGGGTCTTCCACAGCGTCTATCCCGACGACGGCATCACCGAAGCGTTCGATCGCCTGTTGGCGACGCAGTACGTGCTGAAGGCGACGGTGCGCTCGCGTGCTACGTCGATCTTCTCCCTCGATACCTGCGTGCGCGCCGCGCAGTAGGAACCAGAGGGCGCTTGGAGCGCGATGAGCGTCAAGGCGCAGCCGATCCTCGGGGTTCGCGACGTCCGGGCGGCGGCTCGGTGGTATGCGCGAATCCTCGGCAGCGCGGAACCGACGGGGAGTCCGCCGAGCGACCACGACCACCTCTACCGGCGAATCTATGTCGGCGACGAGTTGGTGCTGCAGCTCCATGCGTGGGACGAGGAGGACCATCCCAACCTGATCGATGCGAACCGCGCGCCGGTCGGGCACGGCGTGGTCATCTGGTTCGAGGTCGACGATTACGCTGCCGCCGCGGCGCGCGCTCGCGCGCTCGGCGCTGAGGTGATCGAGGAGACGGTCAACCCGAACGCTCGGCACCACCAGCTGTGGCTGCGCGACGCCGACGGCTACGTCGTCGTGCTCGCGAGCCCCGACGGCAGCGCCGAGGAGACCTGAGCGGTTCGCCTATCCGAAGCGAAGGGGTTTCATCGCGCGACGTTGCCGGCGGTGCGACCAGCGACTTTCTGTAACGCAACCGCGACCTCGGCGCGCGTCGCGGGCCGCTGCGGGTGGAGCGTCTTGACCGAGCCGAAGATGCGATGGAGGTCGTCTAGGCCGTTGAAGCCCGTACATTGATCGTAGTTGAACGCACCCCAGTACGGCTTGGAGATCGCATTCGCGTCGGCCAGGCGCACGCAGTACATGCCCTGCGGCGACGTGATGGCAGCGAAGCTCGCGCCGTTGCTGTAGCGGCTGGTTTGGATCGCGACGAGCTCCTCACGCGTCAGCGGGCGATCCGGCGCGAAGTGCGTCTTGTCGACGCCGATGACGTAGCCGGCGTCGGCCATCCCCTCGATCTGCGGGAAGAATGGGTGGCTCTTCGGCACGTCGACGAACGTTTGATCGGCGTTGCTCGCGGCCAGACGGATCTGGGCCGCGGGCGTGTCCTTGAAGTAGAGGTTGTTCGCCGTCACGAGCCACGCGACGTACTGCCCTCGCGAGATCGGATCGTCCGGCTTGAACGCTCCACCGGCCGTCCCAAAGACGCCGAGGGCGGCCTCCTGCGTGATCGCCGTCTCGGCGAAATTCCCGGCGATATCCGTGAACGCGACGCTCGTCGGCGAAGCGACCGCCGCGGTTGCCGTAGCGATGGCAACAGGCGCGCTCGCCGCCGAGACGGGGAGCGCAGTCGTGGTATTCGCGAGCGGCGTCGACGCGGTCGGGGATGGACTCGAGGCGGCCGATTGCGAACTCCCACCCGAGCTGCACGCCGTGCACATCGCGCTGCCGACGGCGAATGCCGCAATGAGGAATCGCTGACGCATATACGCCCCTCCGCGGCAGATTTTTCGTCGCGGTTTGGCGAGCTCCTGGCTACTTGCTTTCGATCGTGAAGCCGAGCTGTTCGAGCACCTTGACGGCGCCGCTCTTGCCGCCCTCGAAGTCGGCTGAGGCGAGTTTCTTGCCGGTGGCGAACTCGTACGCCCGGCCCAAGATCGCCTTGGGTGGATACCGGTGTTTGTTCAGGACCAAATCGTAGGTCGTCGTCGGGCCGAAGCCGGTCTCGGAGAAGAATCGGTCCGCTCCCAGCTTGTCGTATTCGTGGATCGCGCGTACCACGTGGTCGCGGGTAACGCGGTCCCAGGTTATCACCATCGATTCGATCCTCTTAGCGAAGCGCGCCCACGCCACCGGCCTCGGTAGGAGAGGCTGAGCCGTAGCGCGCGATCAGCTGGTCGGCGACGTCGGCGAGGTCCTTGCCGACGAAGTTCGGTTGCGGACCGACGGCGAGCACGTCGTTCTGCGGGCGGCGGATGAAAGCCGCACTCCAACCCGCGGCCCGTGCACCCATCGTGTCCCAGATGTGGGCTGCGATCACGAGCATCTCGGACGGCTTCGCGCCGAGCTGCGCTTCGACGTAGGCATACGCTTGCGGCGCCGGTTTGTGGCGCTTCACCGCCTGGTCGACGCTGAAGCGGCGCTCGAAGTTGTGGATGATCTTGCCGGTTTCGAGTTGGC
>JBEKLD010000090.1:0-12247 GCA_050010375.1 Vulcanimicrobiaceae bacterium
TGGGACGGCATGCGTTTACCCCTTCACCTCAAGCGAAGTTGGCGAGTGGAGTTTGAAAGCGAAGGAGGACGCGATGTCTTACGACGTCGTGCCCTGCAGCTGCGCGGTAACCTGAAGGCCGAAGCCCGGCGTCAAGGCGACGCCGGTGAACGTCGCGTGGAACCACATGTTGCCCGACGTCGTCGCGTCGAAGAGCCCGACTTCCGAGATCGTCTCGCTCGAGCCGGCGTTCGAAGGCAGCGTGTAGGTCGCGACGTTCTGCAGCGTGTCGTTGGTCTGCGAGGTCGTGACGGCCGAGATCGACCCGGTCGCTCGCGTGTACGTCGCCGGCGAGAGTGCGCCGCTCGTGAGCTCGGTCTGCAGCGCGGTGTCCGTGATGGCTGCGGTCGTCGTGCCGGTGCCGACGCCGAGATAGGTCGGCGGGTTCACAGTGCCCGACCCGCGCGACGCGCCGTTGACGACGGTCAGGTTCGCCTGCGCGACGCCCGTCCAGGTGACCTTCGCGGTGGTGGCCATGAGGTCACGGGCCTTCCTGCGACGTCATCGCCGCGACGAGAGCGTTATGCGCGGCGACGTTGCGCTCGAATGCCGGCGCCTCGACGAGGCGGTACCAGAGCATCCGCAGCGGCCGAAAGAGGCTGAGTCGCACAAGTGGCGGCGTCGCGCGCCCGAGCACGACGGTGCGGCCGTCCGGATGAAGGACGGACAGCACGATAGAAGCCGCGCGGCCGCTCTCGCCGCGTGGTGAGTCGACAGCCATCGGAGGCTCCTTGTGGATCAGAGCGCGTCAGCGCTCAGTTAGTCGGTCAGGTCGACCCGAAACACGTGCGTCCACGCGCCCGACACCGCGATCGCATACACGTTGGCGTGGCGGCCGCTCCAGACGCCGTGGAGCTTGACGCCGCAGAGTCGCCGGAGCGGCCTGCCGCGCCGTCCCCACACCCAGCGTCCCTCGCGCGGGCTGATCGCCTCGCGCGCAGTTCGGAGCGTGCGACCTTCGTAGCCGCGAGCTCGCCGCGGCCGATCGTGCCGCTCGCCCTCGCCGGTCACGGGATCAGGTCGGTGCGGTCGCGTCGAGGTGATAGAGGATCGACCAGCGCGACGTTTCCGCCGACGGGTCTTCCGCGTTGCTGCAGATGATGCCGATCACGTAGCCGTTGAACGGTAGCCCCATCGCTTGCGCGTCCTTCGCGGTCGCGAGCTCGGCGCGTAGGTGCGGGTGCGTTGCGGGTGTGACCGCGCCCTCGCCGAGCTTGATCGCCGTGATGATCTTGCCGTCGCTGTCCGCGAAGACCTGATCGATCCGGCAGGCGTCGACGCCGTCGGGGACGGTGAACGTCACGTTGACGGCCGGGGCGCCTTCCTCGGTCGTGGTGAACACCGGCGCGTCGGTCTGCGCGGTCGGGGCGTTCCAGGCGCCGACGAAGCCCTGGAGAGCGAAGGTGGTCGGAACCGGCAGCGGCGCTGGAGGCGTCCACGGTGAGAACTGCAGCGCAATAGAAACCGCTGCGACGAGCAAGGGGGCCATCGGGACTCCTTCCGAGAGAGGGTGTGGGTCGCGCCGAAGGCCGCGCGCGCCGTTGTTACGGTGCTGCCGGCAGCGGCGGACTGGCCCGCTTCGGTCCGGACGGCGCGCGCCGATCGCGGCGGTAGTCCGTCAGCGACGGGACGCCGTTGGCCCGGCGCTGCGCGCGCTCGCGGATCTTCTCGTTGGCTGCGGCGACGTCGGCCTCGGTCATCCCGAGCGGCCAGCTCGCGATCCGATCGGGCACGACGACCAGGTTCTCCGGCAGCTCGCTGGCGGCCGCGACGACGCGGCGGTAGACGGCCGTGTCGACGAAGTCCTGGGCCTGCTCGGCGCTCATGCCAATGAACGGCAGGAAGTCGATGCGCGCCCGCTCGTCACCGCGACCGAAGATGTCCAGGATCGCGACGCGCACGCCGGCGCTGGGCGCCAGGGCGTACTCGACGAACCGGTTGAGCGCGAAGACGCGGCCGGGGGCGATCGGCGCGGTGAAGACCGGCTTCACGACGCACGACCCACTGCGCCCAGCGTCGTCGCTGCGCGCGTCCAGGAGGCGACGAGCTGCTCGAACTGCGTCACGGCTATCGCGGAGCCGTCCGTCAGGGTGAACATCCCGAGCCGCTCGGACGCCGCCGTCACCGACCCCAAGTTCTCGAAAGCCGCCGCGAGCTTCGGTGTCGATGCTGGCTCGATCGCGCCCATGAGGGGCACCACGGCCGCAGTTGTAACGGCGGCGCCCAGGCGCCGGCAGAAGCCGAACCGCGTCATCCCGCTTGCCTCCGTCGCTCCCGTCACGTCATGGAATCGCCGCTGGGCGAGCATCTCGATGTGGAACGCCACGCGCTACGTCGCCCCCATCAGCTCGACGACGATTCGGCCGCCGGGCGAGACGATCGCCTCGGGGTTGAGCAGCTCGAGCGCGAGCTCGTTCTCGGCCGCGTACGCCCGCATCGCCCGCGCCAGGTCGGCCAGCACGCCGGCGAGGCCCGGGACCTGTGCGGCGATCGCCGCGCGCCGCGCCGCCTTCTGCGGATCCTCGGCGACGTCGACGCGCTCGCGCCGCGTCCCGCAGGTCTCGCAGCGGGTGCGCCACCCGGTGTTCCACTCGCTGCACTCTCGGCAGCGCCAGGGCTTCATCACCGAGCCACCGCTGCGAGCGTCTTGCGGCGCACCTTGAGCACGTTGATCAGCGCATCGAGAGCGTCCGTCGAAACGAAGTCGACGTGATCGGTCCCGAGCCGCACGCGGCAGACGGGCTCCGCGTACGCGTTACCGAAGCGGTCGCGGGCGTCGTGCTCGATGGTTACCGAAAGCTCGCGTACGGCGGAGCGGAACGGGCGGCTCATCGCAGGATCACGTCGCGAAGTCGGCGGTACGCGTCCTCGGTCGCGCTCGGGTCTAGCACGCCGCGCGTCCATACCGTCGGGTCGTCCATGACGCCGAGGATCCGCAGCTCGGGCTGGGCCTCATCGTCTGGATCATACTCGACGCCGAGCTGCTCGTGCAAAACGGCGACCGCGTCCGCCTCGTCGACGGCGGCGATCAGGACGTCGGGCTCGAACTCCCAGAGCTTCATACGCCCAGGTCCACGATGACGCGGCCGCTGGTCGTGATCGTCAAGGTCGGGGCGAAGCATGCGGGGGCGATCCCGTACTCCTCGGCGTACGCCTCGATCGCGGCGAGGATGTCGTCGAAGGTGGCGGCCAGTCCCGGGATGCGATCGCACTCGTCGGCCAGGAACGGGTAGTGGGCGCCGAGCCAGTCCTGGGGCGTCAAGCCGGCTTGGACGCCGGTTAGCGTCAGAGGCATGCAGAGGCCACGCTCGGGTATCTGAAACCTGGTGGTGCCTCGCCGCTCTCGATCGCGCAGCCGTCGCCTTTGAACTCGGAGATGATCGCACGTGCGACGAGCTGCGGATCGACGACGGCGTCGAAGTCATTGGCGAGCTCGAGCATCAGGCCGAGTTTGTAGACTTTGCCGCCGCGGTCTACCTGCACGACGAACTTAGCGCGGCAGTCGTCGCTGACGAAGCTGTCCCCAGAATCCGCGGCCTCCATCCTGAAGCGGCACGAGATGGCGTCCGGGATGAGCTGCGGCACCAGAAGCTCAAACGCGCGCCCGACTTCGCTCAGGTGTTGGCGAACCGGGGTCAGCGGCTCCGGGGCGCAGACGTGCACGCAGAGCTCACGCGCCGCATCGATTAGTCGCTGCACCTTGGCGGCTTCCCTATGGTGGCCCGCCAGCCTGAGCGCCGCGGCGAGGTCGAAGGCTGCGCCGCAGGCGTCGAGGACCGTGCCGATCTTGGCCGCAGCCCACGTCCGATCGCTGGCCGACTCCAAGGCGGCCGCCGCTTCCTCAAGGAGCGCTGCGGCCGATCTGTCGCCGATCACGACCGAGCTGAGCAACTCGATCCGCTCGCCGGCGAACCGAAGGTCCTTCGCGATCACCGATGCGCACCGCGCCTGTGTGAGCGGTGGGAGCATTACTCGATCACGACCGTGATATCGAGCGCTTCGGCGGTCACCAGCGTCACGACGCTGCCCTGCGTCACCGTCACGCCAGGATCGCCGAACAGGTCGCGCGTATCGTTCACCGGCACGACGAGGGAGCCGATCTGACCGACCGAGTCGGATACAGTCAACGTCGCCACCGTGCTCGAGCTCTTGTTCGCCGCGAAGATCTGGATGATGGTGCCGCTCGGCGGAGTGAACGTCTGCGTGCCGTTCAGCCCCGGGTAACACAGCGGCCGCCCTGCCGGCTCACCTGCTTGACGGAATGCCACGAATCTCTCCTCAGTGGAAAATGGTCAACATGGCCAGAGCGCCGATGGCGAAGCCAACGACGAACGCAGCCGGTTTGCCGAGTGGGAACATGCTCGCGCCTCTCCTCAGCGGTCGTCGAAGATGAACGAGATTGTCTTGCGAGCTGCGCGACGGAGCTTGCCCTCGCGCGAGAGGTCGCCGCGGATCTGCGCGGCGCCGGCGCCGGCAGGGTTGTCGTCGCCCTTCGAGCGGCCGTCGTCGTCCTGGTCGTCGCCGCCCGAGGCGTCGGGATCGACGACCTCGCCCGGGTTGAACGCCGGCGCGCCCGCTTGCGGCGCGCCCTTGACGACCTGCGCGCCGGTCTTGGCGATCATCGTCGTGCGCGGCTCGGCCGCGATCTCGGCCTGCTCTTCCTCGTAGTCGTAGTCGTCAGCGTCGAAGGCGTTGGCGACGATCTGCGCGGCGCGGCGCTTGGAGATGTACTGATCCGACTCCGCCCGCTCGGCGTCGGCAATCGTCTTGGTCCGGTCGGCCGAGACGATCGGCGCGAACTTCACCGAGACACTGAGGTCGATCGGGACCAAGACCCCGCCGCGCACGACGTCGCGTAGCGCCCGGAAGGCCTTCTTCAAGTTGCCACGGCGCAGCTGGACGATGATCGCTTTGATCGTCGTCTCGTCGTTCGCGCGCAGGACCATCTTCGGCAGCCGGCCCTCCTCGATCGCGATCTGGCCGACTTTCTCGGCCACGCGCTCGATGTAGTGGCGCACGAGCTTCTGGCGCGACTCGATGTGCTTCACCGTCGGGGTCTCGGCGACGAGCGCCGTCGCGCGGGAGCCGCGGCTGGTGACACCGAGGTAGTCCTTGACGATGTTCATCCCGAGCGCGATGATGCCGAGCAGGCCGTCGCCGACGCCGATCGACCCGGTCGAGGTCGAGGCCTTGTCCGCCTGCAGCGGCTTCACTTCGACCGCGTCGTTGTGGTAGAAGGCCTGACCCGGACGCTGGAGGTCGGGCGGCGGCGTCGACGCGGCGTAGCTGTTGACCGCTGCGACGTCGACGGCCGAGCCCTTGAGCGTGAAGTCCCAGCCGAAGGCGGCCTGGACGATCGCCTTGAGTGTCTCGGCGTTGTAGTAGTCCCGCAGCCGCTTGAGCCAGCCCAGCACGCAGAACAGATCGCTGCGGCCGCGCTTCTCGGAGGCTGCGGCGTTGATCTTCGAGTGGATGACGTCGGCCGCCGGGATCTGGCGGATGATGTACTTCACCGCCGGCATCTCGCCGGAGGTGTAGAGCTGCATCGCCGTCTGATACTGCTGCCAGTAGAGCACGACGTCGTCGATGTTCTCGGGATCGGTGATGATCTCAAGGATCGTCGATGGCTCGAGCATCGCGATCTTGGGCGGCCTGGTCACCTGCGGGAAGAAGCGCGTGAAGTTCTCGCCGTCGCGAAACCAGTCGTAGAGCCACATATGGAAGCGCTCGTCGCCGTGGTTGAGCTTCCAAAACGCTTCCCACTCGTCTTGCATCAGCGGGTCAGCTGCTGTGATCTGGAACCCGCGGCCGAGCACGAAGTCGACGATGATCTCGAGCGCGGACTTGGCGACCGGGTCGTGGCTCGCGGCCCAGAAGCACTTCGCGAGCATGTCCCAGAGGTCGTAGAGGTAGAGCTGCTGGTTGAACGGTCCGTTGCCCAACGGCAAGAACTCGTCGCCCATCGGGCCCTGGCCCTCGTCGCTGGCCTCGGCTAGTGGATCGGCAGCTTCTTCGTCATCATCCGGATCGTCGTCGTCCTCAACCAGCCGCTCTTCGCCGTCGACGTCGCCCGCTGGGATGAACGCGTTGGCGCCCTCGCGCAGCACCTCCGCCGCGACGTCGCCGAGGCGATGCTCTTCGAGCGCCGCCTTTACGGCGTGCTCGTTCAAGTGCACCGTGACCGACGAGCCGTCGACCTTCAGCAGGTGCGCCTCGACGACGCACTTGCCTTCCTGCGCCAGATCGAAGAACTTCCGCACCGGCGAGTTGGCCTGGTCGACCTCGTAGACCGTCTCGTCTGGCGTGTAGAGATCGACCTCTTTGATCGTGCCGACCGGCGGACCGTATCGCGGCCGACCGAGGTCACGGCCCTCGCGCAGCGCGGGGCTGAACGCCTCTTCCACCGCGCCGACGAGAGCCTGTCCCATAGATCCTCCGGTGCGCTATTGCGACCTTTCAGCGATAGGCGCTCGCCGGCGCGTTCGAGATCACGGCGCGGCGCATAAACCAGCCGGCGATCGCGCCGCTCATCACGCAGTCCTTGACAAGTCCCGCGTCGTCTTTTGCGTACCAGCTGTGCTCGCCGACCCACGGGCCGATATCGGGCCAGCGGACCTGCCGCAGGTTGAGCAGCATCTTGTAGTGCTCGAGCATCGCGTGCTTGGTGCCCTTGAGGCCACCCGTGAAGACGATGCCCTCGGCGCCGATGTCCTGCAGATCCTCACCGACCGCGTCGCCGACGCCGGTGAGATCGAGGAACGACTTGCCGCCGTAGCGGGACTGACGATCGCGGATGCGCGCCTTGACGCGGCCCCAGCCCTTCTGGTGAAAGCGCTCGAACTCAACGAGCGTCGCGCGCGGCATCGAGAGGTCCCAGGTCGAGCCTACTGCCCAGTCCTGCTTGTCGGCCAAGTCCCAGGCGTGCAGGTAGCGGTGCGAGGGGAATCGCAGGCGCCATTCCTGGTCGCGCGCCTCTGGATTCGGAAAGAGCTTGGCCCACGCAACGATATCGTCGTCGTCGACGGCGATCACCCGGTACGCGTCGTCCAGATCGATCTCGCCCGGCAGTGGCGTGCGAGCGATCTCGAGGTCCTCGGTGTCGAAGAAATCGCCGTCCCCGTCGGTGATCGCACCGTCGATGTTCTGCTGGCGCCGGGCGGCCGACATGCGTGCGGCGTTGCGCTCGAGGTCGGCGCGCGGGATGTACGGGTTATCGTACGAGCTGCCGCTCTGGGCGTAGAGGATCGGCTCCTTCCCCTCGAGCCCGCGCAGGAAGTAGCGCCCGTACTCGTTGCGGCCTTGGCCGGTCGTCGTGTAGTCCAGGATGCCGCTGCGATCGACCAGGCGCATCCGCAAGACGTTGTCGCGAATCTTCTCGAACTTGCGCTCGAGCGCGGCCTCGTCCCAGTTGATGTCGTCGAACGAGTGACCCAGCAGATACTGGCCGTCACGCGCCGTCGAGCGCGCCTCGATCGTCGCGCCGGTGATCAGCTCGATGCACGGGAACGGCGTCAGCTTGACGCTCTTGACGAGCCAGGACGCCCGTTTGTTCTGCAGCAGGCCGAACGCCTTGAGCCAGACGATCCGCGACTGGTCGGCGGTCGGCCCGACGTTCACCGATCGGTAGAGCTCGTGCTTCTTGGCCTGCGCCGCGGCGATCTCCGGCGTCCAGCCGAGCCGGTACGTCGCTTTGTAGATCCGCTTCGCCGCGGCGATCGTCGACTTGCCCCAACGGTTGCCGGTGGTGATTGCGTTCTCGGGCTTGTACGCGCGCACGAGCCAGAGCCGCTGGCCTGGGTGCGGCTCCATCTCGAGGATGTTGCGCACGAAGCCGACGGGGTCGAGCCTGAACGGCCCCAGGCGCTTGGCGAGCCACTCGAGCACCGCCGTCCGCGACGGCGCGCCCACGGCTACTCCGGTGCGGCGGTGGTCGCCGCTTCGTCTGTCGTCGACGACGTCTTGTTCTGGGGCAGGTCGCTCGGGAACAGCGGCTGGCCAGCGGGGATCTCGGTCAGCGCCTCGACGAGCTTCTCGATCGCGGCGTCGCCCTTCGTCGGGGCGTCGAGGCCTAGGAGCTTGTCGATGCGCTCGCGAGCCTTAATCGCCGCTTCGAACGAGCGGTCGTTGACCTTCTTCTCACACTCGGCGCCGTTGCGGATCTGCTCGAGGATGTCGTCGGCGATCTCGGCCCGCTGCAGCGCGCGCCGGCCGATGTTCTCGTAGTACGCGATCGCGCGCGCCTTCTCGCCCTCGCGACGCTCGGCGAGCTCATCGGCCCGGCGCAGCTCCTCGAAGCGGATGTCGGCGACGATCGTCTCGAGCGCCGCGCCGGTCTCGGCCTTGATCTCGCGGATCGTCTTGCCGTCGAGCACGTGCATGCGAAAATGCCTGTCCTGGCGCTCGAGCTGCGCCGGGGTCCGCCGACGCGGCTCGGGCGCGTCCGGTCGGCTCTGTCCGTCCTCTGCCATGGTCAGCCTCGCAGCCGCTCTCCGACCCGATCGCTGCCGCACTTCGGGCACTTTTCAGGGCACACGGCAGCGGTCCACGTCGCGCGGCAGCCGCCGCACGTGAAGGTCTTCATCGGCAGGCTCCTTGGACTTGCGCGGTTGCGCAAGTGCGCAACTCTGGGTTGAGCTAGGTCTTGCCGATCGGCGGCGACTTGGGGCGACGCCGCAGCAGCACAGCGGCGAACACGCGCAGCTGCGCGGCGCCCTGCTCGCGGGTCAGCTCGCCGGCGACGACGCGCCGCTTGATCTCGGCCTTACGGTCGCGGTAGCGTGTCAGCGCGAGCGGGTTCAGCCGCGGCTCACCCATCCAGCCGAGGCTACCACAACCGGGGTGCCGGCGCCCGCTGCCCCGAATCGATTGTGCATGGATGTGGACGAAGCGAAGAACCTGATCCGAGCTGCCGCGATCGAGCGCGCCGCCGAGGGCCAGCAGGTGACCGTGACCCTCGGGCCGTCGCAGGACTATCCCGCGTACCGATGCCAGATAGTATTCGAGCCCAGCGGCCCGTTCTTGGGGTTCGGTGGCGCCCGGGACCTCGCGGCCATGGTCTCGATGATGAAGCTGCTCTTGAGCCAGTTGCCCCTGCGGACCTAGCCCGGGAACCGCTCCCGCGCGGCGTTGAGCGCGACCATCAGCGCCGGATCGACGTCGGGGTTGGAGTCGGGGTGGAACACGGCCGCGAGCGCCCGGTAGAGCCTCGAGCGGTCGGGCGCGGCGCAGAACGCGCCGGCCAGCCAGGTCTTGGCGTCCGCGATCGCGCGCCGGCGCTGCTCCCGCTCAGCGCACGGGATCGCCCAGTGCGTGCCGTCGGCGAACTTCGCACCCGTGGGCTCGGCACACCCGCAGCTGCACTTCGGAGGCGGCGGCGGCACGGCTTGCGCCCAACCGCCGAACGTGATGGTCGTCGTCGTGCTGCCGGCCGTCGAGCTCGTCGAGTTGTACACGCCGCCCCCTACATTCTCCCCCGTCCCGAGCTAATCGCGCGCCGGGCCGCCGTCGTCATCGAACCGAGCGTGGTGCAGCGCCTCGAGCTCTTCTTCGAGCCGCGGGCAGCCCAGATCCGGGTCGAACCCGTGCGCGCCGCAGCTGCAGCGGCAGGCGCCGCCGTGCCCGCCGACGACGGATTCCTGGGTCTCGATGTGGCGCTCGCGAAGGGCCGCCTCGGCGGTCACTGCGGCTGCTCGGCTAGCGCGAGCACGCGGGGCACCGTGACCAGCGCCGGGCACGTCGCGCCGAGCGGGTAGGTCTCGCCGCACGCGCAGAACTCGCGACGCTCGGCGTCGACGGTGCGGCAGCCGCGCCAATAGTGGCGCACGCGTGGCGCCGGATCAGTCGTCGTCACGCAGGAGGCCCTCGTCCTCGGGATCGTCGGTGGGATCGCCGTTCCAGTCGGCGATGAACTGGCCGTAGGTAGACGGACAGGCGCCCTTGGGCGGCGCGGCCGCCGGTTCCAAGCACGCCGGGCACAGCTCCGCACCGCACACGCACGGCGCCCCCGTATGCGGATCGCCGGAGCAGGCGCCGTCGAGATGGTCGAGGTGACCGCACAGCCCGCAGGCGTCGTCGATGTAGACGATCCCCACGGTCAGCCTCCGAACGGCGGCATGCTGGCTGCAGCGCCGCCGATCAGGTTGACGAGCGCGGCCCACTGCGCCGGCCGGACATGGTCGAAGATGCAGATCACCCCGAGCACGACGAAGCCGATCGTCAAGACCAGGCACCACTCGCGGGCCGCGGGATCGCCACTGTTCAGCATCGCGGCGGCCGTCCCGAGCACCGGTGGCAGAAGCCGCTGCAGTTCGAGCAACGGCGCGACCCGTTGCAGGCCGAGCACGGCTCGTCGCGCACGACGTCACCGGCGCGGTGCAGGATCCGCTGCGTCCCGTCCGGGGCGACCTCGATGATCGTCGCCGCGTGGGTCAGCCGGCCCAGCCGCATCAGCGCGCCGACGATCGGCTCGTGGTCCAGGCGCAGCACGTGCGCGGCGACCGCGGGCATCACGCGACGAGCCCGGTCAGTAGCCAGCGTTCTTTCTGTTCCGGGGTGCCTCGAGCGTGCAGGTCAGCGAGCGCGCAGAACGGGCAGCGTCCGCTGTAGTCGACCTCGATCGACGGGCGCCGGCAGTTCGCGCACTTCTCGGCCGGGACGATCCCGCGTTGGACGCGCGCGACGGCCGCGGCGACTGCGTCGATGCGCTCGCGGTTCCAGTCCATCTGCGGGCTCCTCGAGGCGAAAGGTGTGCCGCCGGCGCGCCCCTCAACGCGGCCCCGGGAACCCCGGAGGGCGAGCGCGGAGCGCATCGGGCGCGGACGGCGCGCCGGCGGACAGGTTGGGGCGATCTGGGGCAGATCGAGGTAGCCTTCGCGTGCGCGCGACCGTTCGGGTCCGTTCGGCGGGGTGGCGAGTCGGTAGACGCCGCCGCAGGACCGCGCTACGCTTGCTGCATGACAGAGCGCCAGCACGAGATCCACAAGATGTACGTGAGCGGCTACGTCCCGGTCGAGGTGGCGATCGGGATACTGCGCGACCATGGCGACACGAGCGTCCCCCGCACGGACGACGCGTTGCGACAAGAGGTCGACCGCCGCGTTCGCCAGTTCGCGAACAACTGGGGCTCCGAGCCGACGACGTAGGTGGACTAGCCGGTAACCAGCCCACGGAAACTCGTCCGCTTGCCCTACAGCCCGAGGTACTTGCCGGAGCTCTCCTTGGGCCGCGCGTGCAGGTATCGATCGGTCACGGCCACCGAGCTGTGCCCGAGCGTGTCGCGGACGAGCGCGATCGGCGCGCCGCGGTCGAGCGCGTGCGACGCGTGGCTGTGACGAAGGAAGTGCGGCGAGATCGCGCGCGGCAGCTTCGCCTTGCGGCCGAGGCCGCTGACGATGCGCCAGATCTGCGAGGCCGAGAGCGGCCGGCTCCGGTCCCGGCCAGGGAAGAGCGGCGCCTCACCGTCGACGTCGGGCGCGCGCAGCGCGGCGACCAGCGCCCAGGTCGCGGCCCGGATCCGGACCGTGCGCGTCTTCCCGCCCTTGCCGACGACCGTGACGAAGGCGTCGCCGCCGTCCCCGATCGCGACATCGCGGTGGCGCGCGCGCAGCTCGGCCCGGCGGAAGCCGCTCTCGTAGGCGTAGGCGACCAGCGCGTAGTCGCGCGGGTCCGTCGCCACCTTGAGCAGCTTCTTCGTCTCAGCGCGGGAGAGGATGCGATCGGCGAGCGTGTCCCGCGACTTCGGGATCCGCAGCGCCGCGCCGACGTTGACCGGTAGCACCCCGGCTCGACACAGGAAGCCGAGCAGGCTCTTCACTGCGTTGAGCGTCCGCGCCCGGCTGACCGGTGCACCGGTCAAGCTGTCGGCGAACGCCTGCAGGTCGGCGAGCGTGATCGTAGCGATCGACTTGCGGACGAAGGTGAGCAACTTGACGACGTCGCGGCGGTACGCCCGCTGCGTCGACTCGGGGCGTCCGTGCAGCCAGAGGTCGATCGCCTTATCGTCGCGTGAGCGGTCGTCGCCGCTGAACATCGGCGACGTCGTCGTCGCGACCACGATCGCCTCCGACACCGTCGCCGCTCCTCTTCTATGCGCGCCAGATCGACTCACGGAAAGCGGACTTACCGTGCGTGCGAGAGCGCCTCGGCGCTCAACGCTCGCGGCGGGTTATCCGTGCGCCGAACCGACCATTGTCGTACAATCAGCGCATGG